>JBFHXJ010000043.1:0-32434 GCA_041598995.1 Woeseiaceae bacterium | reverse complement strand
TGTGTATCCCGTATCGACGCGCGTCTCGGGCCGAATTTCTTCGCTCATGTTGATGTTGCTGTTGACGAGGCCCGGGCAGACCAGCGACACGCCGATGCCTTGCGGCACGAGGCTGTACCAGAGGCATTCGGTCAGCCCGCGCACCGCGCATTTCGCTGCCGTATAGATTCCGGCGCCGGGTCCGCTCACGAACGACGCCATCGATGCGGTATTGACGATGTGGCCGCCTTCGCGGTGCGCCTGAATCTTCGGCAGGAAACACTTGATACCGGTGAAGACGGCATTGAGATTGACGTCCATGATCCAGTCCCAGTCGTCGTAATTCGCCTGCTCGATCGGGCCGAACACATTGATACCTGCGTTGTTGCACAGCATGTGCACCTTGCCGAAATGCTGCTCCGCTTCGTCGGCCGCGGCCGTCATCGAATCGCGATTCGTGATGTCGACCCGGATTGCATGCACGTTCTTGCTGGTTTCCTGGAGCACCTCTGCCGCGGCATCGAGCCCGTCGGCGCGAATGTCCGCGATGACGACATTCATCCCTTCGCTCAGGAACGCCTGCGCCATGCCAAAGCCGACGCCGCTGGCGGCGCCGGTGATGAATGCGGTTTTCCCCTTCAGTTCTTGCATCGGGACGTCTCCGGGCTAGCGGCCGGTCAGTGCCAAACCGTACTGTACGGTTTGGCTTCTTCGAGTGTCAACGCGGGCGCCGTGAACAACCGTCAGCCCCAACGGCTGTGTTCCGGGCCCGGCGCAAATGCCTGCCCGGGCCCGAGCTGGCCGTATTTCGACAGCGCCTCCTGCACGGCAGGGCGTTCGGCGATGCGCTCGAGCCAGTCAATCGTCTGCGGCGCTCGTTCTTCGTTGACGATGTCAGGAGCAAGTTCGGCGAGGGAACGCATGAGGGCAAACGTGTCGATGTCCGCAATCGAATACTTTTCGCCGGCGAGCCATGCATTGTCCGCCAGGACGTTCTCCATGCGTTCGATGACGAGTGCGAGCTTGCGTTCCGAGTTGCCGACCATGTCGGACGTGTACCCATTGCTCGCCGCAAGCCGCCACCCGGGTTGCCGTTCCGGCACCGGGATCGCCTCGATCTTTTTCGCGAGCTCGTCCTGCTTCAGCTTTTTCAAAATCGGCACGAGACGTTCGTGGCAACCGAGCGTGGCCAGCGAGGAGCCCAGATTGTAGTCGACGAACTTAGACCAGGTTTGTGTCTTGTACCAGCCGAGCGGATCCAAAGGTGCCAGTCCCGCGTCCGGGTACGATTCCGCGAGATACTCGTTGATTAGCGAGGATTCCGTCATGACCAAACCGTCGATGCGCAGGACCGGCACCTGGCCCATCGGGTTCATCGCAAGGAATTCGTCCGAAAACTGTTCGAAGCCGATGAGATCGATGTAACGACTCTCGAACGCCACACCGATTTCGTGCAGACAGATAAGCACGCGTGCGGAATTGCCGACCGGCTCCCAGTGAAACAATTCAAGCATGCTGGTCTTCCCCGAATAAGATCTCGCGCACGTCATTCGCACGATCTGCCATCGGCGTCCTGCCGAGCTTGAATGTCTCGGCGATCGCCGGGCGGGCGTAGACTCGCCGCAGCCAGTCCAGCAGATTCGGTGTCTTCTCCTCGTTGACGAATTCGGCCTGCATCAGCGGCAACGCGTATGCCATGCAAAATGCATTGATGTCAGCCAGCGAATAGGAATCGCTCGCGAAATACGGCCGCTCGCTCAAGCCCTTTTCGATCACCCTGATGCCCTGCAGCACGCGGCGCCGCGACTCGGACAGTGCTTCCTCGGAAAACGTGCCATAGATCGCCGTGGACCAGGCATCGCGACGTTCTTTCAGGGGTATCCTTTCGATGCTTCTCTTCAGTTCCTCGGGATCCCGGTCCCGCACCGCGGGACCGATGAATACGCTCCAGCCGATCATGCTGAGCGACGGGCCGAAGTAGCCGTCCAGGAACTTGCCCCACCAGCGCATGCGCCAGCGGTCGGCCGGCTTGTCCGGTCGCAACGATGGCCCCGGAAACGCCGCATCGATGTACTCGCCCATCTCCGTCGATTCGGCGAGTATCACGTCGCCATGGACGAAGACGGGAATCGTGCCGTTGGGATTCAGTTTCAGGTATTCGGGCTTGTGCTGGTCGAAAGCCAGCAAGTCCGTATAACGGCTCTCGAATTCGACGCCTTTCTCGATGAGCGCGATGATCGGCTTGCCGGAGTTCGCATTCGGTTCCCAGTGATAAAGTTCAGGCTTCGGCATGCGTCAGTCCTTCCTGTTCTGTCTCTCCGGAAACCGGCTCCGGGCGCGGCCGCCGCGGCGGCTTGACGATCAGCAGGACCAGCGTACCGGCAAAACAGAGGATCGCTGTGCCGATGAACGCAATCGCGTAACTGCCCTGCCGCTCATACAGGTCGCCGGCGATGAATGACGCCAGCGCGCCGACGGTCGTCTGTACCGCCAGCGTGATACCGATGATCGATGCATAAGCTTTGGAGCCGAAGTAGTTGCTCATTACGGTCATCATGCAGACGAGACCGCCGCCGAATCCGAACCCGATGCATACGGCATAAATGTTAAGGGTCAATGTATTCGTTGCGTCGATCAATACGAGTAATCCGAGACCGAACACACCGACGGCGATGGCCCACAGGTAACGCGGATCGATCCGGTCACCGAACACGCCGAGCATGAGCTTGCCGATCAGGGTCGAGACCACGAGTATCGGGAACGACTTCGCGGCAACGTCGGAAGTGTTGCCGAGGTCCTGAAGGTGCACGACCGCATGGGCCATTGCCTGGGTAAAACCGCCGCTCATACCGACGCTGCCGAAGAGCAATAACCAGAGTACCGGTGAGCTCAGCGCTTCCTTGAATGTCCAGTCCTCGGTCGTAATGTGAACGCGGGCCGCTCTTATCCGTGCCGCACCAGTGTCCCCGACAGCGCCGCCGTCGGCCTGCTGGCCGATATCCTCCGGTTTCTCAATGACGAAAAGCGCTGCGACGATAATCGACACGAGTGTCATGGCGGTGATGAGCCACCATCCGGCGCGCCAGTTTCCTTCGAACATGCTGATCAGGCTGTTCAAAAGGCGCGCGGCGACGAAACCGCCGATTCCGCCGGCGGACAGGATCAGGGAGATCGCCAGGGCGCGCCGGCGCACAAACCAGAATGCCGTGCCGGTCTGCGCGGCGAGCGCGCCGCCGGACACGACGCCCAGGCCCACGATGAAACCGAATACGATGATGGCCTCTAATCCAGTGTCGACGAACGTCGCCATGCCGAGCGCGCCTGCCATCAGGACGCCGCTGCCATAGACCAGCGTCCTGCGCACGCCGTAGCGGTTGACGAACATGGCAACGAATGGCCCGGGAAGGCCACTCATCAGCATGTAGACCGCGACCATGAGTCCCAATGTCCGGCGATCGAGCGCGAGATCCGCGACCATATAGGCATTGATGATGCTCGAGCCGTAGGCCGGGAAAGCCAGGTTGATGAACAGGATCACCCAGAAAGCTGCGACGAGCTTCCAGCCATAAAAGCTTTTATTGGTCACGGGTTAATCCGCGTTGCTGCGGCTCCTGGACCAGCGCTGATTACTGAGTAGCAGCTTCGGCAAGCGCCCGGCTCTCGTGTGCCCTGGCAATAATGTAGGCGCGAATTGCTTCGGAAGCGTCGCGATCGACCTCGGCCGAATAGCCCACCATGCCGTGCTCGGTCAAAACCCCATCCAATACGACGGTATGCCACGCGTCACCGTGGATGGTGGGACTCGCCCGGAGATCGGACAGCATCCCACCACTGACCGCAGCGTCGCCATGGCATACGACGCAGTGGCGGTGGTACAGGTACTTGCCTCGCGCGACAGTTTCATCGTCGGCCGTGGCTTCGGGCGGATTGAACACGAGCGGCGCCGGAATGCTCGGATCCGGCAATACGGCGTCGCCACCGAGCCGATACGCAAGGACGCGGCTCTTGTTACCGAGCCGTCCCGACATCAGGCCGATTTCACCGGGCGCCAGTGCATAGATTCCGCCCCAGCCGGCCGCGACCGCGATGTATTGCACGCCGTCGACCTCGTAAGAAACCGGGCCGGCGAGCACACCGGTCTGCACATGATGTGACCACAGTTTCTGGCCGTTGTCGGCGCGATAGACAATGAAATCGCCGCCGGCCGTTCCATGTACGGCCAGGTTGCCTGCCGTCGTCAACACACCACCGTTCGACGGCCCCGGATATTCGACGCGCCATGCCTCTGATTGCGTGACCGGGTCCCAGGCCTGCAGATATGCTTTGATGCTGCCCAGTACCTGTGCCTTGATCTGCGGATCCTGCGGCATGCTGGCTTTGTTGAAATCGACGCCGGTATTGAATCCCAGCCCGGTCCTCTTGTATTCCTGATCTTCGAAATAGGGGAATCCGGCATCGTGAACCGGCATATAGATGAGACCGGTATCCGGACTGTAGGCCATCGGTTGCCAATTGTGCGCACCGCCCGGACCGGGAACCACCAGCGACGGTGCGGGACCGCTGTAACGGGCACCCGGGTTTTCGACCGGCCTGCCGGTCTCCAGATCAACATGCGATGCCCAGGTCACGGTGGCGAACGGTTCCGCGGACAGGAGTTCGCCCGTCTTGCGGTCGAGGATGTAGAAGAAGCCGTTCTTCGGCGCCTGCATGATGACCTTTCGTTCCTCGCCACCAATCTCCAGCTCGGCGAGCATCAGCGGCTGGGTCGCCGTGAAGTCCCAGGTGTCTCCGGGAGTCGTCTGGTAGTGCCAAACATAGGCGCCGGTATCCGCATTCACGGCAACGATGGACGAGAGAAACAAATTGTCTCCGCCATCGGGGCTGCGGATGGTCCGGTTCCAGGGTGCGCCGTTACCGACACCGATAAAAACAAGGTTGAATTCCGGATCGTAGACCAGGGAGTCCCACGCCGTGCCGCCACCGCCGTACTTCCACCATTCCCCGGACCAGGTCGTAGCCGCCATTTCCATCGCTTCCGATTCGAAAGGCTGCGAGGGGTCACCCGGCACCGTGTAGAAGCGCCACACAATTTCACCGGAGGTCGCGTCGTAGGCACTGACGTGGCCGCGGACGCCGAATTCGGCGCCGCCGTTGCCGATGACGATCTTGTCGTTGAACGCGCGCGGCGCACCGGTAATGCTGTAGGGCAGGCTCGGATCGGTCGTTTGCACCGCCCAGTCCTGCTTGCCCGTCGCCGCATCGATGGCGATCAGCCGCCCGTCGAGCGTACCGACGTAGACACGGCCTTTCCATACTGCGACGCCCCGGTTGACGACGTCGCAGCAAAGCTCGACGGCCTTCTGCCCCGGTACCTCGGGATCAAAGGACCACTCGAGCTCTCCCGTCGCTGCATCGAGCGCCTTGACCTTGCTCCACGCGGTGCTCACGTACATGACGCCGTCGACCACAATCGGCGTCGCTTCCTGGCCGCGGTCGGTATCCAGATCGTGAAACCAGGCGAGCCCGAGATCCGCGGCATTGCCGGCATTGATCTGGCTCAGGGGACTGAATCGTTGCTCGCTGTACGTACGACCATGCGACAACCAGGCACCTGCTTCGGCCCGGGATATCCTCGCGCCGTCGACGTTCGCCGCGGCCGTGGCCATACGATCACCGGCGGAGTCCCCGTCGCGACTGCATGCCGTACAGAGAAGCAGAACGGCGATGAGCATCGAAATGCGGCCGCCGTTCATCAGGAATTTGTCAGAGGCAATCGGATTCTTGGACATCATTAATTTCCTGACCGAACCGTTCGGTCTGATCAACACTAGCTGCTGCATATATAAGTGTCAACGCATTCAACTCGCGCCGGAACAATCGAGACTTATTTGAAAAAAGCCTTCAGAAAATCGTCCGTCACTTCGTCCGCAAGTTCTTTTGCTTCGCTCTTTGCAAGCGGCTTCGCCACACCACAGTCGCGCCGGATCATCGTGTAATGCAGGATCATTGCAACGAAGTACCGCGATAACTTGTCAGGATTGAAATCCGTTTCGGACTGGTGCACAGCGAATATTTTCACCAGGTTCTTGTATGCCACCTGCGGGCCGATTTCATAATAGAAATGCCCTATATCCGGAGAGGTAACCGTTTCCTGGAATATCAGGCGACGCAGTGCCAGCGTTACATCCGCGGTGACCGCGCCGATGATCGATTCCGCCGCGCGTTTCAGTGCCTCTTCAAGAGCAATCGAATCGTATTCGAAGTTCAGAAATTGCAGCTTGTCCTGGTATTCGGTCAGCTCCTTGGCGATGACCGCCTCGAACAGGTCTTTCTTGCTGCTGAAGTAACGGTAAATCGATTCTTTCGAGATCCCGGAGTCACGCGCCATGGCGTTTATACTCGTCCCCTTGTAGCCATGACTCAGGAAGTAGTCCGAAGCGACACTGAGCACTTCCTGTTCTTTCTTCGTCTGTTGCCTTTCCGCGAATTTCGCAACTGCTTGTTGCCTGTTCATGCGTCACCACTTTGTATTGTGACCCTCTTGTGCCAAGGGCTCACGGCATGATAGTTGAAGCTACTCGCATGGGCCAGCCGCGAACCGTGCAAGTCCTTGTTTCCTAAAGCAGACACTTAGTGGCCTGCAACCGCCTGCAAGGTCTCCGCGACCTTGTTGGGCATTGCGAGGGACTCCCGGACCGCCGGGCGCTCCTGCATCCTGTCGAGCCAGTCCCGCGTGCGCGGCGCCGCGTCCCCGCTCATGATCTCCGGATGCAGGCGGTCCACGCCGGCGACCATCGGGAAACTGTTCGCGTCCGCGAGCGAGTACCCGGGTCCGGCAAGCCAGTCGGATTCGGCCAGGATGGCCTCCGCCTTGCCGATCGAGACGCCGAGCTTGCGCCGTGAATCTTCGAGCTCGTCCTCGCTGAAGGAACCGCCGGCCACGGTTGCCCACTTCTTGCGCTGCTCCTCGAGCGGGATCCTCGCCAGCATTTCCTGAAGCTGCTTTTCGTCGAGGGCCTGGGCGATCTTTCGCACCATGACGTGCCAGCCGATCATGCTGAGCGCCGGGCAAAAATACTCGTCGACGAACTTGTTCCAGATTCTCATCCGCGCCCGATCGTAAGGATCTGCCGGCCGCAAGGGAATCTCCGGGAATACCTCGTCCAGGTATTCGTTGATGACCGTCGACTCCGTGATGACCCTGCCGTCGTGCACCAGCACGGGCACCTGGCCGTTCGGGTTGATTTCGACAAACCAGGGCTCGTGCTGTTCGAAGCGCAGCAGATTGACGTAACGGCTTTTGAAGTCCAGTTGCTTTTCCTTCAGGCAGATCAGCACCTTCATGGAGTTCGCGACGGGTTCCGCGTGATAGAGCTCTAACATCTTCGGTTCTCAGTCCAGCTGCAGCAGATTCTCAGGATAGCGAGAACACTGATTCTGCATTTGTTTGATAGAAAGCTTTCTTTTCTTCGTCGCTCAGCGGCAGTTGATCCATGGCCGTGACCTCAGCCGGCACGAACTGGTATGGATAGTCCATCGCATACATGACATGGTCGGCGCCCACTACCTTCCGCACGAACATGATGGCCGGTTCCCAGGCCATACCGCTCGTGGTTATCCAGACATTTTCCCTGAGGTACTCGCTCGGCCGTTTGGCAATTGCCTTGACCCGCTCGTATCGATTCGCGCGGACCATCGCCGCGTGCATGAAATCCAGCCGATAAAGCCAGAACGGCAGTGCTTCGCCGAGATGGCCGACGACGATCCTCAAGCGCGGGAATCGGTCGAAGGCACCGCTTATGATGATGCGCAGGAGATGCATGCCCGTCTCGACCGCGAAACCGTAAATCGCCCCGTCGAGCCCGATTTCCAGGAGCGGCCCGATCATGCCTTTCGACGGCGTGGTCGGGTGCAGGTAGATCGGCACATCGAGCGCTTCGCAAGTCTCGAATATCACCCAGAACTTGGGGTCGTCGAAATACTCGCCGTCGGTGTGCGAATTCAGGATCACTCCCTTGAAGCCGAGGGCCTTGATGCCGCGCTCGATTTCCTTCGCGGCTGCCGGCGGGTCCTGCGGCGCCATCGCAGCGAGGCCCGAATAGCGGTCCGGGTGACGTTTGACGGCGTCTGCGAGCTGGTCGTTGGCATCGATAGCGATCGATACCGCCGTATCGCGGTCGAGAACCTGCACGCCCGGCGCTGTGAGGGAGATGATTTGCCGGGAAATGCCGGTGGCATCCATGTCGGCGATGCGCTCGTCATCGAGATCGACGAGCTTGCGCCGCACCTCGACCGGCCGCTCCGAGGGATCCGTGAGGTAATGGCCCCACAGGCTGTAGAACCCGGGATCATCGATAAGCCGCATATCGATGATGCGCCGATAACAGTCGAAGAGCTCGCGAGTGGCAAACGCCTCCTCGGTAGCGATCCGCGCGTAGCTCATACTCATGGACCCGCCGTCGAATGAATATTCATGGCCATCAGCGATTTTTTGTTTGACATGGCCATTGCCAAACCGTACCGTTCGGTACGTGGCAGTTTATTATCGACCGCGGTTGACTGTCAAAGCCTGGACCGCGGCCGCACCCGTCGACGGACGCTGCAACAGCCCCGGCGATCGCGGTGATAACAATGGCTATGTTGCGTGATTCCGGGGGAGGATGAGCATGACGCGGTTAGAGACCTTGTCCACGGCGACGGCGAGCCCACATCGAAAACTGACGTACTGGAAGGACATTCAGGCAGCGAGATTCCCGCCGCAGGTATCCGGGCCGCGCAATATCGCCGACTTCCTGGGTCGCCTGTCGCGCGCGATTGCCGGGACGGTGCGTATCGCCGAGGTTTACTCTGACCCGCAAATCGTCCGCCACACCGCCGCAGACGTCGCGCAACTGGGAACCCATATCCACTTCCTGCACCTGCAATTGGAAGGCGAGAGTGTCAACCGCCAGGACCAGCGCGAGGCTAGGTTGCGCCCCGGCGATATGACGATCTGCGACAACAGCCGGCCGTACGAGATCGCGTTCGAAAACCCGAGTCGCATGCTGGTATTCGGCTTCACCGACGAGCTCATGCGCCGTTACGTGCAATACCCGCGGAGCATTGCGGCGATGTCCATTCCCGGCGACAAGGGCATCGGCGGTTTACTGTCGAGTTTTCTCGCCGACGTCTGGCGTCGTTCGAGAGACGACGAGGAATTCGATCTGAATGCAGGCGTCACCGACGCGATGCTCGGTCTGGTTGCCAATGCCTATCGCCAGGTGCTCGGCTCGAGCATCGATCACAATTCTCTCGCGGCGGCGCACCGCGTTCGCGTCATCAACTACATCGAGGAAAACCTCGGCGATCCCAAACTGACGCCGACCCGGATAGCGGCCGCGTTTCGCATCACGACCCGTTATCTGCATCACCTGTTCTCCGAGGAAAACGAGACCGTTGCTCGTTACATTCTGCGACGGAGGCTCGAGGACTGCGCGCGCGCACTGACCTCACCGACACAGCGCAAACGAACGATCACGTCGATCGCGTTTGACCACGGCTTCAGCAGCGCGACACATTTCGGCAGGGTGTTCCGCTCCCGCTACGACCTCACGCCGAGGGATTACCGGCAGCTGCACAGCAGCACCGCCTGACGCGTGCCGCCACCGGCGGCGTAGCAGCCACAACCGCTTCCTGAGCAGAGCGCGTCCGATCCATTCGCTGCAGAACGACAACATTTTCGTCGAGCATCGAACCGGCGAAAGGCAGACCTGCGACACTGTTATCCTGCATACAGACCTAACAGCCGGAGAGCAGTCCCATGAGCCGTGACAACGATCCTTCACAGAATTCAGGCAATTGGCACGCCGCCAGCGAGCGCCGCTCGTTTTTTCTGAAGCTGGCCGCATTGGGTGGCTTGCTGTTGCCGCTCAAAGCGGCAATCGGACAATCCAAGGATGCCGGCAAGGATCGCCTCGGTGCGTTGCAGCAGGAGATCGAGTCCCTGAAGCTCAAGGTCGGACACCTCGAAGACCTGAACGACATCCGCAAGCTGCAGCATGCCTATGGCTACTACCTCGACAAGTGCCTGTACGAAGAAGTCGCAGACCTCTATGCCGACGACGGCGAGGTACGGTTCATGGGTGGCATCTGGAAGGGCAAGGCCGGCGTACGCAGACTCTACGTCGGTGTTTTCGGCACCAACTTCACGGACGGCAAGAACGCCCCGGTGCCGGGCTTTCTGCTCGATCACCCGCAGCTGCAGGACGTCATTGACGTCGCCCCGGACCGGTCGAGCGCCAGGGCGCGTTTTCGATCCCTGATGCAGGCCGGCGTGCACGTGGATTCCGACGCGCCGATGGCGCGCAGGGGCCGTGAACAGGGGGCGCATCCCAGGCAATGGTGGGAAGGCGGCATCTACGAGAACGAGTACGTGCGTGAGGACGGCATCTGGAAGATCAGGCGGCTGTCTTACAATCCGGTCTGGCATGCCGATTTCGCAACCGGCTGGGCATACACGAAACCGGAGTACATCCCGGCCTACTCGGAGACCTATCCGGACCACCCGAACGGGCCGGACGAGCTCGACAGGAATTTTCTTGGCCTGTGGCCGAATACTAAGACGGTGCCGTTCCACTACCCGCACCCGGTCACCGGGGAGCCCTGGTCATGAGTGGAAGACTGGACCGGCGCCAGTTCATAGGCGGCGTGACTGCGGCCGGCGTCCTGGCAAGAAGTGGTGTAACTATGGCAACAGAAGAAACGGATACTACGGTCAGTTTTCCCAACCGGCCGCCGGGGCTCGGCGCGCCGTTTCGCGCCGAGGTCGATATCGTCGACTGCGATATCGAGGGCCGCGTGCCGAACGACCTGAGCGGCTGCTTCTATCGCGTCGGTCCGGACTTCCAGTACCCGCCGAAGTTCCCGAACAATATCCCGTTCGACGGCGAAGGCCACGTGTCCATGTTCCGCTTCCGGAACGGGCATGTCGATCTGAAGACCCGCTATGTACGGACGCAGCGATACAAGGTACAACGCGATGCCCGTCAGGCGCTCTTCGGCATGTATCGCAACCCGGCGACGGATGACCCGAGAGTGAGAGGCTTGAGCCGAGGCACCGCGAACACGACCGTCGTCTATCACAATAAGCATTTGCTGGCGCTCAAAGAGGACAGCCCGCCGGTCGTCATGGACCCGCTGACCCTCGAGACGCTCGACGATTACCATACGTTCAACGGCAAGCTTCAGAGCCAGACGTTTACGGCGCACCCGAAGTTCGATCCGGAATCGGGCGAGATGATCGGTTTCGGCTACGAGGCGAAGGGCCTCGGTACCGACGACGTCGCAATCTACGCGATCGACACGACGGGCAGCATCACCTGGGAGGCCTGGATCAAGGTGCCCTATGTCGGGATGCTGCACGACTTTGCGGTGACGCAACGCCATATCGCATTTCTCGTCATTCCCTATGCCTATGACCCGGATCTCATTGCGGCCGAGGGACCGCATTTTTCGTGGGATTCCCGGCTGCCGACCTGGTTCGGGGTCATGCGGCGCGGCGGCGACGGCAGCGATCTCCGCTGGTACGAAGGACCGGAACGGTCTGCCACGCACGTGATGGGCGCCTGGTCGGACGGCGAGGTGTGCTACGTCGATATGGACATGTCGCCCAGTAACCAGTTTCCGTTTTTCCCGAACCGCTATGGTGAACCCTTTGATCCGGCCGGTGCCGCCGGCGTCGTCACCAGGCTGAAAGTCGACCTGTCGACACGGGCCGAGCGCTATGACATGGAAGTGCTGTATCCGAATAACGGCGTGTTGCCGCGGCAGGACGATCGTTACCAGACAGTGCCTTACCGATTCGGCATCATGCCGACGGTGGACTATTCCAAACCGCCGCATCCGGCGCTCGCCAACCGGCCGTTCCGGCCCAACAATCATTACACGATGTTCGATCACCGGACGCGAACCGCGACATCGTATTTCGCCGGCGCCGACGTGGCATTACAGGAACCGTGCTTCGTCCCGCGCAACAACGACGCCGCCGAGGGCGACGGCTACATCGTGGGCATCGCCGAGAGAATGCTCGAGGGTCATCGCTCGGATCTCTTGATTCTCGACACCGACGACATCGAGGCCGGACCGATTGCGACGGTACAATTACCGTTCAAGATCTACGGCCAGGTACACGGCTGGTGGGTGCCGGCAGCCGACCTGCCGAAAACCTGAATCCACGGTTGCGAGACGGCGACCTGCCTCGGTAAATCTCGCGCAACGTCCATGACTCACTCGAATCGGGTGATCCTCGCTTTCGCTATCCTGCTGCGCTCGGATCACACGACGCTCGTCAGACCGCCGTCTCGCAACCGATATATCCCTTATGACTTGTAGATCGCGTTTTCGGTGAGCCACCTGATCTCATCGTAACGTTCCTTGTTGATCTCCTCGTCGGGGAACGAATCGAGCATCTTTTTGCAGCGTTCAGCGAGTCCTTCCCTGAACTCGCGATGCGTGAAGATGAAGAGATCGTTGTTCTGCAGTCCTTTCAATACGCGTTCACCGACCTCGTCTATCGTCATCCATAATGGCGAGTTCGGGCGCTCCATGAGTTGCTTCTCGACCTCGGCGTAGCCCGAATCCTTGCGATATTTCTCAGGCCGCAACTCTCCGCTGTACTTGATATTCGTCTGTACCGGCCCCGGACAGAAGGCCGACACGCCGATGTTGTCTTCCTCGAGTTCGCCGCGCATTTCCTCGGAGAGCCCGAGCACGGCCGATTTCGCCGTGATGTAAATCGACGCGACGCGCATCGGCACGACCGCGGCCATCGACGAGGTATTGATGATGTGCCCGCCCTCGCCGTGCGCAATGAGGCGCGGCAGGAACTCGACGATGCCGTTGATCACGCCGCCCAGGTTGACCTCCATGCCCCAGTCCCAGTCGTCGTACCTGGCCTCCTTGATCGGCCCGCCGATACCGACGCCGGCATTGTTGACCAGTACGTGCACCTTACCGAACGCCTGCTCCGCCGCATCGGCCGCCGCTTTCATCGAGTCGCGGTCGGTCACGTCGAGGTGCACCGTTTCGACGCGGTCTCCCTTGCCCTCCGCCTCGAATTCCGCCGCGGCTTCTTCCAGGGCGTCGTCACGAATGTCGGCGATGACTCCGTACATCCCGGCGTTGACGAATGCGCGCGCTATCCCCAGACCGATGCCGTTCGCACCTCCCGTGATGAATGCGACCTTTCCTTCCACGTCTTTCATGCTCTGAATCCCGTCTATTGTTGTGTGTGTCCGCCGGTCCCAGGATTGATTCCGCTGACCACTGACAGTTGTTCTGCCGCTTTATCGTCGATCTGCAAGCCCTTGAATCGAACAAAGCATATGCGCGTCAGTATCACGGCGGCAACCGCGCCGACGGCGAGCGGCGCGGCAGCGGCGGCAAACAGCCACGCGAGCGGCCATTCTCTAGCGATCAGGAAACCGCCGAGCAACGGACCGAGGATCGAACCGAATCGACCGACGGAGAACGCGAAGCCGACCGCCTTGGCGCGCACTTCGGTCGGATACAACATGCCGGCGGCGGCGTTGTTGCCGAACTGTGCACCGAGGACGAAGACGCCCGAACCGAGCGACAGGGACAGCAATGCGCCGTACGGAAGCCCATCAATGCCGATGCTGGCGACGACCGGGCCTGCTAGCATCAGGAACAGCGCGATGACGACGACCCCGAAGCGGTCGAGCAGAATACTGATAGCCAGACCGCCGAGCGTCCCGCCGACGTGATACAGACCGCTGGCCAGCGCGGCCTGGTCCGGCGCGAGGCCACTCGTCTCGAAGAGGATCGGCATCCAGCTGTTCAGGAAATAATTCGCCATTAGCGTCATGCCGAAACAGAACCACAAAAGCGGCGTGATCCATTGCAGCCCGCCGCTGAATATCTGACCGATGCCGCCGCTCGCATCGGGCGCCGCGCGAGGCATTGAAAACGCCGCCGTTTCCGGAATCTCCAGATCGGGCCTGACGCGCTTCAGCGTATGGCGCAATTGCGCCCCACGCTCGGGTTTAAGCGCCAGGTACTTCACGGATTCCGGCAGCGCGAAATACAGGCAAAACGCAATGAGTAACGGAAACACGCCGCCGATCAGGAACAGGACCGGCCAGCCGAATTGCGGTACGAGCCAGGCGGCGATCACGCTCGGCGCACCGCCGCCAAGGGTAATTCCGGTGAACATCAGGACGATCAGCATCGCGCGAAACCGCTTCGGCGACAGCTCCGAGGTCAGCGATACCGTGTTCGGCATGAGCCCGCCGATGCCGATCCCGGTGACGAAGCGCAGGAAAAGCATCTGGTCCATGTTCCGCGCGAAGGCCATCGCCAGCGTGGCGCCGCCGCAGATGGCGCAGGCGGCAATGATGGCCGACTTGCGCCCGTAACGATCACCGACGTAGCCCAGCGCAGGTGCGCCGAACAGGATGCCAAAAAGGCTCGCGCTGAAAACGGGGCCCATCGACGCCGTGTCGAGATTCCAGTCCCTGACGAGCTCGGGCGCGGCGAAAGCGACGGCCGTGATCTCGTAGCCGTCCGCGAACATCGCGAGGAAAGACCAGATCAGGAGATTCAGGTTGAATCGCCCGAGCTTCTGCTCGTCGATCAGTCGTTCGATGTCGAATTGCTGATTCGGGTCGGACACTTCCGAAAGTGTACATGGTGAATGGGAAAGGATTCGATCCTGGGCGAATCGAATTTTCCAAAGCGCGCACTCATTGCAGAATGCCGATGACGGCGACCCGGGTTTTTTTGCATTTCCGGAATACATCGTTATAAAACGAGTACTGACATTACCGATGGAGCAGTCAGATGACCGACGTAATCGACTGGTCGGACAAGGCATGCCGGCGGATCCCGACGGAAGAGGCGTTCGCGATACCGGAACAGTTCGACGCCATGCGCAAGGTCGTCGCCCAGACGAGCGACTACCATCCGGACCTTTATCTCTGGAGCCGCACGCTGTCGGGTGGCGTCATTCACGATCGCCTGCTCGACCTCGACGGCGAGCGCATCGAGATCATGAACGAGGCCGGAATCGACACGGCATTGCTGTCGCTGACTTCGACCGGCGTGCAGATGCTTGACCCGGATACGGCAACCGCGGTCGCGATAACCGCGAATGATCGCTTGAAGGAAGCGATCGAGCGGCACCCCGGACGATATGCGGGTCTCGCCACCGTCGCGCCGCAGGACCCGAATCGCGCAGCCAGCGAAGTGGAGCGTGCGATCGGCAGATTGAAGCTCAACGGCATCGTCATCAATTCGCATACGGACGGCGAGTTCCTGAGTGACGAGAAGTACTGGCCGATACTCGAGGCGATCGAGGCGAGCAAAGCGCCGCTCTACATTCATCCGCGTTGCCCGGGACCGTTACACGCAGCGGCCTACCGCGAAGACCACCTCGAGTTTGCGACCTGGGGTTATGCCGCCGAGACGGGTCTGCATGCGCTGCGCCTGATCACCGGCGGTATCTTCGACCGTTTTCCGGGGCTCAAGATCGTGATCGGGCACATGGGGGAGGGAATTCCCTACTGGTTCTATCGCATCGACAACCGCTACGAGATGGAGACTGCGATGGGCATGGAACATCGCGAGCTGAAGAGAAAGCCAACGGAATATTTCCGCGAACACTTCGCGATCACGACGAGCGGCGTGAACTGGGATCCGCCGCTCGAATTGTGCGTCTCCGTGCTCGGCGCGGACAAGGTCATGTTCGCCGTCGACTATCCATACCAGGAGACGTTCGAAGCCGTCGAATGGTTGAACGCGGCGCCACTCTCTGACGACGACAAGAAACTCGTCTTCGCCGAGAATGCGGCAAGAATCTTCGGCATCTGACTGCGACTGGCCCGCCGCGTCGCCGCTCATGAATATCGGTTGAGACGACGTGAAGAATGCTTGCCACGGCGGCACATTGGTTTGGCTGGGCTAAAATGATCTATGCTAGTGTCCACATTGGCAGGCGCGACACCGTGAGCGAACGGCACCGCGAGCTGTCGTCAGGCACATAACGAATAGCTATACCGGGGGAGAACAATATGCACATGCGTCCGCACCAGATGATCGAACGTCGTTTCGTCATTTCTATTTCGGCCGTTGCTGCGCTGGCGATCGCAGCATTCATGACGCCCGGGCCCGCGAGCGCCCAGGCCATCGAGGAGATCCTGGTGACTGCGCAGAAGCGGGAACAGGGTCTGCAGGAAGTCAGCATTGCGGTCACGGTTGTTACGATGGACCGCATCGAGACGAACCACGTGTTGACTCTCGAGGACCTGCAGTACATTGCCCCCAGCTTGAGTTTCGGGCACGCGCTTGGTGTCGCCAAGGTATTCATCCGCGGCATCGGGCTCAATGACCAGACAGCCGGCATCGACCCGTCCGTTGCCCTGCACGTCGACGGTGCGGTCATCAACGATCCGACCGCGCACTTCGTTTCGCTTTTTGATCTCGAGCGCATCGAGGTCTTGCGTGGCCCGCAGGGCATTCTCTACGGGCGCAATGCGACCGGCGGTTCGGTAAATCTCATCACCGCGAAACCGACACAGGAGTTCGATGCCTACGTGCGCGCATCGGTCGGTGACTATAGCGAGTTCGTCCTCGACGCGGCGATATCCGGGCCGTTCTCCGATATGGTCTCCGCGCGCCTGGCCGTGCATTCGTTGACGAGAGATGGTTTTGGCGTCAACGAGGCGACCGGCACGGACGTAGACGATGCCGACCAGCAGGGCGTCAGGGCACACCTGCAGTTCGACTTCACTGACGACGTGAGCTTTCTGCTGACCGGCGAGTGGTACGAGGAAGACGATCGCTCGCTGGGATCGAAGTTCAAGCGCGCCACGTTCCCGCAGTGGGAAACCGACCCGACGCTTACGCCGGAGGAAGCGGCGTCCCTCCGCCCGCTGGGTGTCGACGTCATCGGGGGCGGACCCGATTATCCGGTGGGCACGCGCAATTACGCATCCGAATGGGATCCGATTAACGAAAAGGAAACCTGGGCGGTCACGGGCACCCTGAGTTGGACGTTGAACGATGCCTGGAGCATCGTCAATATCACCAACTATCGCGACGTCGACGGTTTCTTCTCCCACGATTTCGACGGCTCCAGGGTGTTGAATCGCTATGATTTCACCGGGCAGCCGCCGACGATACACTCGAGAGAAATTGCGACCGAGCAGTTCACCAACGAATTGCAGCTCCACTACACCAGCGATCGTCTGAACGGCCTCGTCGCCTTTTACTGGTTCGATACGGAACAGGAGGTTACCAACCGTTCCGGCTTATCACCGTTCGGCGGACTGCCGGTGCCGGGCCTGGACCGGCAGCGTGTCTTCCTCACCGGCATGGGCGAAGGCGAGTCTTGGTCGCTGTTCGGTAATTTCACTATCGACATCAACGACCAGTTTGCGATCAAGGTCGGCGCGCGGTACACGGAGGAAGAGCGATCGATCGACAGCACGAACTTCATCCAGGCGTTCAGGAATCCGCCGTTCGTTCCCGGCGTTCCTACGCCGCTCGACACAATGGCGCCGTTCCCACTGCCGCCATTCGTCGTCGATCGCTTCGGCGTGCCGGTCGGCTTCAGGGGGAAC
Organism: Woeseiaceae bacterium; assembly: GCA_041598995.1. GTDB lineage: Bacteria > Pseudomonadota > Gammaproteobacteria > Steroidobacterales > Woeseiaceae > SZUA-117. The sequence continues at coordinate 14,837 of JBFHXJ010000043.1, read as the reverse complement.
TTCCCGGTGGCGATCACCGAGGGTATAGGCGGGACAGCGTTCAAGGACAAGCAGGACACGGACGATTTCTCACCGATGCTCGGCTTCGAGTGGCGGCCGAACGACATGGCGATGCTGTATTACACCTATTCCGAAGGCTTCAAGAGCGCCGTCGGGCAGCTTGCCCAGACCGCCGCGGGCGTGGCGCTGCCCGAGGAAATCGAGAACCACGAGCTCGGCGCAAAGATGACCGTCCTTGACGGCAGCATGCTATTGAACGTCGCCGTATTCGACTACGACCTCGAGAATCTGCAGCTCGCCCGCACCCTGCCGGCTGGCGCCGGCGGCACGGGGTTCGTGAACCGGTTCGAGAATGCCGCGAAGCTCGGCGGCAGCGGCCTGGAAGTGGAAATGTACTGGCAGGCAACCGACGAATTCAGCCTGACCGCGGGCCTGTCGTGGCTTGACGTCGAGTTCGACGAGTACGATACGGTCGATAATTTCGATCCGTGCAACGTGCTCGCCTCCTGCGATCCGGTGGTGCAGTCGTACGCCGGAAACTCGCCACGCAACACGCCCGATCTGTCCTACAACGTGCATGGCGCCTATGACTTCCCGCTGGCCGACGGCGCCTCGCTGATGCTGACGGCTGACGTGTCATACAAGGACGAGCAGTTCTTTTCGGAGTTCAATAATGACGTCGAAGCCACCGGCTCTTACACGCTGCTGGACGCCAGCCTGACTTACGCCTCGGCCGACGAGCGCTGGTCGGTGGGTCTATGGGGAAAGAATCTGACCGATGAACTGGTCGAGGCCGGTTCGTTCACGGTGGGCCTGACACGCACGGTCGGCAGGCTCTATCTCGCACCGCGAACCTATGGTGTCGTGTTCGAGTACAACTTCTGATGCCGGTAATCCGGGGTCAGACCCAGGGGGTCTGACCCGGATTACCGGGCCAGTTCCGCCTGTTCGCGAATCTTAACCTTCGCGATTTCTTCGCCATAATACTTGACGCCCCACCACATGATGACTGACGCCATCGGCAGCATGATCGCCGCGGACAGCGACAGCGAATATCGCAACATCTGCTCGTCCGCAAACAGGAAGTCCGTGAATATCGCGATGAACGTCGGTCCGATGCCGATACCGATCACGGAAAACACAAACAGGTACAAAGCCGTGACCTGGCCGCGCATCTCGTTCGGCGTGACGCTCTGCAAGGCCGCATTCTGCGGAACGGCGCCGCCGATGCCGATCAGGAATCCGACAGCCAGGCAGCCGACGGCAAGCCACGGGTTTGGCATCAGTGGTCCGGCTATCGCAAATATCGGCGATAACGTATAGGCGATCGCAACGACCCGCAGATTTGCATCGTCGCGTGTTTTTGCAAACTTTTCAGTCAGCCAGGTGGCACCCCACAAACCGAACGGCGCTGCGATGATCAGTGCGGTGCCGAGCACCATGCCGGTCTGCTGCGCCGACCAGTCGTAGGTGCGCTGAAAAAAAACCGGATGCCAGGCGCGCGTGCCGTACACCTCGGTGGCGGAGATGCCCAGGGCAACAAACTGTGGCGCATACACGCGCCAGTGTCCCCTCAGGTATTTGAGCACCGTGCGCAGCGGCATCGGTTTGTCGATCTTGACCAGGCGGCCGCGACGCGGCGGCTCCGCGACCGTCATCATAAGCCCGGCCACGAGCAAACCCGGGACGCCGACAATGATGAATACGAGCTGCCAGTTTTTCACCACGAAATTCGTTCCGGGGATGCGGACGCTGTCGATGCCCAAGAGCAGCTGAATTACGAACGCGCCAAGCAACAGCGATATGCCGACCCCGGCGATGAAGCCGATTTGCAGCACCGCGATCGCGCGCGGCAGCTTCTCGCGCGGAAAGAGATCGGCCATCATCGAATAGGTCGCGGGTCCGTGCACGATCTCGCCGACGCCGACCCCGATGCGGGCGATGAACAACTGCATGAACGTATTCGCGGCGCCGCACAGTGCAGTCATCGTGCTCCACGCGGCGATGCCCACCGTAATGATAATGTTGCGCGGCCAGATGTCGACGAACCGCGACGCCGGTACTGCGAGGAAGGCATTGAACACGACGAGCGAAAAGCCCAAAAGAAGGCTCATCTCGAAATCGCTCAATTCGAGGTCGGCTTTGATCGGTTCGACCAGCAGACTGATGATGCCGCGGTCGAGAAACAGGAACATCAGTGCGATGGCGAATATGCTGACGGCGTACCAGGCCTTGGCGGGTTCGGGCCAGGGCTGTCCTTTTGGCGTCTCGTTGTTACCGCTGGCGGCAGGACCCTGGTCCGCCGGCATCTGATCCGTCATTACGACATTGTCCCCTGCCTGCTCGCTGTTGCCGACCATCATACCTGACGACCATTGTCCGGCCAGCGCAAAAGCCGGTGATTGCATTAATGGACGATGCACTTTTCGCCATTGGTTGAACCATGCTGCTCGGGTGCTGGCTACCATGTTTGCATGAGATAGCTGGCTGATCGGGAGATTGGCATGGACGATTTCAGGGGCAAAGTCGCCTTCATAACCGGTGGCGGCAGCGGCGTTGCGTTGGGCCAGGCCAAGGTATTTTCCAAAGCAGGCGCGCGCATCGTCATCGCGGACATTCGCCAGGATCATCTCGACGAGGCGATGGATTACTTTCGCGGAAAGGACGCCGAAGTTCATCCAATCCTTCTCGACATTACCGACCGTGCAGCTTTTGCCGCGGCGGCGGACGAGACGGAGCGCGTATTCGGTCCGGTGCAGCTACTTTTCAATACGGCAGGCGTCAGCATTTTCGGGCCGCTCGAAAAATCGACTTACGACGATTACGACTGGCAGATGGGCGTCAACTTCGGCGGCGTCGTCAACGGCATACAGACCTTCGTGCCGCGGATGATCGAGTACGGCAAGGGCGGACACATCGTCAATACCTCGTCGGTGGGCGGCATCGTCGCCGCCGGGCCGGCCGGAATCTATTCGGCATCGAAGTTTGCGGTGCGCGGCTTGAGCGAAGCGCTGCGTTCGGAACTTGCCAAATACAACATCGGCGTGTCGGTGCTGTGCCCGGCCAACGTCAGCACCAATATCGCGGAAGCCGTTTGGACCCGTCCCGACAGATTCAAGAACAGTGGCTACCGCTTCGACGATGCCGTGCTCGACAGCCTCCGCCGTATCTATTCGGCCGGCAAGGACCCGCTCGAACTCGCCGAGGAGACGCTCGAAGCCATCAAGGAAAACCGGCTCTACATCATTCCGTATCCCGAGGTCCGGCAAATCCTCGAGAATCATTTCGCCGAGATTATCGCGGCGTTGCCTCCGGAGGACGTCGACCCGGAAGGCGTCGCGAAGCGCCGTGCGGCAATGGAGCAGTACCGCAGGGAATACCAGGACCTGCAATACAAGGTCCACTAGCCATGGTTGCCGAGGCCATGCTGACGACCCGACGCGATTTTCTCCGATGTTCGTTTGCTGCCGCGGCATTGGCGGCCAGCGGCAACCGATTGTCGGCGCAAGCGCTTAAGAGGCTCGACAATCCGCCCTACAAGCGCATCGCGACCGAAGAAGCATGGATTTCCCGCCCGGTACTCGATGCGTACAGAAAATTTCTGGCGGATGGCGCGCCCGGGGAACCGGGGTTCAAGGCCATGGGCGGTGCCATTTACGGGGGCGGCGCGAGCTCGCGGCTCGTCAGTTTGCTCGCGGATATCGGCGCCGGGCGGATCGCTGCGATGGACGGGCTCGGCATCGACATGCAACTCCTGTTATTGACGGCGCCCGGGGTGCAGGTCTTCGACGCAGATACCGCCACGGCATTGGCGATCGACAGCAACGATCAGCTCGTCGAGGCGATCCGTGCCCACCCGCACAGGTTCGCTGGCCTGACGGCGATCGCGCCGCAAGCCCCTGCACGTGCCGCACAGGAGATTGACCGCGGCATCAATTCACTCGGTTTACATGGCGTGGTCGTCAATTCGCATACCAAGGGCGAGTATCTGGACGACGAGAAATTCTGGGAGATCTTCGAAGCGGCCGAAGCGGCCGATGCTGCAATTTATATCCATCCGCGTACGCCGCCGCCGGAGATGCTCAAGCCATATCTCGACCGCGGGCTGGAGCTGGCGATCCTCGGGTTCGGCGCCGAAATGGCGTTACACGTCGTTGCGCTGATCACCAATGGCGTTTTCGATCGTTTTCCGCGCTTGAAGATCGTCATCGGCCACGCGGGTGAAGGCTTGCCGTACTGGCTGTATCGGATCGACTACATGCAACGAAACTATCGCGAGACCGTGACGGGTGCCAAAAAAATCGAGCGGTTACCAAGCGAATACCTGAAGAGCAACGTATTCATCACTTCGAGCGGCGTCGCCTGGGAACCGGCAATCCTGTTCGCACAACGGGTACTTGGGGTCGGCCAGGTCATGTATGCGATGGACTATCCGTACCAGGTGAACGCGGACGAAGTGGCGATAAGCGATCATTTCGATATGGACGCAGAGTCGAAAAAAGCTTTCTTCCAGACGAACGCCGAACGTATATTCAAGCTGAATCAGAATCAGGGAAACATTTAAAGTGACAGCAACAGTCAGTACCAGTGAAGGTAAGACCAGGATGAACCGGGATCCCGTCGCCGCAGCGCTCGCGGGATTCTCGATAGAAATGGGAAGTCACGAAGCGGAATCGTTCCACGGTTTCGCACACCGCCTGCCGCAGGGCACGGACGTATTCCTGAATCTGTTCCCGAAGGATACGCTCGAACGGCAGATCGAGATCTGCCGGCAGATCCGGGAATCCGGCTTCAACCCGATTCCGCACCTGGCCGCGCGCCGGGCGAGGTCGCTGGACGACGTCCCGCGCGTACTCGGCAGGTTCACGGAAGATGCGGGTGCCCGGGACTTCCTCGTCATCGCAGGCGACCTCCCGGAACCGGCGGACGACATCAGCGATTCCCTCGATTTCATTCGCGCCATGGATTCGAACAACTTCGGCATTCGCAGGATAGGCGTCAGCGGTTACCCGGAGGGGCATCCCCTGATCTCGGACGATGACCTGAGACGCACGCAGCAGGAAAAGATCGGCCTCTTGCGCGATCTCGGCATCGAACCGATGGTCGTCACGCAGTTTTCCTTCGATCCTGACGCTATTATTCGTTTCTGTGAGGACGTACATTCACGGTACCCGGATATTCATATAAAGAACGGGTTGCCGGGGCCTGCGAAGCTGACGACGCTGATTCGCTTCGCGCAACGCTGCGGTGTCACGGCATCGATGAAAAAAATGAAAGCGCTTCCCGTGTCGACGAGCCTCAAATTGTTGCAGCGGGTGCCGCCCTCCCGGCAGGTCGACGCGCTCGGCAGGTACCGCCTTGAGCAGAACGAGAACATCGCCGTGCACGTTTTCACGTTCGGGGGACTCGAAGCCGCTTTAGACTGGATAGAAGAGGCAGTCAGCGTCGAGGCGCGCGATATCCGGAAGTAGACGAACAAGGGTTTTTCAAATGAAAAAGTCAGCGCTCATATTCACAGGCTTAGTGCTTGCCGCGCAGCTCGTTTCCTGCAGCCGCGAACCGACTACCGAAACCGTTGCGGAAAAACGGACGGTCATCATGAATGCCGCAGCAGTCGATGCAGCGCGCCTCAGGAATGCGGGCAGCGATCCGAGTAACTGGATGAGTCACGGCCGGACCTATGCAGAAGAACGCTTCAGCCCGTTGACGCAGATCAACGCCGACAACGTGCGCTCCCTCGGTCTCGCCTGGTACTGGGAATCGGATTCGAACGTCGGCACGGAAGCCACGCCGCTCGTCGTCGACGGCGTGATGTATACCTCGAGCACCTGGAATATTCTGCATGCGATCGATGCCGCGACGGGCGAAGAGCTGTGGCGCTACGATCCAGAACTCGACCGCGACTGGATTCGCTACAGTTGCTGTGGCGCGGCGAATCGCGGGCCTGCTGTATGGAAGGGCCACGTTTATCTCGGCATGATCGACGGTCGGCTCATCGCCGTCGACGCATCCACTGGAGAACTCGCCTGGGAGGTACAAACCACCCCGCGCGACAAGCCGTATTCGATCACCGGCGCGCCCCGCGTCGTCAAGGACAAGGTGATCATCGGCAACAGTGGCGCCGAATTCGGTGTGCGCGGTTACGTGACCGCCTACGATGCCGAGACGGGTGAGCAAGCCTGGCGCTTCTACATCGTACCCGGCAATCCCGCCGACGGCTTCGAGTCGCCGGCGATGGAAATGGCGGCGAAGACCTGGAACGGCGAATGGTGGATCGCCGGCGGCGGCGGCACCGCCTGGGATTCCTTCTCTTTCGATCCCGAGCTGGATCTCCTGTACATCGGCACCGGTAACGGCGCGCCGTGGCAGCGCGACCTCAGGAGCCCCGGCGGCGGCGACAACCTGTTCCTTTGCTCGATCGTCGCGGTGAGGCCCGATACCGGCGAGTACGTCTGGCACTACCAGGCCGTGCCTGGCGAAAACTGGGATTACAACTGCGTGCAGCAGATGACGCTCGTCGATCTCGAGATCGACGGCAAAAAAAAGAAAGTGCTGATGCAGGCGGCGAAGAACGGCTTCTTCTATGTCCTCGACCGCGAGACCGGCGAGCTCGTTTCCGCAAACAACTTCGTGCCGGTAACGTGGGCCAGTCACATCGACATGGCGACAGGCAGGCCGGTGGAAATCGAAGAGAATCTATACACGGTCGAGGAAGCCAAGCGCATCACGCCCGGCCCCTTCGGCGCCCATCCGTGGCACCCGATGTCCTACAGTCCGTTGACCGGACTCGTCTACATTCCGGCGCAGGAAAATGTCTTCAGTTACTCCCGCACCGCGACCTACGAACATCAGGAGATGTCGTGGAACCTGTCTTTCAATCCCGACGTGCCGATGGCCGAAGGGGTCGCGGACTTCGTTCCCAAGGGTTACCTGCTCGCCTGGGACCCGGTGAGTAACTCGGAGGTCTGGCGCATTCCCCATGAGGGACAGTGGAATGGCGGCATCCTCGCGACCGCCGGCGATCTGCTGGTCCAGGGCGCCGCCGATGGCAGGTTCGTCATCTATCGTGCCAGCAACGGGCAGCAGCTGTGGGAGATGCCGATCCAGACCGGCGCGGTCGCCGGACCGATCAGCTATGCCGTCGACGGCGAGCAATACATCGCGGTAGCGGCCGGCTGGGCCGGCGCGATACCGATACTCGGCGGCGCCGGCACACCGGTGCACAATGCGCCCATGCGGGTGCTCGCATTCAAGCTCGGCGGCACCGCTTCCCTGCCCGATACGGCTGGCCTCCACCTCGTTACCGTGCCGGAAGTGATTGCCGATGAGGAAACGCTCGCGGAAGGCGCGCTGCTGTACGACAACATCTGCCGCACCTGCCACGGTTTCGACGTCATTTCCGGCGGCATGATGCCGGACCTCCGCTACATGAGCGCGCAAACCCACCAGGAATTCGCTGCCATCGTGCTCGGCGGCTCGCGCGCCGAACAGGGGATGGCCTCGTTCGCCGATGTCCTGACGCCGCAGGACAGCGACGCGATATATGCCTACATCGTCAGCGAGGCTGCGAAGTTGCGCAGCACTCCCGCAGAATAGGCGGTCGGCAGCCGTGATTGACGTTTACTTCTGGCCGACCGGCAACGGCAAGAAAGTCACGATCATGCTCGAGGAGTGCGGCCTCGAGTACAACATCATTCCCGTCAATATCAACAAGGGCGACCAGCATACGCCCGGCTTCAAGGAGTTGAGTCCGAACAACAAGATGCCGGTCATCGTCGATCACGATGCCGAAGGCGGTCCGCTGTCCATTTTCGAGTCCGGCGCAATCCTGATGTACCTGGCCGAGAAGACCGGCAAGCTGCTGCCAAAGGATATTCGTGGGCGAATCAAAGTGATGTCGTGGGTGTTCTGGCAGGTCGGCGGGCTCGGTCCGATGGCCGGCCAGGCACATTACTTTCTCAAGTATGCGCCGCAGAAGAACGAGGAAGGCATGCGACGCTTCCGCGACGAAGTGACGCGCCTCTATGGTGTGATGGACTGGCAGCTCGGCAGGGAAGAATATCTCGCCGGTGATTACTCGATCGCGGACATCGCCGCATGGCCGTGGGTGTTCCGCTATGACTGGCAGGGACAGGATTTGTTTGAGTTTCCGAACGTCAAGCGCTGGTTCGAGGCGGTCGGCCGGCGGCCGGCGGTCGAGCGCGGCTCGAAAGTCGGACAGGACCTGGTCGATCGCACGAGGCAGATGTCGGACGAGGAAAAGAAGATTCTGTTCAGCCTCACGGACGAACACTTCGCCAAATAGCAGTCTCCGTCTGCTAGAACATCGTGTTGTCGTTCATCGCCGTTTCCGGGATCGGCTGGATGACGTCCCAATGCTCGACCACTTTGCCGTTCTCGAGGCGAAAGATGTCCATCACGGCGCTGCCCCGGTCATCGGCATCGCGTTTCGCATGCACGTGCAGAATCACGTAGTCGCCGTCGGCGAATGCACGCTTGATCTCGACCTTGAACGTGCCCAGGTTTTCCTTTGCAAAATCGAGAAATGCCCTGAGCCCCTCCGGACCATCCGCAGCGATCGGATTGTGCTGGATGTACTCGTCGCCGAGATAAGCCGACGCCGCCTCGAAGTCCTTATCGTTGATCGCCGCGTTGTAAAAGGCAATCACCGTCTCCTTGTTGCGTTCTTCCACTGCCGTTGTAGCGGGTTCCATAACGCATTGCTCACACGCGGCGAGAAAAATACACAGCGACAATGCCAGAGGGACTACTCGAGTTTTCATTTCATTGCCTCCATCGAATCGATCGCGAAACGGGCCGGCGACCCGAAATCAATTTGTTGCCAGGACGATTTTTCCGACACGTTTCGCGATGCGCCAGCCCTCTTCTGTGCGGAGGTAGTCGTCCTGAAACTCCCCGACAAGCTGCCTTTCGTCGGCAATCGTCACGCCGCCGCCATCGTCGCTCGGTTCACCTGTATACAACAACGCATACAGATGGCCTTTTGCCTCTGTCTCCGAGAGTGCCGTCACGATCATGTTGGTGCAGATGTGCCTGGTGATGCGTACTGACGGCCGCGCCTCGAACGCGGTCAGTATCGCTGCCTTTCCCACCAACGGGTTTTCCGGGTCCGTCGGCCTCGCGAAAATCGCATCCCCGGTGAGCAGCGCGCACGCCTCCCGCCATTCCTGACGGTCACAGTGTGCCGTGAATCGCAGCGCGAGCTGCCTGCATTCCCATTCGATGAGCTGCCTTTCTGCCGGTGTCATGGTGATAGTGTGGTTTCCAGAGGGTCAAAATCGGCTGTAAGAGAACAAAACGCGGGAATTCCCTGCAGCCACAGTCGCGACCGTTATTTTTCTGTCAGTACAATAATAGCCAAAACGAGGCGTTTCTCGATCGTCAGCGAAACGCGTGACAAGAATCCGCTTGAGGAGCCCGTCAGCATGCTAGCGCTTTACCATTTCGAACCCGGTGCAAACTCCTTGAAATCCTTGCTGTGCCTGAAGGAAAAGGGCATCGACTTCGTCAGCCACTACATCAATTTGCACGAGTTCGAGCAACACGATCCCGAGTATGTCAAAATAAATCCTAACGGTCAGGTGCCGGCGCTGGTGCATGATGGCGCCGTCATTACCGAGTCGACCGTGATCAATGAATATCTCGACGACGTCTTCCCTGATCCGCCGCTACGCCCTGCCAATCCCGTTGCCCGCGCCAACATGCGCGTCTGGACCAAGTTCGTCGATGAGTATTTCAACCCTGCCGCGAGCATTCTCGGCTGGGATCGCATCATTGAACCGCTCGTTAAACACCTGTCGGAGGAAGAATTCGAGGAAAAACTGAAGCGCATCCCATTAAAGGAACAGCAGGACAAGTGGCGTGCCGCCGCGAAGCATACTTTTCCCCAGGAGCAGCTCGATGACTGCCGGCGCCGCGTGGAATTCTCCGTGAGCAAGTTCGAGAAAGCCCTCGAGAAAGATGCGTGGATTGCCGGCGCGGATTACTCGCTCGCCGATATCAGCGTCTTTTCGGTCATGGCGCCGATGCCGATGTTCTACAACCAGACGGTCAACGAGGAAAAGACGCCGAAGTGTCTCGACTGGCATACCAGGATGATGCAGCGATCCGCGGTCAGGGAAACCTTCGCGATGGCACGAAAGCCCGTGCCGTTCCTGGAAAAGACAGCTTGAAGACGTCCGGTGAGCGAATCCTCACGACACACGTCGGCAGCCTGCCGAGATCCGCAGCGCTGGCCGACGTCCTGTTGAGAAAAGACAAGGGTGAGAACGACGACAGCAGCGAATTTGCGAAAGTAGTCGCGGATGCAGTCACGTCAGTCGTCAAGCGGCAGGTCGACGTCGGCATCGACGTACCGAGCGACGGCGAGCAAAGCAAGGTCGGTTATGCCACCTACATGATGGACCGCCTGAATGGTTTCGGTGGGCACGTCGAGCGCAGGCCCGCGCTCGACTTCGCCGGCTATCCGGAACTCCATGAAGCGATCGGCCGCATGATCGGCAGGCAGCAGTTCCGACGCGCGGCGTGCGTCGATGAAATCACCGTCAAAAGTTGGGCACCGCTGCAAGTCGACATCGAGAACTTCCAAAACGCAATGCACGCCGCGGGCGTGGACGAGGCGTTCATGAACTCGGCGTCCCCTGGTCTCGTCACCGCGTTTCAGCCCAATCAGTATTACGCGAGCCACGAGGAATACCTTTGGGCTATCGCCAAAGTCATGCGCGAGGAGTACGAGCAGATCGTTACTGCGGGCTTTGTGCTGCAACTCGATTGCCCGGATCTCGCGATGGCACGCCATACCGGCTTCCAGGAATTATCGGAGAAGGAGTTCCTGCAGCGCGCCGAGATGCACGTCGAGGCGATGAATCATGCACTCGAAAATATTCCCGCCGATCGCTGCCGCTTCCATGTCTGCTGGGGCAATTACGAGGGTCCGCACGATTTCGACATCGAAGTCAAAAAGATCCTGCCGATCATCCTCAAGGCGAAACCGCAGGGGATCCTGTTCGAGGCCGCGAACGCGCGGCACGATCACGAATGGCGGGATTGGGCGGACGCGAAGATTCCCGATGACAAGGTCCTGATTCCTGGCACGATCGATACCTGCACCAACTTGATCGAGCACCCTGAACTCGTCGCCCAGCGCATCGGGCGCTATGTGCAAATCGTCGGCCGCGAGCGTGTGATCGCCGGCACCGACTGCGGGTTCGGTACCTTCGCCGGCTACGGGCGCGTCGACGAGCGAATCGCTTACCGCAAGCTCGAATCGCTGGCCGAAGGGGCAGCGATCGCGAGCCGCAGCGACTGATTGCAGCGTTGATTTGCGGGCACGCCGATGGCCTCAAACGGCGTGGTTCAGTCCGTTGTTTTTTGGCAACAATCGGAAACTGCGTATTGATTCCTAACCCCGTGAAAAGCAGTGTAAATGGCGTGAAAGTTCGTTTTGTATCGAACTTTTATTCCTTGCGAATCGAGTAACATTTTCGCAATTCGGGCTACATGACGCTGATGGCTCATGCCTACACCGGGGGATCTACCGATGCTTATTCCCAAAACAATGACACGCCGCATGTTGTCTATTCTTGCGCTGCCGATCACCGCGACCGTAGCGTTTTCCACCTATTCGACGACCGCGATCGCGCAGCAAGATGAAGAAGTACTTCTCGACGAAATCATCGTTACCTCGAGGTATCGCGAAGAGCGATTACAGGAGACGCCGATTGCAATCACCGCAATCTCCGGTGAGGACATCGAGATTCGTGGCCTGACACAGGGCTATGAGGTCGCTTACGTCGTGCCTAATGCGTCGCTCAGACCGGCGCAGGCGGCATTCGGTAATACGATGAGCGCCTTTATTCGTGGAATAGGCCAGTACGATTTCAACTTTGCCTTCGAGCCCGGCGTCGCCATTTATTTCGACGACGTGCTGTACCCGGTCACTTATGGCTCGATGATCGAGCTCATGGACCTGGAGCGCGTAGAGGTGCTGCGCGGCCCGCAGGGAACGCTATTCGGCCGTGGCGCGTTGGGCGGTGCCATTCGTTACGTCAGTCGTCAGCCGACAGGAGACGGCACTGGCGAGGTTCGTGTCACCGTCGGATCTTACGATCGAGTGGACGTTCGCGGCTCCTACGATTTCGCACTGTCCGATAATGTTTTTGCCCGGATCACCGGCGTATCGCAAAAACGCGAGGGGCATCAGGACGTGTTCGACTACGCGTGCCTCAACCCGGGACAGACGATGCTGCCACAGCGACTTTTCAGTCGTAATTCCGGCTGCCGGCTCGCAACCCAGGGTGGCCAGGACGTGACGGGTGCACGCGCCGTGGTTCGCTGGGAAGTCAACGACGATGCTGACCTCACCTTTACCGCGGATTTCCTGAACAATGACTCGGAAGCTGCCGCGGATACGCTGGTGGCACTGGCGACGCAGGGAGTCGGTAATCCGGCTCTGCCGATCCCGTTCAACTTCTGGGAAGATGCGCAGTTCGCGACTTATGGCGTACGCCTCAGCGATTTCCTGCCACCGAATATTTACACGTCCTATGCGACTTACAGCGACCCTAACTTCGGCATCCAGTTCGTGCCGCAGAACACGATCAAGCAGGAAGGCTATTCCGGCAAGCTTAACTGGGACCTGAACGACCGGATGAATCTGGTCGCCATCCTGTCTTATAGGGAAGTGGACGGCGCGCTGGCGACGGACGCCGACGCCGGGCCACTAGGCGAGCAGACCGTCGACGGATACAACCGGGGTGAATCCTTCACAGGTGAACTGCGTCTGAGTGGCCGGGCGATGGACCGCATGGACTGGACGGTCGGCTACTTCCGCTATGACGGCGAATGGGACAATGCGCAGCAGGTGTCTATCCCGGCTTTCGTACCGGGCCCGTTCCTGGTCAACGGCAAAAACGTCACCGATGCGCAGAACGACTCCATATATGCGCACGTGGTGTACGACCTGACGGATCAATTGGCGATAACGGCCGGCGCACGTTACTCGGAGGATTCCAAAGACGTCGACTTCGACAACACGATCGTCGTCACGACCGGTTCTGCCTCGGACGACAGCACGGACTGGAAGATCGGCATCGATTACCAGCTCAGCGATGACCTGCTGTTATACGGCTCGGTCGCAACCGGCTATCGGCCGCAGGCATTTAACCCGCGCCCGTTCCAGGTTACGCAGTTCGTGCCGGTGGACGGCGAGGAGAATATTTCCTATGACATCGGGGTTAAGTCAGATTTGCTCGACGATCGCTTACGTGTGAACGTGGCCGCCTTCTACATCGACTACAAGAAGCGCATCCTGCCGGTCGGCGGAATCGAGTGCCGCGCAGACGCGATGGGTAATTACCTTGCAATCGTACCGCCAAACACGCCGGGCGCTGTGCAAGACGGCCTTGGCCAGTGGTGTACAACACCGCCGGGCTTTCCGGGTCCGACAACGTCGCGAACGTTTTACACGAACATCCCGGCTGAAGTGACGGGCGCGGAACTCGAGTTCCTTTGGCGGCCGGTTGATGCGCTGACGATCTCCGGCATCTACGGCTACACCAATTTTGACGGTGACGAGGTCTCGGATCCGTCGCTTGCGGGAATTCCGCCTGGCACGACATACACCACGGACCGGCCAACCTACGTACCCGAGGACAACTGGAATCTGTCGGTATCCTACGTCGGGCAACTGGCTGGCGGCAGCACGCTGACGCCTCGCGTCGATGTCTATGGACAGTCCGAGATTTGTCCGGTAAACCGGTTCAATACGTCGAATCCGACGATCACCGAGGCTGACAGCTGCACGGCGGCTTTCGAACTCGTCAACGTTTCCGTCGAGTGGGCCAGCCCTGACAGGGACTGGACGATCACGGCTGGCGGTACCAACGTGACGGACGAGGAGTATTTCCTTAATAAGTTCGACCTGACTGGGTTCGGCCAGCCGACTATCGAAGGTCAGCCGGGCCGCCCGGCCGAGTGGTTCCTGACCTTGAGGCGCAATTTCCAGTAAAGTGTTGCCTGCGGAAAATCAAGGCGCACCCGGCAACGGGTGCGCCTTTTTTGTGGGATCATCGATTTGATGCTTCCAACAAGACAATTACGACGGATTGCCGTTTCGTTGGTATTACTGCCTCTATTCCTGGGAGCGACGCGGATACAGGCGGGAATAGAAACATCTCACGGATTCACGCTTTACGGCGAGCTTAAACACACCGCGGATGCGGCGCATTTCGACTACGTCAATGCTGACGCGCCTAAAGGCGGTACCTATGTCTACGGCTGGTCGTCGACCTTCGACAATCTGAATCCCTTCATCGTCGCCGGCACGGCGCCGATATTGACGCTACCAGCCATCGTGTACGAGTCCCTGATGGCGCGCAGCGGCGACGAGCCGGCTTCGATTTACGGCGTCGTCGCCGAAACCGTGAGCTATCCCGAAGATTATGCGTGGGCAGAATTTACGATACGCGACGCGGCGCGCTGGCACGATGGTCGTCCGATCACGCCCGAGGACGTGATATTCAGTCTGCAAATATTGAAAACACAGGGCTCACCGCAGTATCGCGCCAATTACGCCGATGTCGCGGGAGCGCAAAAGACGGGCCCGCACAGCGTGCGCTTCACTTTCGATGGCTCGGACAAGCGGGGTACGCTTTATACGACCGCGCAAATGCCCCTGCTGCCAAAACATTTCTGGGAAGGCAGGGACTTCACGAAACCTTCTATCGAGCCGCCGCTCGCGAGCGGACCCTATCGCGTCGCCAGGATCGATCCCGGCAGATCGATCACCTATGAGCGCGTGCAGGACTACTGGGGCC
>JBFHXJ010000042.1:0-32525 GCA_041598995.1 Woeseiaceae bacterium | reverse complement strand
TTCGCATACGGCGTGAGAATCACGCCCGCCGGCGGTTTCGGTGTCAGCTGTTGCAGCAGCGCGGCCAATTGCGCGCCGCTCGGCGGAATCCCCGGTTTCGGTTCCAGTGTCGCGACGACATCCAGGTCGAGCCATTCGGCCAGATAACTGAAACTCTTGTGATGCGAGGCGAGACGCATGCCTTCAAGTGGCAGTGCGCGTTCTTCCCACCGGACGGTAGCTTCGTCCCAGCGACCCAGGAAAACTTGGAGCCGGGACTGATAATGCGCGGCGTTCGCGGTATCGATTCCGGCGAGTCGTTCGGCCAGGGCCTCGGCGACCCGCTCGATATTGCGCGGGTGCAGGTGAATGTGTGGATTTCCCTGCGGGTGGATGTCGCCCTGGGCACGATCGATGCTCCGCGGGATCTCGATACGGCGCACATGATCCGCGGCCAGGAAATAGCCGGGATTGCCGGGCTGGATCTTCGGGTTTGCGGCACGTCGCAACAACAGCGGCAGCCAGCCGATTTCCAGGTCCGCGCCAGTGCACACGATCAGATCGGCGCTGCGTACCGCCGCTATGAGGCTCGGCCGTGCCTGCAGGACATGTGGATCCTGAAACGCGGTCAGCGCGATCGTCGTCGCGGCCTTGTCGCCCGCGAGCTCGTCGACCAGCGAACCCCATTCGGGCTCACAGGCGAAGACGTTCAGTGCGTTGGCGGTTGCGCTCGCGGCCAGGACTAGGATGCCAAATGCGATTCTGTACATGGTTCCTGCCCTAAAATTGATGCGCACCATGCGCGCCGACGCTCATGATGTACTGGAGATACCATTGATTGTCCGACTCGGGAAGCACCTTGTCGTTCGTGTATTGCATCCGCAGTCGACTGAACTCGCTCGGGGAAAAATCGATCATCAGGCTGTTGCGCCTCGAACTGCGACCGGGGTCTTCGATGCTCGTGCCGGCAAGCAGCGGCCCGCTGTCGGCATCGACGACATCGTGCCGCAGGCCGACACGCCATCGCGGTACGAATTGCCAAACGCCCTGCAGGTACCAGCCCGTCTGGTCGCCATCATACGGGATGCCGGCAAACAATCCTCTCTCGGAGCGGTGGAAGTATTCGCCCTGCAGTTTGAAATTCCGGCGCACAGGATTGCCACCCGGCGCCCATTTCCAGACAAAATCAAAGAGCCCGAGATCGCTGTTGCCAGTGAACGAATCGGGATCATCTTCCGCGGCGCGCTCCGTCGCGTCGGCGCGGAGCCAGGAGAGCCCGAGTTGCCAGGCGTGGCTATCCCCCACGTCGCCGCCGAAATTGCCGAACAGCGTCCATGCCCCCGGGGAATTATTCTCATTTGCGGTTGCCGGGAAGCTACCGCCCCAGTTTGCCTCGCCGCCGATTTCAACGAGTAGCGGCGTCGGCGCGACCCATCGGGCCTGGAGTCCATCCACGCTGTAACGGCCGCCGAAAAACGCCTGGTATGGCAATGGACGGTCGACGAAGTCGTCCGCATGGAAATGGAAGCCGTTCAAGTATCCTGCCTCGGAAAAGAAGCGGCCGCCGAGCGCGGTGAATCCATACGGAAGGTCGATCGTCTGTATCCACGCTTCCTCGAATTCGACCTCGACTTCACCCTGCTCCTCGACGACTGCCACGGTCAGGTTGCCGAAATATTTCGCATCGACGCTGGCTTTGAGATTGATTTCCGCCTCGCCGACGCCGAATCCGGGTTCGCCTGTGCCGATTTCGCCCGCCGGCTGGAATCCGGGGATCTGCTCCCAGCCACTGTCGACCTCTGCATACCGCCCGACGAGAACTGCGCCGATTGCCGGGTTATACGTATTCGGCGCCGATGTAGCTGAGGTCTGCTCGATTGCCGTCTGTTCCGCAAGCTCGATTGCTTCCTCGGCGTCACGTTGTGCACGCGTCGTGTGTCGTTCGGCGAGTGCAAGCCGCGATTCGAGGTCTCCGATTCGAGCTTCATAATCGGCTTGCATCGTCATAACGAGTTGCCGGAGTTCATCGATCTCTCGTGCGAGGTCTTGTGCGTGCACTGACGATGCCCACAGGCCGATCGTCAGCAGCACCGGTGTAGCAAGTCTGATTTTCATTGGAGTCTTCACTCTGTGAATCAATGCGGCGATACGATTGTTATACCGCTGCCGCCGAATATGGGATGAGACGGATCCCGACCCTGTTGGTGAATAACGTCAGAGTGCGGTGGGAGGTCCGCGCTGCCTCGCCTCGGGTGCGTGCCGCGTTTCGAGACTCGGGCCGTCCGCAATCGGGCGACACGAGCGGCAGTTCAGAGCGATAGGGTCGCCCAGTGTGTCGATCGAGCATGCGTCCAATTGGCTGATCGTCGCGCAAATCGCGCATGCCTGTATGAGCGGCGTTGCGGCTTGGTGCTCGAAGACGTGCGCCAGCGCGCCGCTTTGCGCGCCTGCAACGAGGAACACCAGCAAAAGTTTGGCGGGCAGCCAGGATCGTTTGCGAACGAAAAGCATGGCGCGAAGGGTAGCGCGATTGCCAAAGGCAGGAAAGCAAAGCCCGGAAACCGGGTGTCAGCCTCCAATCGGAATACTAATCCAGCCGGAATCCAGCCTGTTCAAGTAGCTTGGCGCTGCGCGCGAATTGCTCGCGGTCCGCGTATGTCAGCACGACCGAGAATTCGCCGACATCCTTGCGAAACCAGTCCAGCTGGAGCGCCGGCGCGCGGGACTCGAGACCCTCGACGAACGCGGCCGCGCGATAGGGCTCGCCGAAGCTCACGAGCGTCGAGCGGCCGAGCTCCGAATACAGGTGTTCGCCTGCGGGCCGGTCGCGCTTGCGATCGCCGAGAATGTAATTCAGGTGACGGAAGATATAACTGCTGTACCAGCGCGCGCCCGATGGCATGTCGTCGGGGTTGGCTGAGATTCTTTCGGGTCCGTAGTTGTAGGCCGCCAGCGCGAGGTGCAGGTTGCCGTCGAATGTGAGCATCAGCTCTTTGAGATAACGGGCTCCGGCATCGATATTGGTGCACGGATCGTAAAGCTCCGTCAGGCGATAGATTCCGAGGTGATTGGCAGTGGTGGGCCAGAGGATCTGCATGACGCCGTGCGCATTTGCCTTCGAGCGCGCCGTCGGATCGAAGTCACTTTCGCCACGAGCCACCGCGAGCAGCAGCGTCTCGGGCAGGTCGTATGCGGAAGCCGCCGCGCGAAAACAATTCGCGTGCGGAAACCGGTAAACGGGCGGAACATCACTATCGTGTCTGACGTAGTTGCGCCAGGCGGCATCGGGATCGGGCCGCGCGCCGGTCGCGGTTGCTTTCGCGGTTAACAGCAGGACCAAAATAATCGGGCCGATCAACCTTGTCAGACGACGTTGCTTCATGAATCCGGTAATTCGAGACCTGTCGCCGCCGAGATGCGCGTGAGTTTGTTGCGCCGTTCGGCGTCATCGCTGTAGGCGAATGCGACTTCATACACGCCGCTCTTGACCTTGACGACGCGATAATCGAGTCCCGTCACTTTCTCGAGCTGCGTTACAAAACCCCTTGCCGCGATCTCGCTGCGAAACGGATTCCAGAATGAATACCACTGCAGGTCCTCCGGCATTGACGGGAAACTGTTTGCGGCACGCGGTTCCTGCGGAATCTTTTCGCCGGGATTGAGCAACCCATGACCCTGGTCTTCCGTTGCCGCGCCGTGTTCCGATGATATTGCCCCGGCCCCGGCCCCGGCCCCGGCCCCGACGGCGGCATTGTCTTTGATTTCCCCGACGTGCTCTGCAACCGGGTCGACGATCTCTTCCGTGACTAGCGCGACGTCCTGCTGCTTTTCCTTCAGCATTTCGAGGGCGGCATCGAAACGCTGCTCGTCGACGTCACGGTCGACAAAGTGAAAATCCGGCATGCCCAGAACGACCAGGATGATCGTCAATACCGTCACCGAGCCGACCAGGAAGCCGAGTAATCTGAACATTGCCTTGACCTCAATAGATGTTCTTGACTCGAATGGTTTGCCAGTGGATCGTCGGCCCGCGTTCGTCGATGAGCAGCGAGAGATCTTCCATCCACTGCCGCAAGCCGGCGCCCTCCAGCCCCGGCCTGACGGAAGCGCCGCAACGTACAGGCAATTGTCGAACGTGCCTCGAGAGTTCCCGTGCCGCCTTGCTGTCGGTCGTTGCGAGCGCATAAAAGGTGTCGCGGTCGGGATCGAGTGCCCATTGCCTGCCTTCCGACCATGATGCGGATGACAGCACGTCCGGCGGCAGCACGAACTGCGCCTGCTGCCTGGCCTTGATGATCCTGGCGCTCGAGGATCGTGCGCAGCTCGAATCGGTAAGGCGAACCAGGCCGTTGCTCAGCTGGTGATGCAGGAAAAACACCACGGCGTCGTCAGTCGAGCGGACCGCAAGTGCGTAACATTCGCCGAGTTCGAAATACGGATACCGATTCAGTCGCGATGCGCCGTCGACACGACGGTTCCGGCAGACCGCGGATTCGTCCAGTTGCACGACTTTGAGGGAAGCCAGGAACCCAGGCTCGCTGCGCAACGCCACACGCGCCGATCCGGCCACGACTTCCGCCATGACGAACTGGTCCGGCAACCGCACGTAGGCGCTGGCAGTCAGCGCCTTGAGCTCGGAGCCGGCATCTTTCGGTTGCACCGTTACCCAGTACTGGTAGAGGTCGTCGTCGATGCGATGTGCCTTGCCCGCAATAGTCGAGTTTGCCGATTCGCCGGACGCCGCGAACTGCAACGATCCGTATTGCGCCAGATTGTTGCCGACGAGTTCGACCATGCTGTCGACAGGGTCGCTGGCGGCCGCGTTTGCGCTGCCGGCGATCACGTATTCCGCGTCGGTCTGGCGCAGCAGGCTGCAACCGAGATCGTGGGCAAGATGCGCCGCGAGCAAGTCACCCTGCGATTCGTCATAAGGCACCTCGCGCTCGCCGCGAAACGTCGGGTCCAGCTCCATGCGCCGGTACTCACGGGCCTGGCGCGAGGTCAACTGACCTTGCCAGGACTTGCCGAACCCCGGAACGATGCTGCGATCCTCCAGGTCCACCGCTCTCAGTTCGAGGAGTGCTCTGTCCTGACCCAGTGGCATCAGCTCGAGACCGACCAGGTAATGCACTTCGGTCTTGGTACAATCGACGCCGCCGGGGCCCGAATGCCGGACGTAATGCGGGTTGTCCGGTTGCCAGGCAATGCGCACGCCCGGCATGTCGGCGATCGCATCGCGGAGACGGTCGCGCAGGCTGAGCACCAGCGCATTGCTCGCGGCCTGCGGATTGCCGTTTTCGAAAACCACGAATCTCAGGGCCTCGCCCCTGAATCGCGGATGCGAGCTGAGTTGCTCACGTACATACGGCAGCAGTTCGTTTGCGAACCATGCGTCGAGATCGGCAGGACGCGACGCTGCGATGGCGGGCGTCGTGGCAATCAATAATAGGAAGGCGAAGAACGGTTTCATGCGCTTACTCGAGCCGCAATGTGCCGTCTGCGTCGATGACGAGATCGCCACCCGTTTCTTCACGCAGAATCTTTTCGAGTTGGCTGCTGGTTGTCGGCGGAATCGTGACGCCCCACTTGATGCCCCGGGACTGCGGCGCACCGCTCAGGCGAAACGCGTCCGTAACTGCAGCCGGAACGGTCGTATCGTCCATTTCGTGAAAGCGCTTTGGCATCGATGCCGGCCAGAAACTGAACTGGCCGCGGTTGACATTCATTCGGTATGACTTGTCGGGAAGGATGGCGTACAGGCCGACTTCGTTCCGTGCGACCAGCCGCGTCAGGGCTACATTGTCTTCGAAGCGAAGCGTGAATCCTTCCCTGGGAGGCGCCGGTCTGACCGGAAGCGCCTCGGTCTTCTCGACAACCGCCGCGCGCGGTCGTTGCAGAACCGGCGGTGCATCCTCGTGAGGCAATTTTTCGGGCAGCGGGCGTGTCAGGACGATTTCGCGCTCGCTTGCCGCGTCCGGTTTAACTGCCGCAACCAGAGTCGCTGATGCTGCTTCCTGCGCTGCCGGTTCCGGCGATTCGACCGGTGCCGGGGTTTCCTGCTGTGGCGCCAGCGGAATACTCTGCACGAGCGCGAAGACAGCGACGAGGCACAGGGCGAGTATCGCCATGAAGCGCATGACGTCCGTCTGCAGGTCGGAAACGCCGCCGGCGTCGCCGTCCAGGCCGCGATTCAGCGGATAAAAGAGCGGGGAGCGAGTCATCGCGATGCGTCGGACGGGCTGCCGGCCTGCCTGTCGGTAAGGTGGCGTTCGATGCGCAGCAGTGACTCCCGCATCTGCGAGGTGTCGGCGCGCGCGGCGCGGTCGTATTGCTGCTGCAAGGCCGCGCCGAGCGTTACCGACTTGAACACGCGCATGAGATATCCGCCGATGCCACCGAATATCGTCGTCGACAGCGCGAGCAGGATGCCGCCGTCGACCATCTTCTCGAGTACCGCGAACGCGCCTTGCTCGATCGTTACATCCGGGTCGCCGAGTGCGTAGATGAGCGCGCTGCGCATGCCGATTGCCGTCCAGATGACACCGGTCCCGAAAAAGAGCGCGGTCCAGGTATCGGTCAGGTGGTCCAGCTGCACGATCTCGTTGATCGGCCGGTCATTTTCGAGGTGTGAGCGCAGGCGCCGCAAACTCGCGAAGAACGCGAGCAGCAGCACCGCGAACACGGGGATCGACGAGCCGAGATTCAGGTAGGTCCATTCGAGCCACTCGCCGAGGTTCGGCAGCCGTTCCGGGGGGAAACTCACGAAATCGTTTCGGCTCAATATATATAGGAGTGCGCCCGCAGTAAGCAAAGAGCCGAGTGCGCCGGTCGTCAGTCCCTCGACGAAATTCCGCCCGTTCCCTGTACGCATGTCCTGACTCCTGGCTAGCGGCCGGCGGCGCAGGCCGTACAGGTTGCCTCGAGAACGAGCTCGACCTCCTGGTACAACTCGTCCGCGCGGTAGTAAGCGGCGTTGTCGAGACTGATCTTCAAAAGCCCGCGCTCTTTGTCGGAGAGCTCATGCTGCATGTTGCGCATGACACGGTCGCGACGTGGACAGGTGTGCGAGCAATTGTTGTAATCGCCCTGCATGGAAATGAATTTCACGTTGAAATACCGGTTGTAATAATCGCGCGCCTGCCGCTGGCTCAGTAGTCCTTCTTCGCTCGCCCAAATGAGAAAATCGCTGAAGATTCGTTTGTTCTCGGGATTCGGATCGCCTTCGGCAATCGTCAGAAGATCGTCGTAGAAGCGATCGAAGTGGGCAGCACAGGCACCGCCACGAAGATTGCTCTGCACGTTCGCGATCGCATGCTCGAGGTTCCTGGTCTGGGGACTCAGGCAGGGTGGCGGCGAGGCGGCGCAGGACGCCAGCAGAGTGCCCGCGAATGCAAAGAGGACGGCAAGCCTCATCGTCGGGCTAATGAACGGGATTCTCATGGTCGGGGCTCCTCAATGTGGCTCGGTCGGACGTGTTAGTTCTCGAGTGGGCTGCGATACGCTTCTTCGATGCTGCCCGGCGGCGGACCTGCAACACGCATCTGACTTCCCTCGTCACCGAACAGGATGGACTTTACGCCACCGACGACCTCCATCATTTCGGGTGTGATCGTGCCGAAGGACTGGTTGAGCTGTTCGATGAGCGTGGCGCGCGCAATTTCCTCTCGCGTTCGGGCAATGAGTTCGCTCGTCTCTTCCATGTCGAGATAGATATCGGATGCGAGTACTGCCAGCGACTGGTCGGTGTGACTGCTGGACGAGGCGACGAGCTGGTAATACTGGCGGAATCGCTCGGAGAGGCGCATGCCGGAGCGGCCGCGCATGATCGGTGACGCCGTCGTGTCTTCCTGCGGATTGCCGCCCAGCAGCGTTTCCTGCAGCGTCCACGACGTCATCTTGTTGCCGAGCTCGCTGCGCAGGCGCTTCTCGAGGCTCAGGCGCGTGCTATTGACGGTGTGTTCCATATCGGGGAGTCGCTCTTCCATGATGCCGAGCATGTCGAGATAGGTCGCGCCCAGCTGCCTCGCGAGGCGCTGGCAGCCCGGGTCCTCCTCGGCGCCGTCACACTTGCTCTCCTCGTAGAGCTGCTGCTGTTGATCGAGCCGGCCGATGACTTCCTGCAAGCCGGTTTCCATTTCCTTTGCGACGGAACTGGTCTGGCGCAGGTCCTCGACCACGGTAGTCGGGAACAGCCGGATGGTCGGGGCATTCGATTGCGCATGACAGAGTGGCGCAAGAATCAGTGACAAGATAAGGGAAACTCCAGGCAGGGAGGCCTTTTTCCGGAAGTCGTACATATCGACATCTCCAAAAACTGGATTTGCAGAAGGCAGCTCGGCGCGAGGGAGGGCCCAAATCCGCCGATCAGCGGGTTCTTTCGCGATACCTTAATGAAGGCTGACTGAACGGCCGCTGAACATCCCTGAATCGGGAGGCCCACTATTTCCCGGGAAATAGTGGGTGTCCTCAAAAGCGGCGTCTAGAATGTCGATTGGGGGGTATTTCGACCGACCGAGGGGGAATCATGGATGCTGGCAAAATGGGCAATTGGCTCCAGGTTGGCGCCAACCTGGGGATTATTCTCGGGCTCGTTCTCGTCGGGTTCCAGCTGAAACAGAACACGGACCTGCTCAGGGTCCAGCTTCTCTACGAGGAAAGCCAGAGTTTCATCAACCATGAGCGACAGATGATGGGTGACAATCCGGCGGAGGCCTGGGCCAAAGCCCTGGAAAACCCCGAGGGCCTTAGTCCTGCTGAATTCAGGGTCATGGATGCCTATCTCTACGCAATGTCGGAGCAATGGCGGGCATCGCATAGGCTCAGAGAGCTGGGAATTCTGAATGACGAATGGAAGGATCGCCTCGTCGAGGAAGCCAGTTTTTACCTGGGTAACCCGTTCGGACGCGCGTGGTGGAACCTGTACAGACGCGAAATTCAACTACCGGTTGAAATGGTCGAAATCGTCGAGGAGGAACTAAAGGCATCACCTGACTACACGCTCTGGTATCGGAGCCAACTGATGGACGAATTGTCAGCCCCCGACGATTGAGTCGAACATCAGCCGTTGCAGTTACGTGAAGCGAAGTTCTGACTGCAACCGAAACACTCCAGTACCGTTAATTCAAGAGACCCGTTGAATTTTTGAGCAGCGACTGTTCCGAAGCACCGGCGGGTGCCCAATGTGCGCGTCGGCAGTCTTCAGGGCGCGTCGACGATGCGGTGCATGCGACCGTTGTAGTCGACGATGTAGAGCTCGCCGTTCTGGTCTTCGGCAAACGAGGAGATACTAAAGGGCGTATCGAGGATTTCCTCGCCGAGCCCACCTTGCTGGCTCGATGCGGGTATCGCCCAGATGCGGCCCTGAATGAAATCACCGTAGACATAGGAGCCGATCAGCTCGGGAATAGCTGCGCCGCGATACACATAACCGCCGGTAATCGACTGGCCCAGGTTATGGCCGTATTCGGTAATCGGATCGATAAGGCCGCCGCCACCACACCCCATGCCCATCATGTTGAAATTGTGCATGCCCTCGCGGCAGCGCCAGCCGTAGTTGCCGCCGGCCATGACTCGGTTGACCTCTTCCCACTGATTCTGTCCGACATCCCCGACCCAGAGCGCACCGGTCTGCCTGTCGAAGCTCCAGCGCCACGGGTTCCTGAAGCCGTAGGCATAGATCTCCGGGCAATTACCGCCGCCGAATCCTTGCGTGCAGGGATTTGCCGCGTTGGCGAAAAACGGATTGCCCGGTGGAATGGCGTACGGCATGCCTCCGTCGACGTCTATGCGCGTGATGCAGCCCAGCAGGTTGCTGGTGTCCTGCGCGCGGTCGAGCGGATCACCGCTGCCGCCGCCGTCGCCCCAGCCGGCATACAGGAAACCGTCGGGACCGAAGGCGATGTGCCCACCATTGTGGTTGTTGGCGTCCTGCGGAATCGTCAGGATGATGTCGTCCATCGACGTATTCAGCGTCATGCCGTTGTCGTTGCTGCGAAAACGGTTGATCACCGATTGCAGCACGCCGCTGATCCGTGTGTACGACAGGAATGCCTCGAAGTTGCCGTTACCGAAATCCGGGTGAAAGGCCATCCCGAGCAGTCCGCGCTCGCCGCCCGAAACAACGCGTGACCGGATATCCGCAAATACCCTGACGTTGGCGTTGGTCACGTTCGGCGTATTCGGGAACACGCGGACGATCCCCTGCTGCTCGACGACGAACCAGCGGCTCGCGTCGCCCGGTGCCTGCAGCATCGCCACGGGCGCCTGCAGCGATACCTGCTGGAAAACCGGCTCGGTGGTCACCGTGATCGGCGGCGGGGGCGGAGGAGGAGGTGGTGGCGGCGTCGCAATCGATCCCCCCCCACCGCCGCAGGATGACAGAAGAATCAGCGCGGCGGCGACGGCCGCAGCACACATCGAATCAAATCGAGATTGCATAACATGCCCTTTCTTGTTCCAAGCGCAGGCGTACATGGCCGGTCGACGCATACGGCAGCGTACTGCCGGCGCCAATGAGCGGACATACGAGAATACCGGCGATCCGATAGGGACGCATCTCATCCGCACGATTGACCATCGAGATGGACACGTTGCCAGGGCTGCAAAACGGTCGAAAAAATGCCTGCATGAACCCTTGGACAATCGATCGGCGTAATTCGATCCGCGCGTCCGACAGATTTCGCTGATACAGACCGTCTATCTTCATGAGCGACGTACGCGGCGAAACGCAATCTCGAACGTGTCTGCCGGGACGCTCGCCCTGAGCCTATGTCGCCCTGTCCGCCGGCTTTTTGATTTCCCGTAAATCAAACCGCGCACGTTGCCCAGGCGGGCAGGGCGGCACCCCCATCGGGTCGCCGGATGGTCGTTGACAGGACTACTGTACAGGCATACAGTATTATTCCTGTTCGACGTGCTGGATCCGGTCGGCGGATGCGGGCATGCAGAAAACAAGCAAAAGACGGTGCCCGAGCATGCGTGTAGCATACGCGGTTCGACCTATTTCGAGCTTCGAATGCCCTTTAATTGCCGCAGCCGTATGCCGGGCGACCAGGCATTCGAACCCGGTGATGAAATGGCTGTCAGAGCAGTAAATAAGCCGCCAGAGGGGAGCACTGAGTGAAACTGACGCGACTCGCGATTTCCAACCCGGTCGCGGTGATTGCCGCTATCCTGCTCGTGCTGCTCATGGGCACCGTGGGTCTCCTGTCCCTGCCGATCCAGATGATCCCGGACGTGCAAAAGCCGTCGATCCAGATCAATACCGGCTGGCGCGCGGCGGCGCCCGAGGAAGTCGAATCCGAGATTCTCGAGCCGCAGGAAGACGTGCTGCGGGGCCTGCCGGGGCTCGACAAGATGGAGTCGAGCGCGTCCCGAGGCATTGCGAGCATTGCACTGTCTTTTACCGTCGACACGGATCTGAACCGGGCGCTGGTCGAGGTCATCAACAGCCTCAACCAGGTGCCGCGCTACCCGGCCGACGTCAACGAGCCGCAGATCGTCGTCGGTGCCGACCAGGACAGCACGGCCATCGCCTGGTTCTCACTCACGGCGAAGCCCGGCAACGATCGTGTGATGGCGAGTTACAGCGACTTCGTCAGGGAGGTCGTGCAGGAGCGCATCTTGCGCGTACCGGGCGTTTCGAATTCGAACGCCTATGGCGGGCGTGACAACGAGGTACGGATTACATTCGATCCGTACGAAGCCGCGGCGCTCGGCGTTGACATCCCGACGCTCGCCGGCCTGACCGGCAACAACAACGATACCTCGGGCGGGTTCAATGAGATCGGGCGCCGCCAGTACACGTTGCGTTACGCAGGGAAGTACGATCTGGATGAGTTCGGCGACATGGTGCTCGATTGGCGTGGCGGCAATCCGGTGCGCTTGCGCGACATCGCGACAATCGACGTCGTGATGCGTGATCCCGACGGGATCATCGTGCACAACGGCCGTGACGCAATCGCATTCAACGCGCAGGCGGAGAAAGGCGTCAACGTTCTCGAAGTCATGGAGAACCTGAAAGCCGAAGTCGAGAACATGCGCACGGGTTTGCTGGCGCGCGCCGGCCTCGACATCGAACAGGTGCACGACGAGACGACCTACATCAATGAATCGATCGATATGCTGAGAACCAATTTGATTCTCGGCATCAGTCTCGCGATCGGCATCCTGTGGTGGTTCCTGCGCAGGTTCAGAGCCACGTTCATGGTGGCACTGGCAATACCGGTTTCGCTTTTCACCGCATTCCTGGTGATGCAGATCACCGGTCGAACACTCAACATGATTTCGCTGGCCGGCCTGGCATTTGCGATGGGCATGGTGCTGGACGCAGCGATCGTCGTGCTGGAAAACATCGTACGCTTGCGGGAAAAAGGAAACGCGGCAGAGGAGGCCGCGACGGCCGGGCCGACGGAGGTTGCCGGCGCGCTCTTTGCATCGACGGCTACGACTGTCGTCATCTTCATGCCGATCGTGTTCTTGAAGGACGTGTCCGGGCAGCTGTTCGCCGACCTCGCAATCGTCATTGCTGTCGCTGTCATCGCGTCTCTGACAATTGCCCTGACGATCATCCCGACGGCGGCGGCGAATTGGCTCAGGAACGTTCGCCTGGAGGATGCGCACCACGACTGGTGGGAAAAGCTCACTGCATTCATCATGAAGGTAACCGGCACGGCAAAACTGCGGCGGGCCTGGATCGTCGGACTGCTCGCGGGTGCTTCGCTCACCACCTGGGCGCTGTTGCCGCCGGCCGACTATCTCCCGAAAGGTAATCAGGGTTGGATTTTCGCATTCATCCTGTCGCCGCCCGGGCAAAGCGTCACGGCGGCCAGGGAGGAATTCGTCGAGGTCATCACGGAACGCCTTGCGCCGTATCTCGAGGAAGATGCCGAACACAAGATCGACGCATACTTTGCAGGCATGTTCGGCTCCTTCGGTTTCTTCGGCGCGTCCATGGCGGACCGCAACGATGTCCACGAGTTCATACCCATACTGAATTTCCAGATTCTCGCGGGTTTTCCGGACACGATGGCGTTCGCCGACTCTTGGGGAACGTTCGACCGGCTGACCGGCGGCTCCGGAATCGACATGAACATCCAGAGCCGAGACATGGACGCGATGCTGGCCGCTGCAAAAATGGGCATGGGCAGCATTTTCCAGGACCTGCCGGGCGCGCAGGCGCGGCCGATTCCCGGCGTCGACATTGCGGAACCGGAGCTGCGATTCATACCCGACGAACGGCGCATCACCGAGGCCGGCTGGACCCGACAACAGATGTCGACGATCATGCGGTCGCTCGGCGACGGCGTGTTCGTCGGCGAGTATTTCGACGGCGATCGGCG
Organism: Woeseiaceae bacterium; assembly: GCA_041598995.1. Taxonomy (GTDB): domain Bacteria; phylum Pseudomonadota; class Gammaproteobacteria; order Steroidobacterales; family Woeseiaceae; genus SZUA-117. The sequence goes on along the minus strand of JBFHXJ010000042.1, from coordinate 19,206 downwards.
CCTCGACATCGTGCTCAGGGCGCCCGAATGGCAGAGCCCGGAACAGCTTGCCGCAACGCCGGTAGCCACGCCGCTCGGTGGCATACAGTCAATCGACCAGCTGGTGCGCATGGAACGCACGGCCGGGCCCAGCCAGATTCGGCGGGTCGACCGGCGCCGCGCGATTACACTGAATGTGACACCGCCGCCCGGCATGTCGCTCGAGGAAGCAATCAATGCCTTGCAGGAACGGGTCGAGCCGGGTGTGCGAAGCCTGCTTCCGGATGACGGCGAGATTACCTACTACGGCGCCGCGGATGATCTGAGGATAGCGCTCAACAGTATGTCGCGCAGTTTCATACTCGCCATCATCGTCATGTATTTGCTGATGGCCGGCCTGTTCCGCTCCTTCCGCGACAGCCTGCTCGTGATTTCGGCGATACCGCTCGCCACCGTTGGCGGCGTCGCGCTATTGAGGATCATGGGTCTGCCGATGGACCTGCTGACGATGATCGGTTTCATCACCTTGCTGGGACTCGTGGTCAACAACGCGATTCTGCTCGTGCACCAGACGCGCGCCGCGGAACGCGAAGGGGTCGAGCGGCGAAACGCGGTCGAAGATGCCATTCGGCGCAGGCTGCGACCGATCCTGATGAGCACGCTGACGAGCCTGTTTGGTATGCTGCCGCTGCTGGTGATTCCCGGCCCCGGATCGGAAGTTTACCGCGGGCTCGCCGCCGTAATCGTCGGCGGCATGTCGGTCAGTGCGATCTTCACGCTGGTGTATCTGCCGAGCCTCCTGCGCCTCGGCGAAGGCGCGACCGCGACCGTGAACGGACGCCTTCCAGAAACCGCTGCGGCGACGAGTTGAGATGAATGTGATGAATCTGGGGTTAAGAATCATGTCAACGGTTGTCGGGGCAGCCATGAGCACCGTCGTCATGGCTCAGGGTTTCGAGCAGCCACCTGCGCCGGTCGTCGTCGAACGCGTAACGAAAGCGTTTCTCGCACCATCGGTCGATGTGCCCGGTACGGTGGTCAGCCTGAACGATGCCCGTCTGGCTTCGGAACTCGAGGCGAAACTGATGTGGATCGCCGATGTTGGCACCGAAGTGTCCGAAGGTGACACGGTGGCGAGTCTCGAGAAAATCACCTTCCGTCTCTACGAGATGGAGGCCGAGAAGCGTGTCGAGCGGGCAAAAGCTCGCGTCACCTTCCTGAAATCGGAGAAAGAGCGGCTCAGCAGGCTCGCCGAAAACAATCTCTCTGCCCAAAGCCAGCTCGATCAGGTGGTATCGGAGCTGGCCGTTGCCGAGAGTGACGTCTGGATCGCGGAAGCGCAGCTGGGCCACGCCAAGGTCGCGATGTGGGTCTCCGATATTCGCGCGCCGTTCGATGGCATCGTCACGGAAAGACTGCGCAGCATCGGCGAGCGCCTCAACGTGGCTGACGAAGTTTTGCGACTCGTCGACCCGAATTCGATCGAAGTCGTGGCACGTGCGCCGCTCAGGACGGTCAACTTCATTAAAGCCGGCGACGTGCTCACTATGCATAACGACTTTCGCAGGGCAGAAGGCACGGTGCGTACGATCGTACCTTTCGGCAATCCGCAGTCCCACATGTTCGAGGTTCGACTGAACGCCGATCCGGAAATCTGGACGGTCGGTGAAAGCGTGCGGCTCTCAATGCCGACGGCGGAGGCGAAAGAAGTTCTCGCTGTGCCTAGGGACGCGCTCGTGTTGCGGCGTGAAGGCACGTTCATTTATCGCATCGACGACGAGCTGATCGCCGAGCAGGTCGGCGTGCTGACCGGACTCGGTGCCGGTGACCTGATCGAGGTCATCGGTGACATTCATGCCGGCGACAGGATCGTCACGCGCGGCGCGGAAAGACTGGCGAGTGGCATGCGCGTACAGATCAGCAGCGACCGCGGCGCAACGGCAGCTGGCACAGCGGCCATTCAGTAAACCACGATTAAAGGAATAGGCCCCGAGGTTATTTGTCAGGGCACAAGAGTTATTTGTGTCAGACTGACAGCGCGCTCCGGTATCAGGTAAATTTTCACAATGAACTTCCTCGTTATCGTCAATCTGCTCATTTTCGCGGCAATCATCGTATTCCTGACCCGCTTCCGTAAGCCGGCTTATTCACTCGCCCAGCAAATCCTGATTGGCCTGGCCGCCGGTGTGTTTTTCGGTTTTGCCCTGCAAATAGCCTATGCCGGTAACACCGGCGCGATATCGGGTACGCTGGAGTGGACCGACGTCGTCGGTTCGAGCTACGTCAACCTGTTGCGCATGATTATCATGCCGCTGGTGCTCGTCATGATGATCGCTGCCGTGGTCAAGATGCGCGAAGTGGCCGCACTCGGGAAAATCGGTGCGTCCGTGATCGGTATCCTGATCGGCACGACCATGGTCGCTGCGCTCATCGGCATCGCGATGGCGAATATATTCGGACTGACCGCCGAAGGACTGACAGAAGGGGCGCGGGAACTCGCGCGCGCCGAAACGTTGATCACGCGGCGGGAGACGATCGAGAGCCTGGGGCTCGCCGACATGATCGTGAGGTTCGTACCGCGCAACATATTCGAGGACCTGACCGGTGCGCGACCGACCTCGATTATATCCGTTGTGCTGTTCGGTATCCTCTTCGGCATTGCCGCGCTGCTCGTTGCGAGGGACGAGCCGGATCGCGCGGACGCGATCACCGGATTCATCGACAATACGCAAGCCATCATCATGAAGCTCGTGCATATGATCATGGCGCTGACTCCGTACGGCATACTCGCACTGATGACGAAAGTGGTCGCCGGCTCTAATGCCGCCGATATCCTGAATCTGATTTCGTTCGTCGTTGCGTCCTACATCGCGATAGCACTCATGTTTGTCGTCCACAGCCTGCTCCTGAAATCGAACGGTGTCGATGTGCTCGATTACTTCAGGAAAGTCTGGCCGGTGCTGACATTCGCGTTCAGCTCGCGGAGCTCGGCGGCGACGATTCCACTGAACGTCGAAACGCAGGTCGAGGAACTCGAAGTTCCGGAGCCGGTCGCCAATCTGTCGGCGTCTTTTGGTGCGACGATCGGGCAGAACGGCTGCGCAGGCATCTACCCCGCCATGCTGGCAACGATGATCGCACCCACCATGGGCATAGATCCGCTGTCTCCGATGTTCATCCTGCAACTGGTTACGATCGTTGCCATCAGCTCCTTCGGCATTGCCGGCGTCGGCGGCGGCGCGACATTCGCCGCGCTGGTCGTATTGCCGGCGATGGGCTTTCCGGTGCTACTCGCGGCCCTGCTGATCTCGATCGAACCACTCATCGACATGGCGCGCACGGCATTAAATGTCAACGGCGCGATGACGGCGGGCGTGCTGACCGGCCGATTGCTCGGCAAAGATGTCGTGCCGCAAGCCACAGCGGCCGCGGAACCGGCCACCCCCGATTAATAGCGCCGGTATCTATTTACCGCCCAGCTCGCGGCATCCGCGACCAGCGTCGCCGCCTCGCGCATCGACACGTCAGCCGGCAAGCCCTCGCCGATGACCACGTACTGCTGCAGCTCGGCGTCCAGACATCGTTCCGCGCCGGATCCGGCGGCACCGACGAGCGCAATCGTCGGCACGCCGTATTTAGCGGCGGCCCGCGCCACCCCCATGACCGCCTTACCCGACAAGGATTGTGCGTCGATCTTTCCTTCGCCGGTCAGGCACAGATCGCAATCGCGAACCCGATCATCGAACGCGACCGCCTCGAGCACCGTGTCGATACCGGAAGCGATTTTTGCGCCGGCGAACGCCACGAGCCCGCCACCGAGTCCACCGGCGGCGCCGGACCCCGCCAGGTCCTCGATATCGATATCGAGATCGCGTCTGATCAGTTCCGCGAGATGGTGGAGGGCAGCGTCCAGGAGAGGAAGCTGTTCCCGGCTTGCGCCTTTTTGCGGCGCGTATACATAGGTTGCTCCGTCGGGTCCCGTCAGCGTGTTCTTCACGTCGCAGGCAACGGTCATTTTGATCGTGTGCAACACCGGCAACTGCCCTGATGTGTCGATGCGCGCAATGTCGCCCAGCAGACTACCGCACAGAGGTTCTGCCAATTCTCGCCCGTCGTCGTCGTAGAAGCGGATGCCGAGTGCCTGCGCCATGCCGCAGCCACCGTCATTGGTCGCGCTGCCGCCGACCGCAACAACTATCTTTTTCGGTGCGGCCTCGCAAGCCGCGACGATGAGTTGACCCACGCCGCGACTGCTGGTCCTGGCCGGATCGCGCGATGCTTCCGGGACGAGTTGCAGACCGATCGCAGTTGCGGATTCGACGACGGCGAGTGATCCTTCGGCAAACGTGGCAAACCGGCCTTCTGTCGAATCGCCGAGCGGGCCGGAAACGACGATGCGGTGCAAGCGGCCGGTGATGGCAGTGGTCAGCGCATCCAGCGTTCCCTCGCCGCCGTCGGCAACGGGGCAGCAGTCAATGACGGCGTCAGGCACAGCTTTCCGAATTCCCGCAGCCATCGCTTCGGCAGCCTCGACGGCCGTCATCGATCCCTTGAAACTGTCCGGTGCGCAAATGATTTTCACGGAGAGAGTTTACCGCGCTGATCCGTGTCACAATGCATGTTTGCAACAGAAGGGGGATCTGATGCCCGGATTATTGCCGGATGTTGATCCGGACGGCCTGCTCGAATACTCGGTCGTTTATACCGATCGCGCAATCAATCACATGTCGCGCAGGTTTCAGTCGGTGATGACTGACTTGTCGACAATTCTGAGAAAAGTTCATAACGCCGATGCCGTGGCCATCGTTCCAGGAAGCGGTACCTTCGGGATGGAAGCCGTCGCCCGCCAGTTCGCGACGGCCAAGAACTGCCTTATCATCAGGAACGGTTTTTTCAGTTTTCGCTGGTCACAAATTTTCGATAAAGGCCATATACCGGCGAGTTCGACGGTATTGAAAGCACGAAAGACCGGAAATGGTGCACAAGACCCGTTTATCCCTGCCCCGATCGAGGAGGTCGTCAATACGATAACGGCCGAGACACCGGACTTCGTTTTTGCGCCACACGTGGAGACCGCCTCGGGCATGCTGTTGCCCGACGATTACCTGCGCAGTCTGGCGGAGGCAATACACGCGCACGGCGGCATGTTCATCCTTGATTGCATTGCGTCCGGAACGATCTGGGTCGACATGAAAGGGATCGGCATCGATGTCCTCATCAGTGCGCCGCAGAAAGGCTGGAGCGGCTCGCCCTGTGCCGCATTCGTCATGATGAATGAAAAAGCACGCGACGCCGCATTGTCGGGGGAAACGACGAGCTTCGCCTGCGATCTCGGCAAGTGGCTGGAGATCATGCAGGCCTATGACCGAGGCGCGCATCTCTATCATGCGACGATGCCGACCGATGCGCTGGCGAAATGCAGAGACGTCATGAAAGAAACCGGGGCATACGGCTTCGACAAGGTGCGTGAAGAACAGCAGGTACTCGGCGACAAGGTCCGCGCCCTGTTGGCGGACAAGGGGTTCCGGAGTGTTGCGGCGCCGGGCTACGAGGCTCCGGGCGTGGTAGTGTGCTATACCGACGACGCCGACATCGCAAACGGCAGCAAGTTTGCAGCCCATGGCATACAGATTGCCGCGGGCGTTCCGCTCATGTGTGGTGAGCCTGACGACTATCGCAGTTTTCGCATCGGGCTTTTCGGGCTCGACAAGCTGCACAACATCGACCGCACCGTTGGCGCGCTTGACAAAGCCCTGAGTGAAATCCTGTAATCGGCGGTCATCCCCAATAAACAACAAGAACCCGGGAGCAATACTTGAGCAACCAGTCCACGATCCACGAGCTGCTTGAGGTCGGGCGCGATGACGACGTGGCGATTGCCGGACTGGGGCGTTCGGCGCTCACATTTGCAGGCCTGCGCAAGCAAATGTCGCAAACGGTTGCGGCACTCAACGATCTCGGCATCGGGCGCAACGACAGGGTCGCCATCGTGTTGCCGAACGGACCGGAAATGGCGTCATCATTCGTCTGCGTCGCCTGTGGTGCGACCACGGCGCCGCTCAACCCTGCGTACACCCAGGACGAAATCGACTTTTACCTGTCAGACCTCGGCGCGAAAGCGCTATTAATTCAAGAGGGCAGTAAATCGCCGGCGATTGCGGCGGCGCAAGCGCGCGGCGTCCGTGTGCTCGAACTCTGTATCGACGAGAACGAGCCCGTTGCGACTTTCTGCCTGCGACCGACGGATGACGAGACCAGCAGTACATCGGCAAACGAAGGTCTGGCCACAGCCGACGACGCGGCGCTGGTCCTGCATACTTCGGGTACGACCTCGCGGCCGAAGATCGTGCCGCTGACACACGCTAACGTCTGCGCGTCCGCCCGAAACATTCAGCAGACGTTGCGCCTCGAAGCGAGCGACGTGTGCCTGAATGTCATGCCGCTGTTCCATATTCATGGCTTGATGGCGGCAGTACTTGCGACGCTCGGAATGGGCGCCGGCGTGTTCGCGGCGCCAGGCTTCGATGCGCTGAAATTCTTTTCCTGGCTCGACCAGGCGAAGCCGACCTGGTATACGGCGGTGCCGACGATGCACCAGGCGATTCTGGCGCGAGCGCCCAGGAACCGGGACATCATCGACCGCGCGCGATTGCGGTTCATCCGGTCGTCGTCGTCGTCGTTGCCGCCGCAGGTCCTCGTCGAACTGGAACGGACATTCGGCGTGCCGGTCGTCGAGGCTTATGCGATGACCGAAGCGGCGCACCAGATGACCTGTAATCAGCTTCCGCCCGGGAGGCGCAAGCCGGGAACGGTCGGCTGCGCGGCAGGCCCGGAGGTCGCGATCATGCACGAGTCCGAGCCGACACTTCTTGGGACCGGCGAATCGGGCGAGGTCGTGATCCGCGGCGACAATGTCACCGCCGGTTACGAAAACAATCCGGCCGCAAACGCGGAATGTTTTGTCGATGGCTGGTTCAGGACCGGCGACCAGGGCGTCATGGACGAAGATGGGTACCTGACGATTACCGGCCGGCTTAAGGAGATCATCAACCGCGGCGGCGAGAAGATTTCGCCGCGCGAGGTCGACGACGTCCTCATGGATCATGCCGCGGTACAGCAATGTGTCACGTTTGCCATGCCGCACCAATCGTTGGGCGAGGAGGTCGCTGCCGCCGTCGTGTTGCGCGATGGACAGACGGCGAATGAGAAGGACATCCGTGATTTCCTCGGCGAACGCCTCGCGACATTCAAGGTGCCGCGCAAGATCATTTTCCTGGACGAGATCCCGAAAGGCGCGACGGGCAAGCTGCAGCGAATCGGCCTGGCCGAAAAACTGGGGCTGGCCTGATGCGCATTTGCATCTATGGCGCGGGAGCAATCGGTGCCTGGCTCGGCGTGCAACTCGAGCTGGCGGGCGAGGAGGTCACGCTGATCGCGCGCGGGCCGCACCTCGCGGCCATGCAAAAAAACGGTGTCAAGCTCCTGATCGGCGGCGAAGAGCGGATTGCGCATCCGAAATGTGTCGAGGATCCCCGGGAAGCCGGGCCACAGGACTATGTCATCGTCACGCTGAAGGCGCATTCCTTTCCCGGCGTCGTCGACTTGCTGCCCTCCCTCTTTGACGATGACACGGCCGTGGTCACCGGTGTCAATGGCATTCCATGGTGGTATTTCTACAAGCTCGAGGGACCGTACCAAAACCGGAAACTCGAAAGCGTCGATCCTGGCGGCAGGATCTGGGATGCGGTAGGGCCGGAGCGTGCGATTGGTTGTGTCGTGTACCCGGCGGCGGAAATTGCCATGCCCGGCGTCATCCGCCACATCGAGGGCGACCGATTCATCCTGGGCGAGCCCGATGGCCGGCAATCCGAGCGTGCGAGCAAGCTGTGTGATGCCCTGGCGAATGCCGGGTTTACCTCGCGCATTCGCAACAACATCCGCGACGACATCTGGGTCAAGCTGTGGGGTAATCTCTGTTTTAATCCCATCAGCGCGCTGACGCTTGCGACGCTGGATAAGGTTGCGGGAGATCCGGGAACGGCGGCGGTGTGCCGGAACATGATGCTCGAAGCACAGGCCATCGGCGAGAAGCTCGGTGCGAGATTCAGGGTCAGTGTCGACAAACGCCTTGCCGGAGGCGCCGCCGTTGGCGCGCACAAGACTTCCATGCTGCAAGACCTCGAGCTCGGCAGGCCGATGGAGATCGACGCGCTGGTCACGGTCGTTCAGGAGCTGGGCCGGCTCGTCGGCGTACCGACACCGACGATCGATGTCGTGCTCGCGCTGATCCAGCAACGTGCTGCAATTGCCGGGACATACTGATATAGGAGCGGCCGCAGCCGCGAATGGTCAGATGACGTCGCAAAACTCGAATACCAACGGCAACCTCTTCGACTCACTCGAACTGCCGTCGATGACGCCAGCGAGCCTGATGCGCAAGTTTGGTCCAGGCATGATGCTGATGATGACCGGCATCGGCACCAGTCACCTGGTCACGGCGCCGGTTGCCGGCGGCCGATACGGCTACGCGCTTCTCTGGTGCCTGCCGATCGCCTACGTCTTCAAGTACTACGGATTCGAGATGGCGATTCGCTTCACGCATGCGACCGGCCGCAGCATGCTCGATGCCTATGCGACTGCGTGGAAGAAGATTCCCGTCTGGTACGTGCTTGTCACGACGATCATCCAGTCGGCCGTCGGCCAGGCCGGCCGTCTGATTGCGGCCGCCGCGGTCGTCTTCTATTTTTTCCGCCTGTACATCGGGATCGATATTCCCGGCATCGATGACGACGCGGAACTCGCGGTATACGGCTTTCTGCTTGGCGTGATGTCAGTCATCATCATCTTACGTGGTCGCTATGCCGTCGTGGAACTGGCGACCAAGATCGCCGCGGGTGTACTCATCGTCTGCACTTTTGCGGTTTATGCCGTGCAGCCGGCGCCGATCAGCGAATTCGTGCATTTCTTCAAGCTCGACACGCCGCAAGGTTCGTGGCTGATCATCGCCTCGTTCCTGGGCCTGCTGCCAACGGGTATCGACGTATCCTTACAGGCCTCCGAGTGGGGCAAGGCGAAAAAGGTCGGAACCGGTCATCTGCGGGGCAAAATGGAGGAGCTCGGAATCGCCAGGCCCTTCGATCCCTTCGCACCGAACAAATCCGATCTGAGCGTCGAACGGTCACGCCTGCCGGAACATGCACAGGAATATTGCCGGCGCTGGTTCAGGATCGGACTGCTCGATTTCCGCCTCGGTCACGGCATCTCATTCGTGCTCGCCGCGATTTTCCTGCTGCTCGCTGCCGTGTGGCTGTACCCGAGCGAGGTCAGCGGCAACGCGGTCATGGGCGAGATCGCGAGGATTTTCACGGACAGCGTCGGCCCGCACCTGATGATCATATTCCTCGCCGGTGCGTTCGCCGCGACTTACTCGACAGCATTCAATTATTTCGATGGCTGGCCGCGCGTCGTCGGTGCCTGCTGTCGCAACCTGTTTCGCCGCACGGCGGCATTGCCGCGCTCCGGCCGCGACGAATCGACCGACGAGCAGAAAAAAGCGTGGTACTCGGAATACAACATCTACCGGGCGACGATGTTTTTCTCGCTCTTTGCGTCGGTCGCCATCATCGGCGGATTGCCGCGTCCGGTTTACCTGGTGCTTATCGCATCCGCGCTCGCGTATTTCGTCGCGCCAGTGATCTTTTTTCTGAATCTGTATTATTGCCTGACGGTCATCCGGAAAGACGACAAGAGTTTCTATCCATCGACTTTTGCCAAGTGGTTCGGCTGGCTGAGTCTCGTCGTCTTCACAGGCATGTCAGTGATCCTGATATTGCAGCGTCTCTTTGGTATTTCATTGTTCGGGAGCTGAAACTATCCAATGCAGATCGATATCAAAGCGCCATACCTGATTTTTCTCGGTGACGAGCCGGAAGAAACGCATGCAAAGACCGGACTGGGTATTGCGCATTGGAGGCCGGAACTCTGTCTCGCGCAATTCCGGTTGCCGGGATCGGGTGTGGATCTGGGCATCCCCGAAATGACGCCGGCAGAGGCGGCCGCAGCCGGCGCTAAGACCATGATCTGGGGCGTCGCCGGGGTTGGCGGGAGAATGCCGGAGCACTGGATCGCTACGCTGTTCGAGGCGGTTGACGCCGGTCTCGATATCTGCGCCGGTACGCATGCGCCGCTCGCCAGGGTCGAGGGACTCGCCGACGCTGCGCGCCGCAGAGGCGTTTCGCTGATCGACGTCAGGACACCGCCGCCCGGCCTGCCGGTTGGCACGGGCGCGAAGCGCAGCGGCAAGCGGCTGTTGACGATGGGCACGGACTGCGTCGTCGGCAAAAAATACACGGCGCTGTCGATCGCGAAAGAGATGCAGGATCGCGGCTGGCATGCCGATTTCCGCGCGACGGGACAGACGGGCATCATGATCGCGGGTAGCGGGATCCCAATCGACGCGGTGGTATCCGATTTCGTTTCCGGCGCGGCGGAGGTGCTCTCGCCCGACAATGACGCCGATCACTGGGATGTCATAGAGGGACAGGGCTCGCTTTTTCATCCCGGATACGCAGGCGTGACGTTGGGTCTTCTGCACGGGTCGCAACCCGATGCATTCGTCGTGTGCCATGCCGCCGGCCGCAAGTTCGTCGAGGCGTTCCCGGACTGCCCGTTGCCGGATATACCGACCCTGATCGAGCATACGATTGCTTGCGGGCGCGTGACCAACGCCGCTATCCGTTGTGCCGGAATCAGCATCAATACCTTTAAATTGACTGTCAATCAGCGCGACGCTTACCTGAGGGAGCTGGCTGAACAAAACGAACTGCCGTGCGTAGACCCGGTCGCAACCGGTGTCGGGCCGATCGTCGATTATCTGGAAGAGCACTTCTGAGGCAAGCCGTGGCATACGAAATAACCGTCGAGGAAAAGAAATGGCCGTTGCGAAAGCCGTTCAAGATCTCGCGCGACGTGCACACGCACGCGGGGACGCTGGTCTGTCGGGTGAGTGACGGAAATCACACGGGTTCCGGCGAGGCAGCGGGTGTTTCCTACAAGGGAGAAACGGTCACTACTGTCCGCAAGGAAATCGAAGCGATCATGCCGCAAATCGCAACAGGCGTGAGTCGCGACGAACTGCAGAAACTGATGCGGCCCGGCGGCGCACGCAACGCCGTCGACTGCGCCTTGTGGGATCTCGAAGCGAAGCGTTCGGGCCGGACGGTGTGGCAGATGCTCGGATGGCAGCCGCATGCGGTCACGACGGTATACACGATCGGCATCGATGAACCGGAAAACATGCAAAAGGATGCTGCGGCGCACGCCGACTTCCCAATCCTCAAAGTGAAAGTAGGCATCGGCGATCCGCTGGAGCAGATCGCGGCAATTCGCGACGGCTCCCCCGGTGCCGCGATCGTCATCGACGCCAACCAGGCGTGGACGGTGCAGGACCTCGACGGTTACGCACGAGGATTGAAATCGCTCGGGGTCGAAATGGTCGAGCAGCCGCTCTCCAGCGCCGAAGACGAAGCATTGAGGGATTACGAATCGCCGATTCCGCTGTGTGCCGACGAATCCTGTGATACGCGCGCCGACCTCGACAGGCTTGCCGGACTTTACGATCTCGTCAACATCAAGCTCGACAAGACGGGCGGGCTCACGGAGGCGATTGCCCTTGCCGAACAGGCGGAAGCGATGGGATTCGGCCTGATGGTCGGCAACATGCTCGGTTCGTCGCTCGCGATGGCGCCGGCTTTCGTCATCGCCCAGCGCTGCCGTTACGTCGACATCGACGGCCCGCTCTTGCAGGCGGAGGATTGCGATCATCCGCTCCAATATGAACGGGGCAGCGTCGAACCGTTCAGTCCGCGCCTCTGGGGCTAGGCGAGCATCGGCTCCAAGCGGCATGATGGGTAGAGACAACTGGTTCCAGCGCTACCTGCTGCCCGGATTCGTGTTCCAGTCCGTCATCATTGCCGGCGCTTACGGTTCCGGTAAGGAACTGGAGCAGTTCTTTCTGCACCTGGGACCGTCCGGCGGCCTTCTCGGTATGGCTGTGACGACGATCGTGTTCAGCGTCGTACTGATGGCCTCTTTCGAGTTCGCCAGGCGATTCGGGCTTTTCGATTATCGACGCTTTTTCAGAGCGCTACTCGGACGGGCCTGGATTCTGTACGAGATCCTGTACGTGCTGTTGATGATCCTGGTGATTTCTATCATCGGTGCCGCCGCCGGTGACATATTGCGCGATACCTTCGCCTTGCCCACATTCCTCGGCACCGCAGGCATCATGATCCTGATCGCATTGCTGGTGTTTTACGGAACGCCGGCGATCGAACGGTTTCTTGCGCTGTGGTCATTCGTCTTGTATGCCACGTATTTCACGTTTCTCAGCTGGCACCTGATACAGAACGGAGAACAGATCGCGAACAATCTGGATTCTGCGACAGTGAGCGCCGGATGGCTACAAAGTGGAATCGCTTACTCCGGATATAACCTCGCAGCGATTCCGGCAATCCTCTTCTGCCTGCGACACCTGCAGAAGCGGCGCGAAGCGCTTGTCGCCGGATTTCTTGGCGGGATCATCGCGATGTTGCCGGCGATGCTTTTTTTCATCACGATGATCGGACAGTACGATACCCTGATATCCGAGCCGGCTGCCGGCAGGCTACCTGTCACGATACTGCTCAATGCGTTAAAGGGTGCTGATTTTTTTGTCGTCGTTTTTCCCGTCGTCCTGTTCGGAACCTTTGTAGAAACCGGTGCGGCCTTGATCCACGGCGTCAACGAACGTATCGATCAAACCTTTGCCGAGAGCAGCATACGCATGCCGCGCTGGATGCGTCCGGCGGTAGCGCTCGCGATATTGTTCGTCGCCGTCGTGATCGCGGATGCCATCGGCCTCACGAATCTCGTCGCGGAGGGTTATGGCACCATTACCTGGGGCTTCCTGCTCGTCTACGTGTTACCAATACTTACTTACGGATTGTGGTTGCTGTGCAAAAATGCGGGGAAATCGATAGCATAGACGGGCCACATAGCAATGCCAGCCACAGTACGTGTCCTCACGCGGTATGTCGTTACTGCAATAGCCATTCTGGCAGTCATCGCCTGCGAGTCGTCGCCCGACCCTGCCTCGGTATCGCAGATTATGGGTGCAGGTTCGGTATTGCGGCGGGGAAACGGTGGTGAACCACAGACCCTCGATCCTGCGATGGCCGAGGACGTGCACGCTTTCGGCATTCTGGCCGATTTATACGAGGGACTGTTCATAGAGGCGGGTGATGGCACGCTGCTCCCCGGGGCGGCCGAACGCTGGGAGCTTAGCGCTGACGGTCGCGAATACCGGTTTTATTTACGCGACAGCGCAGTCTGGTCGAATGGCGAGCCGCTCACGGCGCAACAGTTTGTCAACGCATTCCGCCGGATACTGGCGCCGGGTTCGACCTCCGCCTATGCATTCCTGCTCGGGCCGATATTGAATTATCAGCCAGTCATGGCAGGTGAACTGCCTGTAACCAGCCTCGGTGTGCGGGCAATCGATGACAAGACGCTCCTCATCGAGTTGCATTCACCTGCGCAGCATCTCCCCGGAATCCTGGCGATGCCGATTGCATTCCCGCTGTACGATGCCAGTGGCGACAGGCGTTTTCGGGATCCGGGATCGTTCGTGGGCAACGGCCCGTACGTCCTTGAGCAATGGTCGCCGGGTGAAAAAATTCGCTTGAAGAAAAACGAGAATTACAGAAACGCCAGTGCGGTAAATATCGAATTCGTCGAATATTTTCCGATCACTGATCCGAATACCGAGTTCAACATGTACAGGGCAGGCGAGCTGGATATCACTTTTACGGTACCGGCCGATCAAATCGGCGCATTGCGAGTTGATAAAACGGACGCACTGCATATCGCACCGACTCTTGCGCTTTACTACCTGGCATTCGATCTCAGCGAGCCGCCGCTCACGAACGTTCGATTGCGCGAGGCACTGTCGATGGCGATCGATCGCCAGACTATCGTGCAGATCCTGGATCGCGGCGAACAGCCGGCATTCGGACTCGTACCGCCTGGCGTTGCCAATCATGTCGGGATGAACTATGAGTGGCGACATCTGGCCTCCGGTGAAAGAGAAGCAAAGGCCCGTCATCTTCTGCAGGAAGCCGGTTACGACGACGCCAGTCCACTCCGTTTAACGCTCACATATGATACGGGGGACGTGCACGAGAAAATCGCGTTGGCGGTAAGTTCCATGTGGCAAACGGTACTTGGCATAGAAGTCGAGTTGCAGAAGAAGGAATGGAAGTATTTCCTGGCGTCGCGCGAAGACAGATCGGCATGGCAGGTCATGCGATTCGCCTGGACCGGCGATTACAACGATCCCAGCACATTTTTGGATATCTTTCGCTCTGGCAGCCCCCAGAACCTGCCGGGCTATCGGAACATGGAATACGATTTGTTGCTGGACAAGGCGAATCAAGTGACCAATCGGGAAGACCGCACGAAAATCTTGTCGGCGGCGGAATCCCTGTTGCTCCGGGACTACCCGATAGCGCCACTGTATTTCTACGTCAGCAAGCATCTCGTCAGCGAGCGGGTGCGGCACTTCCGGAGCAATATCCTGGATCGGCACCCGACACAGTTCCTCGCGCTCGAGCTGAACGCCTCCCCCTGACCTGGCCGACCGTGCGCCGGCGCGAGCGGGCCTCGTGCGGCCAAAAGGCTTGCAATTTTATGTATATGTGCTAAATTTACACACATACAGAATATCACCCCAGTTGGTCTTTGGAAAAATCACTCATTTTCAATGCCTTCCGGCATTTCATGCGGCCCGTCATTCGTTTCCTGTTGCGGCATGCGGTCACGTGGAAGGAATTCGCGGAGCTCACGAAAGAGCTTTACGTGGATGTCGCAAGGCAGAGCTACGGATTGCAGGGCAGGCCAACGAATAATTCCAGGGTCGCCATGATGACGGGATTGAGCAGGCGCGAGGTGGCGTCGGTGAGAGACCGGTTACTGGAACGTGTCGAAGATCCGATTGCGCGCAAGGGCAATCGGATCTCGGAGATCCTGACGGGTTGGCATGTCGATCGGGAGTTTGCGGACGAGGATGGACGGGCACGAGAGTTGCCGCTGGAAGGTGGAACGGCAAGCCTGTCGAGCCTGCTCGCGCGCTATGCCGGCGATTTGCCACACGGCGCCGTCATCAAGGAGATGCAACGGCAGGGCCTCGTTGAGGAAACGAAAAACGGAACCTACCGGGCGTTGAAACGTGACTACACATACGAAGCACTCGACCCGGAAATACTCCAACAAATGAGCGTGTCTCTTCACGATCACGCCGCGACACTCGACCACAACCTGAATGACAAGCGAAAGGGCATGAAAAGATTCGAGGGCATAGCCGACAACGGCCGAATGTCGACAGAATCGGCCAGAAAATTCATGAAGCTGGTCGAGACCCGGGGCATGGATTTCCTGACGGAAATGGATGACTGGTTATCGGCGTATGAGACTCAGGATGCGGGTGAAGACAAGAGCGGCAATTTACGTATAGGCGTGGGTCTGTACCTGATTTATGACGACATTTGAGAGAGGCGAATGACATGCAAGTGAAGTTGATGAGAATAACGGGACTCCTGGTTGCAATCGCAACGGGTGCGGTAGCCTGTGGTGGTTCCGGCAACAATTCGGATCCCCAGCAACTGCCGGGCCCCTCTCCTGTTGCCGGGATTACGCGCACCGGCGCTGCTGTTGCGGTAGGTCCCGTCAGCGCCTTTGGCAGCATTGTCGTGAACGGCATTTCTTACGACACGTCCGCCGCTGTGTTTACCGTAGATGGACAGGCGGCGACACAGAATGATCTGTCGATTGGCGACATGGTCATCGTCAAGGGTACGATCGATGATGACAACACCAATGCTGCCGCCGAATCCGTCGAATTCGATGACAACGTGGAAGGCCCGGTGACGAGCGTGGATACTGTCGCGAACTCTTTAGTCGTGCTCGGCCAGACCGTGTTTATCGATGGCGGCACATCGATCGATGATTCCTGCCCGGCGACATTGAATGATTTCCTGACCGTCGCCGCCGTCGAGGTCTCCGGCTACGTTCGCGCAGACGGCTCGGTTCTGGCTACGCGCATCGAGTGCAAAGCGGTGGCGGGCGAGCTGGAGGTATCGGGGGTCGTCTCCAATCTCGGTGCGGATACGTTCATGATCAATGCATTGGTGGTCGATTTCACGGCCGTTCCGGCGACGATCGACAACTTCCCCACCGGGACGATCAGCAACGGCGACCCCGTCGAGGTCAAGGGAACGAATCTGGGAGGCGCCGGCGAGTTGCTGGCGACCCGTGTGGAATTCAAGGGCGCCCGATTTGACGATAACGAAGGCGATCACATCGAGATCGAGGGATTCATCACGCGGTTTGCATCGGCCACCGATTTCGACGTCAGCGGCCTGACCGTAACGACCATATCGGGGACCACCGTCTTCGAGGGCGGCTCCGCGGCGGACCTGGGATTGAATCTCAAAGTCGAGGTTGAAGGTGAGTTTGATGCCGATGGTGTGCTGGTCGCGACCAAGGTGGAAATCAAACCGGCCACATCGGTGCGCATCACGGCACAGCTCGACTCGGTCTCGGGCAATTCCTTCGTGATTCTCGGCATCACCGTGAACACGGATGCGCGGACGCGATTCGAGGACAAGAGCGCGATGTCGCTAAAAATATTCGGTGTCGGCGATCTCAACCCGGGAGACTATGTCGAAATCCGCGGACAGGAATTTCCCGCGGCAAGCGGAGAGATTTTCGCGGCAATCGCAGAAAGGGATGATCCGGATACCGAGGCGATCATCCAGGGCTTCGTCGATGTCAATGGCGTGAATCGGCCCGCGCTCACCGTACTCGGCGTCACGATCGAGACTAACGCCGGTACGACATTCCAGGATGTCGATGATTCGGTGTTCGCGAATCCCGACGATTTCTGGAACCTCGTGTCGGAAGGCAGCCTCATCAAGGCAAAAGGCACGGAAACCGCAATACAGACGATCGTCGCGGACGAGGTCGAACTCGAGCAAGAGTAGCGTCATTCCGCTGTCCGCCCCGGCGAGGCGCCCGCTTGAGATGCGAGTGCCTCGCCGTTGAATACACTAGAATAGGCAGTATCGACAGACGAATACTGAATCTGCTGAGTGGGCCAATGCGGGGGACAATAAACAAATCGTTACTGGTTCTGGCCGGGCTGGTCGTGTCGATTTGTTTCGTCGCGTGCGAACCTGCATCGTTAACACCGACGACAGCGTCTCCGGACGTCGTATATCACAATGGCAATGTATTGACCGGCGTCAATGGCGCGCCCGGTGCAGAAGCAGTGGCGCTCCTCGATGGCAGGATTATAGCCGTCGGCTCCGAAGCCGAAATACTGTCGCTGGCATCAGCCGAAACCGTGCGCCACGACCTCGGCGGCAATACGATGTTGCCCGGTCTTTTCGACAATCACGTGCACGCCGATGCAAGCCGCAGCCAGCTCATGGAGTGGAAGGGCGGGCTGATCGCCAAGGTTCCGGACTGGGTCAGGGAGGCGACGACTATCCCCGAGTTGCAGGACGCCTTGCGTAAAGAATCGGCGAAGCTGCCCGCAGGCGAGTGGATTACCGGTGCCTTGAGCCGCGAAGTGTGGCCGAACAGCAATCTGCCGACACGCGCCGACCTCGATGCCGGCACGACGGCGAATCCGGTGCTGCTCACGCGCGGGCCGCACACGACCGTACTGAATTCGCGCGCTTTGGAGCTGGCCGGCATCGACCGCACGACGGCATTTCCGGGAGGCGGGCACATAGGCCACGATGCAGACGGTGAACCGGACGGCCGGCTTTACGATTCCGCGCGACGCCTGGTCGCGGCCGTCGCGCCGTCAGGCGATGACGGTGCGCTCAGCGACGAGCGGGCGGCGGAGAACCTGCGGCAGCTCATGCTGCAGTTTGCCAGCACCGGCGTCACCAGCGTCAACGTGGCCGGCGTGCGTCCGGCGGCGCTGCGGCTGTTCCAGTCGCTTTACGAGCAGCACGGCGCGGCGCTGCCGCGGGCGACGCTGCAGATTCGTTTACAGCCGGGATTCGATGTTTACGATGACCTCGACGAATCCGTGCGCATTGCTATCGCCGAGATGGAAGGTCTCGGTTTCGTGACCGGTTTCGGCAACGATCGCCTGCGGATCGGCGCGATCAAGATGAGCATCGACGGTGGGCTCAGCGCGCCCGCCTACTGGTCGCTCGAGCCCTACGAAAACCGCCCCGGTTACACCGGTGCGATACGCATACCGGCCGAGGCATTCGCCCCGGTCGCGCGTCGCGCACACGAACTCGGCTGGCAACTCGGTATTCATACGATGGGTGACGGCGCGGTGCAGATGGTCGTCGACGAGCTCGAAAAAATTCTCACCGATCTGCCGCGTGATGATCACCGTCATTATTTGCATCACGTCGCCGTCAAACCGCCCGCGAAAACCATCGAGAAAATGGCGCGGCTCGGTATCGCTGTCGCGAGCCAGCCGGCTTTTACCGTTGGCCTCGGATCTTTCGCCGTCGAATCGCTCGCCGGCTCGCGTGAGGCGACGATGAACCCGACCAAGTCGTTGCTCGATGCCGGCGTCCGGGTGAGCTGGGGTTCGGATGGCGCACCTTACGGCCCGCGGGTGACGTTGTGGACCGGCATCACGCGCAAGGGATGGGACGACCGTGTTTACGGCGCCGAGGAAGCGGTCAGCCGGGAAGAGGCCATTCGCCTGCACACGCTGGCGCCGGCGTACCAGACTTTCATGGAAAACGAGGTTGGGACGATCGAGGTGGGGAAATTCGCCGATTTTACGGTCGTCGGCGAAGACGTCTCGACGATGGATGCCGATCGCATCCGCTACCTGCCGATCCTGCGCACGATCGTCGGCGGTCGCGAGATCTTCGCCAGAGACACAAGCTAGTTCTACCTGATTTGCCGGTCCATGCGAACGATCGTCTGCAGCAGGACGTTCGCCCCATTCGTAATGTCGGCCGCGCTCGTGAACTCGGCCGGTGCGTGACTGATGCCGTCCTTGCTCGGTACGAATATCATGCCGACAGGGCCTATGTCCTTCAGGCTCTGCGCGTCGTGGCCCGCGCCGCTCGGCATGTGCATCGCGCGGAGTCCCAGCGCGTCGGCACTCTCCTGGATCATGCGCTTGATCCGTTCGTCGGTGAT
>JBFHXJ010000041.1:0-32974 GCA_041598995.1 Woeseiaceae bacterium | reverse complement strand
GGCTTCGCGCTGTATGCGGAGCACTTTCTCATGTTGATGCCGTGCCCGCTGTGCGTGTTTCAGCGCATGGCCGTTATCTCGCTCGGCATTATTTTTCTGGCCGCGGCACTGCACAACCCGTCGGGCTGGGGACGCGGTGTCTATGCCGCGCTGATCCTGTTGGCGTCGGGGGCGGGCATCGCTGTGGCCGGACGCCACGTCTGGCTGCAGAATTTGCCGCCTGACGAGGTGCCTGCCTGCGGCGCTGGCTACGACTACCTCATGGAAACTCTGCCGCTCACCGATGCGCTGCGCGCGATTTTCACGGGCTCCGGCGAATGTGCCGTCGTCGACTGGCAGTTCCTGGGTTTGTCGATGCCGGCGTGGGTATTGATCGCGGTCGCGATCCTGGGATTCGCAGGTTTATGGAACGTGCTGCGTTCCACGCATCGGGAAATTAGCTCACTCGTTTAGCAGTTTCTCCATGGCGCGCCGATATATGTCGGCCAGCCTGATCACGTCATCTGTGCTGACGCGCTCGTTTGCCTTGTGAACAGTCGCATTGATTGGACCGAGTTCCACCACCTGTGCGCCACTCGGCGAAATAAAGCGCCCATCCGAAGTACCTCCTCCGGTGGATAATTCGGGCGCATACCCGGTGATTTCGGAAACCGCGGCGACGGTCGCATCGATCAGCCGCCCCGGTCGCGTCAGATATGGCTCGCCGTATAGCGTCCACGTCAATACGCGATCGATATCTCGTGAGTCCAGCAAGTCCTCGACTTTTCGCTGTAGTGATTCGTGATCCCATTCGGTCGAGTATCGAAAATTGAATTCGGCACTGAGTGTGGGCGGCGTCACATTCGACGCACCGACGCCGGCATGGACCGCAACCATTTGCAGGATCGTCGGGGGGAAATCCGCGTTACCTTTGTCCCAGCTCATTTCGTGCAATGCATTGAGAACCGGCGCAAACCGGTGAATCGGATTGTCGGCATGCTGCGGATAGGCGACGTGCCCCTGGACACCCCTGATTTCCAGTTTGCCGCTGAGTGATCCGCGCCTGCCTATGCGGACGACGTCCCCGAGCCGACGGCTGCTCGATGGTTCGCCGACGATGCAGTAATCGATCTTGGTACCGCGTTCTGTCAGGGTCTTGATTACCTTTCTCGTGCCGTCCACAGCCGGGCCTTCCTCGTCACTCGTGATGAGAAAGGCAATACTGCCGTGGTGTCCGGGATGTTGCTGTAAGAACTGCTCGGTACCGAGCAGCATGGCGACCAGACTTCCCTTCATATCGGCCGCGCCGCGTCCGTGCAGGTGGCCGTCTATGAGTACCGGCTCGAACGGATCGGTGTCCCAGTCGCCGGCGGCGCCGGGAGGTACAACGTCGGTGTGACCCGCGAAGCAGAAGAGCGGTGATGTCGTTCCCTTGCGCGCCCAGAGATTGCTGACCCGTCCGAATGACAGCCGCTCGCAATCGAAGCCGAGACCCTCGAGACGCGCCGCCAGGAGATTCTGGCAGCCTGCGTCATCCGGCGTGATGGAGCGGCGGCAAATCAGTTCGCTCAGAAATTCGACGGCGGTACCGGCGTCCGCGGCGGATTGGTTATTGATGTTTCGCGACATGGGATCGAGCTACGGGTTACGTGATGGCGTCTGCCATGCTTCCTTTGAAGAAAATATTGTAAAACAATAACTTACAAATCACCGCATTTTAACAAATCCGTAACAATTGGTGTTTATGCTGTGCCGGGCAAGCAATGGATCAAAACACGAATTGAGACCGTGGAGGAGATCATAGTGGCTCAGAGAAGCACCAGAGGACTTATTTTTGCAGGCACGCTGCTTGCAACGATGCTGAACGGCGCCGTACTGGCGCAGTCCGGGCGTGATTACGTCTATATAGTCGGTTCGTCCACCGTGTATCCGTTTGCGACGGTGGTCGCCGAGCGTTTCGGCCGCGGCAGCGCGTTCAAGACGCCGAAAGTCGAATCGACCGGATCCGGCGGGGGGCTCAAACTGTTCTGTGACGGCGTCGGCGTCGACTACCCCGACATTGCCAATTCGTCCCGTGCCATCAAGCAGTCGGAGGTGGATGCTTGTGCCAGAAACGGCGTGGACGAGATCGTCGAAGTGAAGATAGGCTACGACGGGATCGTGATCGCCAATGCGACAGCAGCGCGAGCGTTATCGCTGAGTCGAAAGGACATCTTCCTCGCGCTGGCGAAACGGGTACCGGGTGACAAGGAAGGGCAGCTCATCGAGAATCCGTACCGGACGTGGCGGGACGTCAATCCGGCGCTGCCTGAACTCGGTATCGAAGTGCTCGGTCCGCCGCCTACCTCGGGTACGCGGGACGCCTTCGTTGAGCTGGCGATGGAGGGTGGCTGCCAGTCCATCCCCTGGATCAAGGCGCTGAGAAGTTCAGATGGCGACCGATACAGATCGATCTGCCACACGATCCGGGAGGATGGTGTGTTCATCGAGGCAGGAGAAAACGACAATCTGATCGTGCAGAAACTCGAGGCCAATCCCTCGGCATTCGGTGTGTTCGGTTTCAGCTTCCTCGACCAGAATGCCGAAAAGGTCAAAGGCGCGGCCATCGATGGCACGAAACCAACCTTCGATGCCATCGCCGATGGCAGCTATCCGGTTTCCCGTCCGCTCTTGTTCTATGTCAAGAAGGTGCATGTCGACGTCATACCCGGCCTCAGGGGTTACCTGCGCGAATTTACCAGTGAGCGGGCCTGGGGTGATGAAGGTTATCTGTCGGATCGCGGACTGATTCCCATGCCGGTCGCGGAACGGTCGGCGATAGCGGCTGCCGTTGCGACACTGACCCCGTTGTCGGTGGCCAAAGAATAACAAACGATCATAATGTATTGAGATCCGAAGCACGGCGTCCCGCGAGGGCCGCCGTCGTTTCGTGTTCCACAAGACGGCAAATGAGCTGACGTAAAACTGCCATGCAGACGACGACATTGACATTGGTGATCATTGCGATGGCTTTCATGTCGTTCTATATCGGCCGCGAGCGCTCGCTCGCGGTGGCAGGCGGTCCGCGCAAAATCCTCAAACTGCACTCGCTGCCTGGTTACTACGGGTACTACACCGCGATCTGGACACTGTTACCGGCGCTCGGCTTGATGCTCGTTTGGGTGATGGCCGAATCCCAGGTCATCGTGGCCCTCATCGTCAATAGCCTGCCGGATGCGCAGCGTGAGATGTCGCCTGGTGAATTGAACCTGCTTGTTAACAATATCCGGAACCTGGCAAGCGGCGACGTCGTAGCTGGCGACGTCGATACAGTGCTTCGAGACGCCGCGGCACGTTACCAGGAGTACACGAGGCTGAGCCGGCGTCTCCTCGCGACGCTGGCGATCGCGCTCGGTATTCTCGGGGGATTGCTGGCGCGGCGACGAATCAGCAGGCAGTTCCGGGCCAGGAACAGCGTGGAGGGGGTCGTTAGCGTGTTGCTGATCGCGGCCTCGAGTGTCGCAATCCTGACGACGATCGGCATCGTCCTTTCCGTGTTGTTCGAGGCATTACGCTTTTTCCGCGAGATTCCGGTCAGCGAGTTCCTGTTCGGTCTGAACTGGAGCCCGCAGACCGCGATTCGCGAGGATCAGGTGGGCTCGTCGGGAAGCTTTGGCGCCGTGCCATTGTTCGCGGGAACGCTGCTGATTACGTCAATCGCGATGTTCTTCGCCGTGCCGATCGGACTGATGACAGCGATTTACCTCGCCGAGTATTCGTCGCGGCGCATTCGTGCGGTCACCAAGCCAGTGCTCGAAATCCTTGCCGGGATCCCGACGGTGGTCTACGGGTTCTTTGCCGCGCTGACGGTTGCACCGTTCGTACGCGCCGCCGGCGAATCGATGGGGCTGGACGTTGCATCCGAGAGCGCGCTAGCGGCTGGCCTGGTCATGGCCATCATGATCATTCCACTGATTTCCTCGTTATCTGACGATGCGATCAATGCGGTGCCGACCGCCATGCGGGATGGCGCGCTGGCTCTCGGATCGACGCGATCCGAAGCAATGATAAAAGTCATTCTGCCGGCGGCACTGCCTGGCATCGTCGGCGGCATCCTGCTGGCGATCTCGCGCGCTATCGGCGAGACCATGATCGTCGTAATGGCGGCCGGTCTGGCCGCGAATCTGACCGCGAACCCGTTCGAAGCGGTCACGACTGTGACCGTCCAGATTGTCACCTTGTTGGTCGGCGATCAGGAATTCGATAGTGCAAAGACACTGGCTGCGTTCGCCCTGGGACTGGTATTGTTTATTGCGACCCTCGGATTGAACGTCATTGGCCTGCGTGTCGTGCGTAGATACCGTGAGCAGTACGACTGATGGCGGCGATCCTCGGAAAAACGGCTACGCGCCAAAAGGTCGAAGCGGGCCTGCAGCGGCGTTATCGCAGGGAATCGTTGTTCCGACTTGCGGCATTCGTGGCGACGACCGTCGGCATACTGTTTCTCGCGTTATTCTTCTGGGACTTGTTTTCGAAGGGTTCGTCGGCCTTCGTGCAAACCTTCATCAAGCTGGACGTCGAGTACTCCGCCGAGGTCCTGGCGCCGGCGGGCGAGCTGGATCTCGCCTATGCCGATTTCGAGAGTCTCGCGCGCACGGCGTTGCGCGAGAAATTCCCGGAGGTATCCGGCAGACGAGAGCGTCGCGCGCTGTACCAGCTGATCAGCGTCGGCGCCGGATATCAACTCAGGGAAGCTATCGAGCGCAATCGGCAACTGCTGGGTATGACACAGACCGTGTGGGTTCCAGCGTCTGCCAACGTCGACATGGTCATGAAGGGGAACATCGACCGGAATACGCCAGAAGCACAACGACCTGTGACAGATCAGCAGATCGCCTGGATCGATGCATTGCTCAGCGACGGCAGTATCCGGACGCAATGGAATTCTGCATTGTTGTCCAATGGCGATTCCCGCGAGCCGGAACTTGCCGGCATTCGCGGAGCGTTGATGGGTTCGTTTTACATGCTGACGATAACGATCGCGCTGTCTTTTCCGATCGGTGCCGCGGCGGCCGTCTATCTCGAGGAATTTGCGCCGAGGAACCGCTGGGCGGACCTGGTCGAGGTCAATATCAACAACCTCGCCGCGGTGCCGTCGATCGTGTTCGGATTGCTCGGACTGGCCGTCTTTATCAACTGGATGTCGATACCGAGATCGGCGCCGCTGGTTGGGGGGCTCGTCCTGTCGCTGCTCACCTTGCCGGTCATCATCATTGCCTCGCGCGCCGCAATCAAGGCAGTGCCACCGTCGATTCGGGAAGCGGCGCTGGGACTCGGTGCATCGAAGATGCAGGTCGTTTTTCATCACGTTCTGCCGCTGGCGATGCCCGGCATGTTGACCGGAGCGATCATCGGCATGAGCCGCGCGCTCGGCGAGTCCGCGCCGCTCTTGATGATCGGCATGGTGGCGTTCATCGTCGATGTGCCCGCCGGATTTTCCGATCCGGCGACAGCGCTCCCGGTCCAGGTCTATCTCTGGGCGGACAGCCCGGAACGGGCTTTCGCGGAGCGAACCGCGGCAGCGATCATCATATTGCTGGGATTCCTCTTGCTGATGAATCTCGCGGCAATCATCATGCGCAAACGATTTGAGCGGCGGTGGTAAATACAGATTTGCTGCGACCTATGAGCTGTATGACAATGACGCGAACGACAGAATCGACTGGAGCAGACCGCGCAAGGACGACGGGCATGTCGTATGCGGGCGCACCAATGACTGAACCGGAAGAAGAACAACCAGCTGTTCAACATGAACCGGGCGCAACCGTTGTCTCAGGACGAGAGCGAATGACCAAGGGGCTGATAGGGGAGACGGTCGGCAAACCGCGTTGCGCGAATCCGTTCGTGATCACCGAGAATGTCGATGTTTATTACGGCGACATTCACGCAATCAAGAATGTGACCCTCGAAATCGCCAAGAACCAGGTGATTGCGCTGATCGGACCGTCCGGTTGTGGTAAATCGACCTATCTGCGTTGCCTGAATCGCATGAATGACTCGATCGAGTCAGCGAGAGTCACCGGCCGCATCATGCTGGACGGTCAGGATATTTACAGCAAGGAACTCGACCCGGTCGCTTTGCGCGCAAGAGTTGGGATGGTTTTTCAGAAACCGAATCCGTTTCCCAAGAGTATCTATGACAATGTCGCATACGGCCCGCGGATACATGGCCTGGCGGCGAACAGGGCGGAACTCGACGACATCGTGCACGTAAGCCTGGAAAGAGCGGGGCTGCTTGCCGAGGTCAAGGACCGGCTCGACGAGCCAGGCACTGGTTTATCGGGCGGTCAGCAACAACGCCTGTGTATCGCGAGGACCATCGCAGTCGACCCGGAGGTGATCCTGATGGACGAGCCGTGCTCGGCACTCGACCCGATCGCGACGGCGAAAATCGAGGATCTCATGGATGAATTGTCGGAGAAATATGCGATTGTTATCGTCACGCATTCAATGCAGCAGGCCGCCCGGGTGTCGCAACGTGTTGCTTATTTTCACCTTGGCAGACTGATCGAGGCCGACGAGACGGACAGAATCTTCACGAATCCGAGACACAAGCTGACGGAAGACTACATTACGGGTCGTATCGGTTAATCCCGGAACAGTTTCGCGTAACTGGCCGGCGAGAAGCCGACCACGACGATGTCGTCGGTCTCGAGCACCGGCCGCTTGACGAGCGTCGGTTCGTCGAGCATCAGGGCCATCGCCCGGTTGGAATTCAGGCCCGCCCGGTCGACCTCCGGAACCTTGCGCCAGGTCAGGCTGCGCGTGTTGAGCAACTTTTCCCACTCCAGCGCCTGCGCCCAGCGTTCCAGCATTTCCATGTCGAGGCCGTCCGCGCGCAAGTCGTGAAAGCGGTGCTCCTTGCCATGCTCCGTGAGCCACTTGCGCGCGTTGCGACAGCTGTCGCAGCTCGGGATTCCGTATACGGTCAGCAATGTCGATTCCTTATTTATTAATGTGCTCAGTCGGCGAGCCGAAGCAGGTCGTTCAGGCTCGTTTTCGCCCTGGTCTTTTCATCCACCTGTTTGACGATGACCGCACAATACAGCGCGTGCGAGCCGTCGCCGGCCGGCAGGCTCCCCGCCACTACAACAGAACCGGCAGGCACCCGTCCATACGTAATTTCGCGGGTTTGACGGTTATATATGCGGGTGCTCTGGCCGATGAACACGCCCATCGAGATGACGGAGCCTCGCTCGACGACGACGCCTTCGACGATTTCGGATCTCGCGCCGATAAAGCAGTCGTCCTCGATGATCGTCGGTCCGGCCTGCACCGGTTCGAGCACGCCGCCGATTCCGACCCCGCCGGACAGGTGGACGTTTCTGCCGATCTGCGCGCAGGTACCGACGGTCGACCAGGTGTCGACGAGCGTGCCGCTGTCCACATAGGCGCCGACGTTCACGTAACTCGGCATGAGTACGACATTGCGAGCGACGTATGCGCCTTTTCGCACGACCGCGTCCGGCACCACACGCACCCCGGATGCCTGGAATTCTTCCTGGCCGAAGGCTGCGTATTTCAATGGCACCTTGTCGAAGAAATTCGTATGTCCGCCTGCGATGAGCTCACTGTCATTCAGGTGAAAACTCAATAACACGGCTTTTTTGAGCCATTGGTTGACGATCCAGGCATCACCCGATTTTTCGGCGACGCGCACCGTGCCGCTGTCTAAGAGTTCGAGAGCCTCGTTGACGGCCGACGTCAGCTTGTCGTCACCGCGAATCGCGTGTCCCGCGAGTCGGCGTTCCCAACCGGAATCGATTTGCGTGATCAGTGATTGCATGTGATTCATCCGCTGTTCGCATCGAGCTCCGCCACCAGGTATTCGCGGATTTGCTCGCACATCTGATCGCTCAGCGGTCTCCAGTGCTCGTCGACAATAGTGAACACGTCCTCGGCACGCTCACCGATCGTCATGATCTTCGCGGTTTCGATGTTGATGTCGAATTCGATGAATATCTGGCCGACGGTGCTCAGAAGCCCGGGGCGGTCACCTGCGGCCAGTTCCATGACCGTTCTACTGTTGGCGATGTCGGTATCGAAGTGGACAACCGTCTTGGTGGAGAACATGCGCACCTGTCGCGGCGCCTGTCGCGTGACTTTGAGCGCACGCTGGTCGTCGGTTGCCAGTATGCGAGTCAGGCTGCGCCGAATCTTCGCGAGCCGCGATTCGTCGACTTCGATCCGATGATCGAGTTCCATAAATATATAAGTATCGAGGCTGAAGCCGTTGGCGATCGGTACGATGCGCGCGTCGACAATCGTCATGCCGAGTTCCGCCAGTAGCGCGGTCGCGTGCGCGAAAGTCCTTTTCAGCCGTGGCGTGTAGAGCACGGCTTCGATACCGTCTCCGTTGGCCTGTTTGCGGACGTCCAGCAAGCCGTATTCGGAATCGGTATCCGAATCCGTAAGGATTTCGGTGTGCCAGGCAATCTCCTCGCTGCGATAACGCAGGAAGTACTCCTCGTTGAATAGGCGCCAGATCCGGTCGACATCCTGACGGGATGTGCCGGCCGCAGCGAGCAGGTTCCGCGCAGCCTCCTGTTTTTCCTCGATCAGCTGTTCGCGGTCGATCGGATTCTCGAGCCCGCGGCGGAGCGCACGCCCGGTAAGGTCATAGAGATCGTGAAACAGCGTCGCCTTCCACGAATTCCACAGTTGTGGATTGGTGCCGCGAACGTCGGCGACGGTCAGGACGTACAGGTAGTCGAGATGCGTCTGGTCACCTACGTGTGCAGCGAATTCATTGATGACTTTCGGATCCTGAATGTCCTTTTTCTGCGCGGTCATCGACAGCGCGAGGTGGTGCCGTACCAGCCACGCAACGGTGCGCGCATCGTACTTGCTCATACCATGCTCGAGGCAGAACGCTTCGGCATCGACGGCGCCGAGCTCGGAGTGATCGCCGCCGCGTCCTTTTGCAATATCGTGAAATAACCCTGCGAGGTAGACGATTTCCGGCTTCTCGAATGACTGCATGATAGCGCTCAATTGCGGCACCTCGTGATCGAAACGCTGCAACGCAAACTTGCGCAGATTGCTGACGACGGTAAGCGTGTGCTCGTCGACCGTGTAGGCGTGAAACAAATCGTACTGCATACGCCCGACGATTCGGCCGAAGGCGGGGATGTACAGGCCCAAGACGCCGTAGAGGTTCATGCGCCGGAGTGCGTGTGTGACGCCCGCAGGCGCACGCAGGATGCTCAAGAAAAGGCGGTGATTGCGCGGATTCTGCCGGAACTGTTCGTCGATAAGGTGCAGGTTGCGCTTGATGAGTCCCACGGTGTCGGCACTGACGCCACGCAAATCCTCGTTTTGTTGCAGCAACAGAAAAAGCTCGAGCAGGGCCGACGGGTTGTCCGCGAAAACCTGGTCGTGGCGTGTTTGCAGGAAGCCGTTCTTGACCTGGAAACGCTCGTTCAGTGGTTGTGGCTCGGCGTGCGGATTCATGAGGATATTTTCCTCGAACAGCTGCAGCAGCATCTCGTTCAGGCGGCTCAAGTCCATGACCGTGCGGTAATAGCGCTGCATCAGCTGCTCGACGGCCAGCGTATAAGCCGCATCCTCGTATCCGAGCATCTTTGCCAGGCGTGTCTGGTGGTCGAAAAGCAGCCGATCTTCGCGTCGTCCGGTCAGGACGTGCAGCCCGTATCGCACGCGCCACAGGAATTCCTGGCCGTCTTTCAGGAGCTGCAATTGTCCCGGTGTAAGGAAGTTGTGAGCGACCAGTTCGTCCAGGGAGCTGACGTCGAAGTGGCGCTTCGCGACCCAACCGATCATCTGGATGTCGCGCAGTCCGCCCGGGCTGCCCTTGACGTTCGGTTCCAGCTTGTAGGCCGTGTCGTCGTAACGGTGATGGCGGGCACGCTGTTCCGCGCGTTTCGCTTCAAAAAAGCGGTCCGACGGCCAGATTTCCGCGGTCGAGATAGCCCGCTTCATTTGATCGAATGGTGCGACCGGGCCATCGATGAGTCGCGCCTCGATGAGCGTCGTCGCGATGGTTATGTCGTCGGCAGATTGCTCGCCGCACTGATCTACCGTTCGAACGCTGTGGCCAACCTCGAGTCCGATGTCCCAGAGCGAAGTGAAAAAGTCCGACACAGCGGATTCCGCCGCTTTAGGCAGGGCCCCGAGTGTGAGCACCATGATGTCGATGTCGGAATAGGGGTGCAGCTCGCCACGACCATA
Organism: Woeseiaceae bacterium; assembly: GCA_041598995.1. Lineage (GTDB taxonomy): Bacteria > Pseudomonadota > Gammaproteobacteria > Steroidobacterales > Woeseiaceae > SZUA-117. The sequence goes on along the minus strand of JBFHXJ010000041.1, from coordinate 22,765 downwards.
TCCGCCCACTGCAACCAGCGCCGCTTCTTCAGTTGCATCCCTGGCGCAATGGCGCCACAGGCGCGTGAGGAGCAGGTCGATCAAGTCGGATCGCTTGTGCACGAGGCCGGTTGCCGGTGCGCCGCGTTTGAACTGATCGTGCAGCAGTTCCGTCGCTTGCGACAGCGCCTGCCGACAGGCGGTGATCGGTTTCGTCAGGTCCCCGAGCGCCCGCTCCAGGATCGCGAACGGGTCATCGGCCCGGGCAGCCCGATCGGTGGCGGTGGAGTGCGTCATACCGTGAAATTTCCAGGCTCATCGCTGTTCGGCGCCGAGCGTCAGTACCTCGTAACCGGCATCGGTGACGAGCACGGTGTGTTCCCATTGCGCCGATAGTTTGTGATCTCGGGTCACCACCGTCCAGCCATCCGGCAACAACCGGACATGCCGTTTGCCGGCATTGACCATCGGTTCGATCGTGAACGTCATGCCTGGCTGCAATTCCATGCCGGTGCCAGCCTGCCCGTAATGCAACACCTGCGGATCTTCGTGGAAGACGCGGCCGATCCCGTGGCCGCAGTATTCCCGCACCACCGAAAAGCGATTCTTTTCGACATTCTTCTGAATTGCTGCGCCGATGTCGCCGAGCCGCTTGCCGGGGGCGACCTCGTTGATGCCGAGCCACATGCTCTCGTAGGCCACCTGACTCAATCGTTCGGCCTGAATCCCGGCCTTGCCGACCATGAACATGCGGCTCGTGTCTCCGTGGAAACCATCCTTGATGACGGTAATGTCGATATTCAGCGCGTCTCCGGATTTGAGTTTACGATCTCCCGGAATGCCGTGACAGACCACGTGATTCACCGACGTGCAGATGGACTTCGGGAAACCGCGGTAGTTGAGCGGCGCCGGTATGGCGCCCTGGACCTCGGTAATGTATTTGTGGCAAATCGCGTCCAGTTCCGCAGTCATCACGCCCGGCTTTACATATTCGCCGATCATATCCAGGACTTCGGCCGCGAGCCGTCCGGCGACGCGCATCTTTTCCTGCTCCTCGGGCGATTTGATCGTCACGTTCATTAATAAGAGAGTTGGGTCAGAGTCGGGGTCAGAGCCCCATACGCAGTGGCGCGGCGGGACCGGAATTCGGGAATGTACTCTGGCCCCGGCCGCGTTGTTGATGCCAGTCGGGTATGGTATAAAGCGCGCGCCCCAGAGGCAATTAATCCACACGTATATCGGCACATCACGCTGGGTGCCCCGGCAAGAAAAGGGGTTGCGGGATGGGATATACGGAGGCCTAACCCGGAGACGAGAAATGGCAGACGTAACCATGCGCCAGATGCTTGAGGCTGGCGTGCACTTTGGTCATCAGACCCGTTACTGGAACCCGAAGATGGCTCCCTTCATCTTCGGCGAAAGAAACAAGATCCACATCATCAATTTGGAGAAGAGCCTGCCCATGGCTCGCGACGCTTATGCGTTCGTAAAAACCATCGTCGCCGACGGCGGCGTTGTGCTCTTCGTCGGTACCAAGCGCTCCGCGCGGGACGCCATTCGGATCCAGGCAGAGCGCTGTGAGATGCCCTTTGTCAGCTACCGCTGGCTCGGCGGCATGCTGACCAACTACAAGACCGTGAGGCAATCGGTCAAGCGCCTGAAGGAACTCGAGGAAATGTCGGAAGATGGCGGCTTCGAGGCGCTGACCAAGAAAGAAATCCTGGGGCTAAAACGCGAGCAGGAAAAACTCGATCGAAGCCTGGGTGGCATCAAGAAAATGTCGGCATTGCCCGATGTCCTGTTCGTCGTCGATGTCGACCACGAGGACATCGCGGTTCGCGAGGCACGCAAACTCGGTATCCCGGTCGTCGCCGTGGTCGATACGAACTGTTCGCCGGACGGCATCGATTACGTGATCCCCGGCAATGACGATGCGATGAAGGCAATCAGCCTGTATGCGTCGCTGATCGCCGATGCCGTCCTCGACGGCAAGACATCCCTGCCCGAGGTTGCGCTCGGAGAGGACGAATTCGTCGAGCTCGACGAGGAAGGAAAACCAAGACGCGCAGGCAGGAAAAAGAAAGCCGCGAGGAAACCCGCGAAAAAAGCCACCGTCAAGAAGAAAGCGGACGTTACCAAGGCCGCCGCCGCGGCAAAAGCAGCGGACGAGGCGGCCGCAGCCCACGCAGTCAAGGCGCAGGCCGCTGCGGCCGAAGTGACCGGGGAAGCGGCACCCGAAAAAGCGAAAGCAGTCGACGAGGACGTAAAGGACGTGGCGCCGGCGGCCGGCAGGGCAGCAGCGCCCGAGGCGAAACCCGAAGAGGCGAAACCCGAAGAGGCGAAACCCGAAGAGGCGAAACCCGAGCCTGTTGAAACGAATGCAGTGTCCAAAGACAAGCCTGCCGCGGAGGAGAAGGCAGACGCCGCGGCAAAGGACAAAGGCGAATCCGCTGGCAAGAAAAAGACCAAGAAAGCGGCGGCAAAAAAAGCGACGGGGAAGAAGACGGCCAGCAAGAAGTCTGCAGCCAAGAAGAAAACAGCCAAGAAAACGGCGAAGAAAAAGGCCAAGAAGACTGCGGCCAAGACTGCCGATAAGGACAAATGACTGCGCTGCGAATTCTGTCGGTTTCCTGTGCCCTGAGCCTGCGAAAAATTAAGAGGTGTGAAAGATGTCAATCAGCGCATCGATGGTAAAAGAACTCCGCGACCGGACCGGAGCCGGCATGATGGAGTGCAAGAAAGCACTCGTCGAAGCCGATGGTAAGCTCGACGAGGCGGTCGAGTTGCTGCGCAAGTCGGGTCAGGCCAAAGCCGACAAGAAGGCGAGCAGGGTGGCGGCCGACGGCCGGATATCCGTCGCGGTCGATGGCAACACAGCGGTCATCGTCGAGGTTAACTCCGAGACGGACTTCGTCGCTAAAGACGAAAACTTCGTGCAGTTTGTCGAGGCCGTTGCCGACACTGTCTTAAAGTCCGATGCGGAAGATGTCGCGTCGCTGTCGTCAAAGAAACTCGACGACGGCCGCACGGTCGAGGCGGCGCGCACGGAACTCGTGAGCAAAGTCGGAGAGAACATCTCGCTTCGCCGGTTTGAACGGATCGAAGGCGAAGATCACCTGGGCAATTACACGCACCTGGGATCCAAGATCGGCGCGCTGGTGGCAATGTCCGGCGGCAATGCGGAGCTTGCGCGCGACATCGCGATGCATGTGGCCGCGACCAATCCGCTCGCAATTGATGAGTCGAGCGTGCCGGCGGAGACGCTCGAGCGCGAGCGAAGAATATTTGCCGAGCAGGCTGCGGAGTCCGGCAAGCCGCCCGAGATCGTCGAAAAGATGGTCAACGGTCGCGTCGCGAAATTCCTGAAGGAAGTCACGCTCCTCGGGCAACCATTCGTCAAGGATCCGGACACCTCGGTCGGCAAATTGCTCGAAGGTGCCGGCGCGACGGTCAAAGCGATTCTGCGCTACGAGGTCGGCGAGGGCATCGAGAAAAAACAGGAGAACTTCAGGGACGAGGTCATGAGCCAGATCAACCGGGCCTGAGGCCCGATGCTTTTGCGGTTTTGGGCTAAAATTCTGCAAGGTCCCGGATCGTGGACGTAAGGCATTGAATCGTAGGGAAAGGGAAGCATCATGAACAAAGCGTCGCCTCTCTATCGTCGGGTGCTTTTGAAGCTTTCTGGCGAGGCGCTGATGGGCGACCTGGAATACGGTATCGAGCCTTCGGTCATCCAGCGAATAGCGCGCGAGATCGCGGACGTGCGCGCGCTCGGGGTCGAGGTTGCCATCGTGATCGGTGGCGGCAATATATTCCGTGGCGAAGGACTGGCCAGGGCGGGCATGGATCGCGTTACCGGAGACTACATGGGCATGCTGGCGACGGTGATGAATGCGCTGGCGATTCAGGACGCCCTGGAATCTCTCGGCGTGCACGCGCGCGTCATGTCCGCAATCCAGATTCACGAGGTCTGCGAGGACTACATACGCCGGCGTGCAATACGCCATCTCGAAAAAGGGCGCGTCGTCATCCTGGCTGCCGGAACCGGAAACCCGTTTTTCACGACGGATAGCGCTGCAAGCCTGAGAGCGATCGAGATCGGCGCCGACGTCCTCCTAAAGGCGACCAAGGTCAGTGGTGTCTACGATTCCGATCCGCAACAAAATACCAACGCGTCACTATTCGACACGGTCTCATTCGACAAGGTGCTGGTTGACAAACTCGGAGTGATGGATGCGACTGCGATAGTTATGTGTCGCGATAATAATTTGCCGCTGCGCGTTTTCAGCATGACAAAGGACGATACGCTCGTGCGGGCGATGACGGACGAAAACGTTGGCACTCTGGTAACGGCCTGAGCTGAATTCGCGACGCTTTGTGAGAGGGCATTGAAGTGATTGACGATATCAAGAAAGATGCGAGCGGGCGGATGGACAAGAGCGTCAAGGCTCTGGAACAGGCGCTGACAAAAATCCGCACCGGTCGAGCGCATACGAGCCTCCTCGATCACATCACGGTGGAGTATTACGGCAGTGAGGTTCCCCTGAATCAGTGCGCCAACGTCAATGTAGAGGATCCGCGCACCCTGACTGTTACACCATGGGAAAAGAACATGGTACAGGCGATCGAGAAAGCGATCATGGGCTCGGATCTCGGTCTGAATCCGGCGACTGCCGGCACCGTCATTCGGGTGCCGTTACCGCCGCTTACCGAAGAGCGGCGCAGAGACATGATCAAGCTGGTCCGTCATGAGGCTGAAGGCGGACGCATTGCAGTGCGCAACATCAGGCGTGATGCCTTATCGGATATCAAGGAGCTATTGAAGGAAAAGATGATCAGCGAGGACGATGAACATCGCGCGCACGATGAAATTCAGGTCATTACCGACAAACATGTGGCGACGATCGACAAGATTCTCGAAAAGAAAGAAGCAGAATTGATGGAAGTCTGAATGCCGGAATCAGCTCAAAGTAACAACGGCAGCGCGAGCCCCATGATTCCAACTCACGTCGCCGTGATCATGGACGGCAATGGCCGCTGGGCACAGGCCAGGTCCCTGCCGCGACACGCCGGCCACCGCTACGGCGTCGAGGCGGTGCGCGAGACGGTGCAAACTGCGGCTAAACGCGGCCTGAAGTACCTGACGCTGTTCGCGTTCAGCAGCGAGAACTGGAATCGACCGAAGGAAGAAGTCAGCCGGCTGATGAGCCTTTTCCTCGAGGCGCTGCAACGGGAAGTCGACGAGTTGCATCGTAATAATGTACGGCTGACGTTTATCGGTGCCCGCGAGACGTTACAGGACGGCCTCATTCGGAAAATTACGGCCGCCGAAGAACAGACTCGGTCAAATACCGGACTGAACCTGATTGTGGCCGTCGCTTATGGCGGACGCTGGGACATCGTGACGGCGACGAAGAAGCTCGCGCGCAAGGTGCTGCGTCGCGAATTGTCGATTGCCGACATCGACGACGAAAAACTGGCAAAGGAACTGGCGCTCGCAGACGTTCCGGATCCCGACCTTTTGATACGCACAGGCGGCGAGCAGCGGGTGAGTAATTTCTTACTGTGGAATCTTGCCTACGCGGAACTCTGGTTTTGTGATCGCCTTTGGCCGGAATTCGGCGAGCGGGATTTCGATGAAGCGCTTCAGTTCTATGCAAGCCGCCAGCGCCGATACGGTCACACGGGCGAGCAGGTCGGGGTTGCCTGACATGCTGAAACAGCGTGTCGTAACGGCGATCATTTCGCTGGCCGTGCTGGCTATCGTGATGTTCGTGCTGCCGCCGGCTGTCGCGAGAACCGTAATTATCCTCCTGATGCTCGGCGCTGCCTGGGAGTGGTCCGGGTTTATCTTCAAGGAACAGAAATTGCGCCGGGGCCTGTACGTGCTGTTCATCGCGATCCTGCTCGCCCTGCTCTACATGAACTTGCATGAGCCGGTCGTCGTCGACTCCGTCCTCAAGATTTCGCTCGGCTGGTGGCTGGCGGCACTCGGCTGGATGTTTCTCTTTCCGACGCCGATCGCGCGATCGGTCGGCTGGATCTGTGGCGCGCTGGTCGTTGTGCCGGCATGGCTCGCACTCGATCTTCTTTATTTGCGACGACCGGAATTGCTCCTCTTTGCGCTGCTCATCGTCTGGGTCGCGGACATCGGTGCCTATTTCGTCGGCAAGGGATTTGGCCGGGTCAAACTGGCGCCGCGAATAAGTCCCGGCAAGACCTGGGAAGGAGTGCTCGGCGGGCTTTGCGCAGTCATGCTCCTCGCGGCGGTCGGCGCGCCGGTGCTCGAGATCGACATCGCGGTGCTGCTGCCGTTTTGCCTTGCGGTGGCCATGATTTCGGTCGTCGGCGACCTGACCGTCAGCATGTTCAAACGACATGCCGGCGTGAAGGACAGCGGCACGCTGTTTCCGGGTCACGGCGGCGTACTGGACCGGATCGACAGCGTGACCGCTGCAGCACCCCTGTTTGCCCTGGCGATGAGCTGGATTGGGATGCAATGATGCGACGCGAAATTCAGTCATCATTCATAATGAGGTTTTTACAGTCCCAAGGAACTGCGGGCCCGCCACTCAGTCAGTATCTTGAGGCGTCTGTCGAAACGCCCGGACGGCAATCGGTTAAGCTCATGAATTTAAAAAGGAAAGAGTCGATCTCATGTCGACTGCGTTGATCAATCTGCTGGCCTTCATCGTGGCCATCAGCGTGCTTGTCGCTGTGCACGAGTTCGGGCATTACATCGTCGGTCGTTTCGTGGGGATGAAGGTGCTGCGATTTTCGATCGGCTTCGGCAAGCCGCTCTGGATGAAGGTCGCCGGCCGCGACCGCACGGAATACTGTATCTCGGCGATCCCGCTCGGCGGATACGTGAAGTTCCTGGACGAGCGCGAAGGCCCGATCGAAGCGGAAGACCAGGGCAGGGCGTTCAATCACCGGCCAGTCTCGAGCCGTATTGCGGTGCTACTGGCGGGTCCGTTCTTTAACTTTCTGTTCGCGTTTCTCGCCTACTGGATTCTCTTTATCAATGGTGTGCCGACGATGAAGCCGGCGGTCGGCGAGGTCACGCCCGGTACTTATGCCGACGTGGCCGGGCTTGAATTCGGGGATCGCATATTGAAGGTGGGAGAGCGGCCGGCTACCGACTGGGAAACTGCCCTGGTGTCAATGCTCGACGACATGCTCGCCGATGGCCGCGTGCGGATCGAGCTCGAAAGCGAGGACGGACGCCTGCGCGAGACGACGATCGATGTCGGTGACGATGCATCCCGATTGACGGAACCCGGCACGCTTTTCGAGGGTCTCGGTTTTCAGCCGTGGCAGCCGCGAGCAGACGTCGGCGAGGTTTCCGAAGGTGGCGCAGCGAGCCTGGGCGGGATCCGTCCCGGCGACCGGATTACCGGGATCGATGGTGACAAGATTGTCACCTTTGCCGACCTGCAGCAGGTGGTCCGGGCACGTCCCGCTCAACGGGTCGTGGTCGATCTCCTTCGCAACGGCGAGCCGTTGTCGCGCGAAGTGACGATCGGCTCGCGGGAAGAGAATGGCGAAACGATCGGATGGCTCGGCGTCGGCATCAGCCAGAGTTCGGCCGATTACTGGTACGTCCGCAAGTACGGTCCGTTCGCGGCACTCGCGCAGTCCGTCGCGAAAACCTGGACTTCGACGGGATTTACAATTCGCATGCTCGCACGCATGGTGACCGGAGAGGTTTCCATTAAAAACATCAGCGGGCCGATCAATATCGCCCAGTATGCCGGTAGCTCCGCCGCGGCCGGCGTGAATGCATTCCTGAACTTCCTGGCGCTGGTCAGTATCAGCCTCGGCGTCCTGAACCTGTTGCCGATTCCTATTCTCGACGGCGGACAGATCGTATACCAGTCGATCGAAGGCGTGAAAGGCAGCCCGCTGTCTGAACAGGCGCAGATTCTCGGGCAGAAAGTGGGCATCGTCGCCTTACTCCTGCTCATGAGCTTCGCCTTCTACAACGACATTGCACGGATCATCGGCTGACGATGCGCCGGTATGCAGGAAAACTCGTTTGTTTGCTGGTTCTCATTGCCACCCTGGTGCCCCCCGTCGCAGCGCAGTTGCAGGGTTCGTTCGTCGTGCGCGACATGCGCGTCGAGGGGCTGCGGCGCATATCCGAAGGTACGGTTTTCAATTACCTGCCCATCAACGTCGGTGACACGGTCGATCAGGTCCGGGTCCAGGAGGCGATCCGTGCGCTTTATGCACAGGGTCTTTTCGACGACATCGAAATGCGTCGCGATGGCGACACGCTGATCGTCGCGGTCAAGGAACGACCGTCGATCGAAAGTTTTACGATCGAAGGAAACAAGGACATCAAGACGGAAGACCTGATGGAGTCGCTGCGCGGCGTCGGCCTGGCTCGCGGACGCACCTTTGACCGTTCGGTACTCGATAACGTACAGCAATTCCTCAAAGAACAGTATTACGACCGCGGCAAGTATGGTGTCGTGATCGATTCGACCGTTACGGACAGGCCGAACAACACGGTCAGCATCGCGGTAAATGTAAAGGAAGGCGATCGGGCAAAAATCCGCCAGGTGAATATCATCGGGAATCACAGTTTCGACGAAGACGAGATTCGCGAAGACTTCGAGCTCGACACTGCAAACTGGCTCTCCTGGTTTCGCCAGGACGATCGATATGCGAAGGAATCGCTGAGTGGGGACCTGGAGACCCTGCGTTCCTTTTACATGGACCGCGGTTACGCGGATTTTCGAGTCGAATCGACGCAGGTTGCGATTTCACCGAATCGCAAGGATATCTACGTCACCATTAACGTTCATGAAGGTGAAAAGTATACGATCTCGGACGTCAAGCTCGTCGGTGAAATGGTCGTGCCAGAAAGGGAACTTCGGGCAATGGTGCTTGCACAACCAGGCACGATATTCAATTTGCAACTGCTGACGACATCGGCCGAGTTCATGTCATTCAGGCTGGGCGAAGAAGGATACGCGAACGCGGAAATCGAACCGGTACCGGAACTCGATTACACGAACAAGACCGCTTCTATAACCTTTTATATCAATCCGGCGAGTCGCGTGTATGTTCGGCGCATCAACTTCAGAGGCGTCAACCAGGTAGACGACGAAGTGTTGCGGCGGGAAATGCGTCAGGCCGAAGGCGCCTATCTCTCAAATCGCCTGATCGATCGCTCGAGGGTCCGACTGCAGCGACTGCCCTACATCGAATCCGTAGAGGTCGAGAACCAGCCAGTTGATGGCAGCCCGGACCTCGTCGATGTCAATTTCGACCTCGAGTATCGAATGCCGGGGCAGTTCAGTGGCGGCATCGGTTATTCCGAGTCGCAGAAACTGATGCTCAACGGGAGCATCATTCACACCAACTTCCTTGGCACCGGCAACCGCGTGGCGTTGCAGGCGACTTCGGGCCGTTTTTCCACATTTTACAGCCTGTCGCATACCGATCCGTATACAACAAGAAACGGTGTAAGCCGCACGGTGGGCATCAACTTCCGCGATATCACACAATTCGTTTCCGGCGCGTCGGATTTTTCGACCACGAGCTATGGCGCGTCGATCGAATACGGTTTTCCGATAAGCGAGTTTCAGAACCTTAGCATCGGTCTTGCGTACAACAATGCGGAATTGCTTTCCTCAACACGCAGCACGCAGCAGTCCCAGGACTGGGTTCGTAACAACGGCAATCCATTCGTGACCAATATCGAGGGTGGCGCGTCTTTCTTCGGCACGCAGTTCGAAGCCTATGAACTCATCACCGGGTGGATTTACGACAGTCGCAACCGGGCAATATTCGCGAATCGGGGATCGCGGCAAACGCTGTTCCTGAGCTTCGCGATTCCGGGTAGCGACGTCGAGTACTGGACAGCACGTTACAATTATACAAAATACATTCCGCTGTTCGGACGCTGGACGTTCAGGGCCAATGCCGAACTGGGTTATGCGGCGGGCCTGGGCGATACGACTTCCGTGCCGCCGTACAAACATTTCTTTGGCGGCGGGCCCGAGTCGATTCGGGGGTATAAGGAGTCCTGGCTGGGTCCCCGGGATTCGTTCGGCAATCCCTATGGCGGTAATATGTTGGTTGCGAGTCAACTAGAGCTTATAATCCCGCTTCCGGAGAAGTTTCAGAGTCAGGCGCGCGCCAGCGTTTTCTACGATATCGGTAATGTTTTTAATACTGGCGAAGTCCGATTTACTGACAAGCTGGGAGCGCCGGTCGAGTACAAGCCGGACTTCGACGAATTGAGATCATCTGTCGGTATTGCCGTGCAGTGGCTCGCACCGCTCGGATTGTTCCGCTTTAGTTATGCGATACCGCTGAACGAAGTTTTGGGCAACGACAGGTTTTTCGGGGACGAGATCGAAAGGTTTCAGTTCTCGATTGGTCAAGCATTTTAGACAATGGGTTTTTATATGAACGTTGTAAAGCTACATGTTGGGAAAGCATTTGCGATCATTGCGCTGATGTTTTCAATCGTAATGCCTGCCACGGCACAGCAAGTCAAGATTGGCGTGGTGAATATTCCGGCGTTGTTGGAGCAGGCGCCGCAGGCACGGGTAGCGATGGCGGCGTTGGAGGAAGAGTTTCAGCCGCGTCAGCGGGAAATTCTGGCAAAGCAGACGGAATTCAAAGAACTCAGCGAAAAAGTCCAACGCGACATCGCTGTGATGGGCGAAACCGAACGGCGCAATGCGGAAAAGGAATTGCGCGACCTGCAGCGAGAAGTGGGACGGTTGCAATCCGAGTTCCAGGAAGACCTCAATCTCCGTCGCAATGAAGAACTCGGAAATCTGCAGCGCTCATTGCTGAAGGAAGTGCAGGATTATGCGCAGGCAGCAGGCTTTGACCTGATCGTCGGCGACGGCGTGCTCTATGCCAGTTCTGCCGTGAACGTTACCGAGAATGTCTTGCGCGCAATGGAGGCTAATTTTCAGGCCACGGGTAATGCCGGGAGTAACTAAGCGCGATTAATCCCGAGTCGCTGCGACCAATATCAATCGGGTGCCGTTTCGAGGGAGATTCAATTGGCGACCAGCCTTGGCGAACTGGCGGTCAGGTTCGGCATTGAGCTTGTCGGGGATCCCGCAGCCGAGGTAACGCGCGTCGCGACGCTCGCTAACGCCGATTCGCAGTCCTTAAGTTTTTTTGCAAACAAGGCGTACCGGGAGCAGCTTCGGCAAACGCATGCTGCCGCAGTGCTGGTGCATCCGGATGATGCAAAAGACTGTCCCGTAAACGCGCTCCTGGCGGACGACCCCTACCTTGCCTATGCGAGAATTGCGAGCTCGCTTTTTGCGCATGCCGATCTCGTAGCGGGCGTGCATGAATCCGCTGTCGTTGCTTCGTCCGCGACTGTTCCGCAATCCGTCGAGGTATGCGCGGGAGCGCTGATCGGCGACGACTGTGTCATTGGCGAGCGGGTGCAAATTGGTGCCGGTGCCGTCGTTGGTCCACGCTGTGTCATCGGCGATGATTCCCGCATTCACGCGAATGCGACGCTCGTGCAGGACGTGCGCATGGGCACGCGATGCATCGTGCACCCGGGAGCAGTGGTCGGTTCCGACGGCTTCGGTAATGCGATGAGTGACAGCGGTTGGGTCAAGGTTCCGCAGCTCGGTGGCGTGCGCATCGGCAATGATGTCGAAATCGGAGCCAACACGACCATCGATCGCGGTGCTATAGACGATACTGTCATCGGCAACGGCGTCAGGCTCGATAACCTGATTCAGATCGCCCACAACGTCGAAATAGGCGACCACACCGCGATGGCGGCGTTTACGGGTATCTCCGGGAGCGCCATCATCGGTAAACGATGCATGTTTGCCGGCCGGGCCGGGGTCGTGGGACACATTAATATATGTGATGATGTCGTGGTCGGCGGCGCGACGATGATTTCGAAGGACATCAGGGAGCCCGGTTTTTACACGGCCAGCTTCCCCGCTGAAAAGGCCAAGGACTGGAAGCGCATGGTGGCGCGGTTTCGGCGACTGGACGAGCTCGTGCGGCGAGTGAAGAAACTGGAGCATCCGGCAGGCAACGATGACGATTGACTTCGATACCCGGCGCATCATGGAAACGCTGCCGCACCGGTATCCGTTCCTGCTCATCGACAGAATCACTGCCCTGGAGCCGGGCAAGTCGATTACCGCGCTGAAAAACGTCACCATCAATGAGCCGTTTTTCCAGGGACATTTTCCGGGCAGACCGATCATGCCGGGCGTGCTCATCATCGAGGCGATGGCACAGGCCGGTGGTGTACTGGGTCACGTGACCCTGGGCGATGTCGAACCCAGGCCGCTGTTCTTTCTCGCGAGCATCGCCAACGCGCGTTTCAGGCGCACGGTGCTGCCTGGCGATCAGCTCACGATCCAGGTCGACGTCGAGAACGTCAAGCGCGGTATCTGGTTCTACAAGTGCACGGCGAGCGTCGACGGGACACTCGCGGTCGCTGCCGACATCACCTGTGCACCGGGTGCCCAGGAATGAGGATCCACCCGACCGCGCTCATTGCCGACTCCGCCGTTATCGCCGACGACGTGGAAATCGGTGCGTATTGCGTCATCGGCGAACAGGTGGAAATCGGCGCCGGATCCTGCATCGATAGCCATGTCGTCATCAACGGCCCCACGCGTATCGGCGAAAACAATCACATCTACCAGTTCTCATCGATCGGAGACGATCCGCAAGACAAGAAATACGCGAACGAGCCGACCCGGCTCGAAATCGGCAACGGCAATACCATACGGGAGTACTGCACGATCAGTCGTGGCACCGTGCAGGACGAAGGCGTGACTACCATCGGTGATGACAACTGGATCATGGCCTACGTGCACATCGCACACGATTGCCGCATCGGCAGCCACACGATCTTCGCCAACAACGCGACACTCGCCGGGCACGTGCGCGTCGGGGACTGGGTCATCTTTGCGGGCTTTTCCGGCGCACACCAGTTCTGTCATGTCGGCGCCCACAGCTTTATCGGCATGTACGCCGGGACGAACAGGGATGTCCCCGCCTATCTGCTCGTCGGCGGCCAGCCGGCGTCACCGAAGGGCATCAATTCGGAGGGGCTCAAGCGGCGCGGCTTCACGGCAGAGCAGATTCGCAACATCAAGAACGCCTATCGCATCGTGTATCGCAAAGGGCTGAAACTGGATCAGGCGATCGCCGAGATCAAAGCGCTCGTGCCCGAGCAGCCCGAGCTCAAGCTGTTTGTCGATTCCCTGCTGACATCGGATCGCGGATTATTGAGATAGGATCTGGCCCGGGCCATTGCGTCAGAGTCGGGGCTCATGGGGGATGCTGACATAGGATCTAACGTGCGTATCGGACTGGTCGCCGGGGAGACGTCCGGCGATGCCCTCGGTGCAGGACTGATGCGGGAGATCCTGGCATTGGAGCCCGGTGCGACCTTCGAGGGCGTGGCGGGCCCGGCGATGCAGGCGGCGGGCTGCGAAACGTGGGAATCCGCGGAAACGCTCGCGGTCATGGGACTCATCGAGCCGCTCAGGGAGATCCCGCGGCTCCTGAAGCTTCGCCGCACCCTGATCGAACGCTGGACAGCGGACCCGCCGGACGTCTTCGTCGGCATCGACGCGCCGGACTTCAACTTAGGTGTAGAGGCCCGCCTGCGCCAACACGGCATCAAGACCGCGCACTATGTGAGCCCGTCGGTATGGGCATGGCGCCAGGGGCGCATCAGGAAGATAGCGCGCGCGGCGGACAGGGTGCTGTGTCTGCTGCCATTCGAGAAAGCGTTCTATGACGAGCATGGCGTGGCGGCCACATTTGTCGGCCATCCGATGGCCGACCGCACGCCCGCGAACCCGGACAGAAGAGCGGCCCGCGCCGCGCTCGGCCTCGATGCCGAGCGCGTCTTGGCCGTCCTGCCGGGCAGCCGCGTCACCGAAGTCTCGCGCCTCGGTCCGGTGTTCGCGGCCGCAAGCGCACGGCTGGCCGCGGCAGATCCGGGTTTGCGATTTGCGGCGCCGATGACGACGGAACGCATCCGGCAGCTGTTCGAGTCGCATGTGAAAGCCGAGCACCTCGAATCGCGCTTTACGCTGACCGACGGCGATGCCGAACGGGTCATGGCGGCCGCCGATGTCGTGCTCCTCGCCTCGGGCACGGCGACGCTGCAGGCGGCGCTACTCGGCCGTCCGATGGTCGCGGCGTACCGCATCGGGCGCATGACCTACGCGATCATGAAGGCCTTCAAGCTCCTCAAGGTGCCGTACATCACGATCCCCAACCTCCTGACCGGCGAGCCGCTCGTGCCTGAGTTCATACAGGGCGAGGCGAGCCCGGCGGCGCTGGCGCATGCGGTGTCCGGCCTGCTCGGCGACGAGGCCCGCTGCGCGGCCATCAGCGATGAGTTTGATAAACTGCGCTCGGCGCTGGCAACAGGCGCCGACCGGAAAGCGGCAGAGGCCGTACTCGGGCTCACTGACAAGTCAGGATGAGGCAGCAAGCACTCGTATTCGGGGAGGCAAAGCCCTTCGCGGGAGTCGACGAGGCGGGGCGCGGGCCATTGGCGGGTCCTGTCGTGGCGGCTGCCGTGATCCTGAATGCGGACGATCCGATCGCGGGGCTAACCGACTCGAAGCGCCTCTCGCCCGCCCGGCGGGCCGACCTGGCCCGGCACATAACGCGGCGTGCGCTCGCCTGGTCGGTCGCCTGGGCCGACGCGGCAGAGATCGACCACCTCAACATCCTGCAGGCCACCATGCTGGCGATGCGCCGGGCGATTCTGGGCTTGACCATCCAGCCGGCCTACGTCGCGGTTGACGGCAACCGCCTGCCCGACCTCCGCTTTCACGACCGGCAACTCGACGGCTGTGCCGTGGTCGGCGGGGACGCAGTGATCCCTGAAATCAGCGCCGCGTCGATTATCGCCAAGGTCCACCGAGACCAGATCATGCGCGACATGGATGTCCTTTATCCACAGTACGGCTTCCGGCGCCACAAGGGTTATGCCACTGCGGACCATCGCGACCGGCTCGGGCGGTACGGGCCGTGCCGGCAGCACCGGCGGAGTTTTTCCCGCGTTTCCGCGATGAAATAGGTGAGGCTAAGCGATTAGAATGGCCGTCAAAATGGCTGCTTGCACTAGCGACAAGACCTGCATCCAGGGATGGTCATGACTGAACCGTTCGTTCACCTGCATCTGCACACCGAGTACTCGATTGTCGACGGTACCGTCCGGATACCGGCCCTTTTTCACAAGTGTGAAAGGGAGGGCATGCCGGCGGTCGCATTGACCGACCAGGGCAACCTTTTTGCGCTGATCAAGTTCTATCGCCAGGCCCTCGCGACCGGGATCAAGCCGGTCATCGGCGTCGATCTCAGGCTGAAGGATCCCGATGATGCCGAGCGGCCGTTCGGCCTCGTGTTGCTGTGCCAGAATCTCACTGGTTACCGAAACCTGACGCGGCTGATCACGAGATCGTTTCTGGAGGGGCAGCACCGCGGTGTGCCGCTTGCGGAACGCGCGTGGCTGGACCGTGCCGCCGGCGAGGGCCTCATTGCACTTTCCGCAGGCATTCATGGTGACATCGGGCGTGCGATCATTGCCGGTCATGCGGGGCTCGCTCGCAAACGCCTGCTGAAATGGCGGCAGATATTCGGCGATCGTTTTTATATCGAGTTGACACGCACCGGACGCAACGCGGAAGAGGATTACTTACAGCAGGCGGTGATGCTCGCCGCCGAAACCGCCACACCGGTCGTTGCGACCAATGACGTGCGCTTTCTCGAAGCCGACGATTTTCAGGCACACGAGGCGCGCGTATGTATCCAGGAAGGAAGAAGTCTTGCCGAAACGGACCGTTCGAGGCGCTACAGCGAACATCAGTACCTCAAGAGCTCGGCAGAGATGTCACGGCTATTCGAGGACGTTCCGGAAGCGCTTCGGAATACGCTGCAGATCGCCAAACGCTGCAGCCTCGAGCTGGAGCTCGATCGGACATACCTGCCGGCGTACCCGGTTCCCGAGGGTCGAACGACGGAGGAATACCTCGAGGCAGAAGCAAGAAAAGGTCTCGAATCCTTCCTCGAGAAGAAATTTGCGAAGGAATCTGTCGCCGATGACAGGAGAGACCATGTCGCAGTACCGTACCGGTTGCGTCTCGACAATGAACTGAAAGTCATCTGCGACATGGGTTTCGCGGGCTACTTCCTGATCGTCGCGGATTTCATTCGCTGGGCGAAGGACGAACGCATTCCCGTTGGACCCGGCCGCGGTTCCGGCGCTGGCTCCCTCGTTGCCTATGTTTTGAGCATCACCGACGTCGATCCGCTCGAGCACGATCTGTTGTTCGAGCGCTTCCTGAACCCGGAACGCGTGTCCATGCCGGATTTCGACATCGACTTTTGCATGGACGGCCGTGACCGCGTCATCGATTACGTCGCCAGCATGTATGGCAGGGACAAGGTGTCGCAGATCATCACCTACGGCACGATGGCGGCAAAGGCCGTCATTCGCGATGCCGGTCGGGTGCTCGGGCATCCGTATGGCTTCGTCGATCGTATCGCGAAGCAGGTTCCTTTCGAAATCGGCATGACGCTCGACAAAGCACTCGAGCAGGAAGACGAGCTCCGCCGGATGTATGAGCAGGACGAGGAAGTCAGGGCGATTATCGATCTCGCCAAATCTCTCGAAGGGCTGGCGCGTAACGCCGGCAAACACGCGGGCGGTGTCGTCATTGCTCCACATCGCCTGACCGACTTTACGCCGCTCTATTGCGAAGAGGGTGGTGCGAACGTCGTCACGCAACTCGACAAGGACGACGTCGAGGCAGCCGGCCTGGTCAAATTCGATTTTCTCGGTTTGAAGACGCTGACGATCATCGACTGGGCAGTGCAGATCGTGAACACGCGCGATTCCGACGGGCACCTCGACATCGGAGACATCCCGATGGACGATCCCGGGACCTTCGAATTGCTGCGGGCCTGCAAAACGCGGGCCGTGTTCCAGCTCGAATCACGTGGTATGCGAGATCTGGTCAAACGCATGCAACCGGACAAGTTCGATGACCTGGTCGCGCTGGTTGCGCTGTTCCGGCCCGGTCCGCTGCAGTCCGGTATGGTCGATGACTTCATTGCTCGCAAGCATGACGTCAGCAAACGCGAGATCGATTACCTGCATCCCGATTTGAGATCGGTGCTGAAATCGACCTATGGCGTCATCCTGTACCAGGAGCAAGTCATGCAGATTGCGCAGGTGCTGGCAGGCTATACGCTGGGCGGCGCAGACCTGTTGCGGCGCGCCATGGGCAAGAAGAAGCCGGAGGAAATGGCGCTGCAACGCGAGGTATTCGTCACCGGCGCCACCGACCGCGGCGTCGCCAAGGCCACGGCGACGCGCATTTTCGATTTGATGGAGAAATTTGCGGGCTACGGCTTCAATAAATCGCACTCGGTCGCGTATGCGTTGCTCGCGTACCAGACCGCCTATCTGAAGGCGCATCATCCTGCGGCGTTCATGGCGGCTGTGATGAGCGCCGATCTCGACCACACGGATCGCCTCGTCATGATCAAGGACGACTGCCGCAAAATCGGGCTCCGTTTGTTGCCGCCGGACGTTAACAGATCGGCTTACCGTTTCAGCGTTGCCGACGACGAGCAGATCGTTTACGGACTCGGCGCAATCAAGGGTATTGGCAGGAGCGCGGTCGATGCAATCATCAAGGAACGCGAGCGAAACGGCCCGTTTTCGGACCTTACCGAATTCTGCCGGCGTATAGACCTCGAGAAAATCAACCGCCGTGCACTCGAGGCGATGATCAAGTCCGGTGCGATGGACTGTTTCGGTGCGACGCGCCGCAGCCTGATGGTCGAGCTGCCGGAGGCCCTGCAATGTGCCGACCAGGAGGCACGCGCCAGTGCCGCGGGCCAGGACGACATGTTCGGTATCACGGTAACGACCCAGGCAGAAACGATGCAGATTCATGCGGACGCGGCGCAGGTGACAGCTCACGCCACACCATACCTTGCGGAATGGAACGATCACGAGCGCCTGGCGAACGAGAAGGAAGCGCTCGGTCTATACCTGACCGGGCATCCGTTCGACGCCGTGCGCCGCGACGCCATGCAACTCGTCGACGGAAAGCTGTCCGAGATTGCGTCGGAGCCGCCGCCGGTGACGTCGAGTGGCGAACGCAACTACGCGCTGCAGCGTCGCGAGGTAACGGTGGCCGGATTGATCATGGACGTGAGAAAACGCGGCAATCGAATCACCGTCGTGCTCGATGACGACACCGGACGCCTGGACGCGACGTTGTTCAGCGAGACGTTTCAGCAATTCCGGCACCTCCTGAGCAAGGATGAGATCATCGTCGTGACGGGAACGCTGAGATACGATGACTTCGCTGGCAGTTGGCAGGTGAATGCGAACAACGTCCTGCACATCGATCGCGTCATCGAAATCAGCGCAAAGAGCATGATTCTGAGCCTCGAACCCAATGGGCAGGGACAACGCCTGTTGAACCGGCTGCACGACGTGCTGCTGCCGTACCGCGAGGGAAACTGTGATGTTGCTGTACATTATGTGGGGAGTGATGCCGCGGCGCGCCTCAACCTCGGACCGGAATGGACCGTACGCCCAAGTCGCGAACTCAGAGACAAGCTGACCGAATTACTGGGCCAGAACAGCGTTCGATTGCTCTACGCACCCAGCCGCGAAATGATGTAGAGTTCTGTTAAGCGCCATCGGCCCCGATCGCCAGCAGCGGTTTTCGGGGCCGATGGCGATTGTGCCTTAATCACTGGCTGAACGGCTATGGACCTCAAGTTTCTGGATTTCGAGCAACCGATTGCCGAACTCGAAGCGAAGATCGACGAGCTCCGCTTCGTCGGCGACGATTCCGAGATCAATATCAATGAAGAGGTCGCGCGTCTCAAAGCGAAGAGCGAGGCGTTGACGAAGAGTATATTTTCGAAGCTGAGCGCCTGGCAGATCGCGCAGATCGCGCGCCACCCGATGCGGCCATACACGCTCGATTACCTGAAGTTGATTTCGCCCGATTTCCAGGAGTTGCACGGTGATCGCATGTACGCGGATGATCCGGCAATCGTCGGTGGCATGGGTCGCATTGACGGCCGGTCGCTCGTGATCATCGGCCATCAGAAAGGCCGCGATACGAAAGAACGCGTGCGTCGCAATTACGGCATGCCGAAGCCGGAGGGATATCGGAAGGCGCAGCGGCTGATGAAGCTGGGCGAAAAATTTTCGATGCCGATCGTGACCCTGATCGACACGCCGGGCGCCTACCCCGGAGTCGGCGCGGAAGAACGTGGCCAGAGCCAGGCGATCGCCCATAGCCTGTATGTGATGGCGCAGTTACACACGCCGATCATCAGCGTGGTGATCGGCGAGGGCGGCTCCGGCGGCGCGCTGGCGATTGGCGTCAGCGATCGCCTGCTGATGCTGCAGTACAGCATCTATTCGGTCATCTCACCCGAAGGTTGCGCATCGATTCTCTGGAAAAGCGCGGAAAAGGCGGAAGAGGCGGCAGAGGCGATGCGCATCACCGCGGACAGTCTGAACGGTTTCGGTCTCGTGGACGAGGTCTTGCCGGAACCGCTGGGCGCCGCGCACCGCGACCCGGAAGCGACCGCCGCTGTCATTCGCAATGCCATCCTGAAGCACCTGGCTGACGTTGATCAACTGGACCTCGATCAGCTCGTCGAGCTCCGCCAGCGACGCCTCGCCGGCTTCGGCCAATACAAGGACGGCTAATTCCACCACCGTGGGAGCGGCTTCGTGGGAGCGACTTCGTGGGAGCGGCTTTAGCCGCGATCCCTTAATCAGTAATCTTGGGTCATGTCATTCGACTCGGACATCCTGCTCGAACGCCTCGCGACACTGACCGCCGACGAACCCGTCAAGCGCTGGCTGGTCGCATTCTCGGGCGGCATCGATTCCAGCGTGCTGTTGCATGCACTCGCGAAATCGGCCGGACACGGGCAAGCGGAGATCGTCGCGATTCACGTCAACCACGGGCTGCATCCGGACGCGGACAAATGGGAACAACACTGCCGACAGTTCGCCGGCGAACTCGGCGTCGCCTCATCGAACCGGCGCGTGACCGTGGACAGCGACCTGAAGAGCGGCCCGGAGGCTGCCGCGAGGCAGGCGCGCTACGCGATTTTGCAGACGCTGGTGGAACGCGGCGACTGTGTATTGAGCGCGCATCACGAGGAAGACCAGGCCGAAACCCTGTTGCTCAACCTGATGCGCGGCAGCGGCGTCGCCGGTCTTGCCGGTATCGGCGCGGCGCAGACATTCGGTGCAGGCAGATTGCTGCGGCCGCTCCTCGGCGTGTCCGGCGAGTCGATCGAGGCGTATGCGAGACGCCATGGGCTATCGTGGATCGACGACCCGAGCAATGCGGATACGCGTTTCGACCGTAATTTCCTGCGCCAGGAAATCCTGCCGAGGCTGGCGGCGCGCTGGCCCGCCGTGTCGGCCCGCCTGAAACAGAGCGCCGACCTCGCGAGCGAGGCGAGCATGCTTTTGAAGGATCTCGCCGACATCGACCTCGCCGCGGCAGGCACGCCGGCGCGACTCGACCTCGAGGTCCTGCAAGCGCTGACGCCGGCACGCCAGCGCAATCTGCTGCGCCAGGCCGTCAATCTGAGCGGCCTGCCGCCGCCACCGGCGACGCGCCTGTACCAGGCCGTTCACGAACTGATTCCCGCACGCAAAGACGCACAGCCACTCGTCAGCTGGCCGGGTGCCGAGCTGCGGCGCTACCGGGGCCACCTGTACATCCTGACCGCGATGGCGGAGGCGCCGGCGGAGCCGGCGGCGCGCTTAAAGCCCGGGCAGCCGCTCGATCTCGGCGCTGGGCTGGGGAAGCTGGCCCTCGAAGCCGGCGTCGCGGGCGGCGTCGCTCCGGGGCTTGTCGGTGAAGGCCTGCGGGTGTCGTATCGCCACGGCGGCGAGGAAATCCGTCCCGCCGGTCACGAGCGAACCCAGAAACTGAAAAAGCTCCTGCAGCAGGCCGGCATCGTGCCGTGGATGCGCGAACGCCTGCCGCTCCTGTATGCAGGCGACAAGCTCGTGGCCGTGGCGGACCTGTGGATCGCCGCCGAATGTACCGACAAGGCGGGCTTCGGCGTCAGCTGGTGCAACCACGCATCACTGCATTAGGTTAAAGACATAGCGTCGCCATTTGCCTGCATTGTTTAAGCCCAGACGATCTGTTACCGTCTAAAACCGTCTTTTATCCAACGACGGGTCTTTAATGGGAGCCGGACTTACCGTTTGTACGGCTTCTTCCGGGTTAGGTTAAGAGCACATTCGCTGACGTATTGCTGCGAATCCGTGTTTTTTGATCTGACCCTTTATTATTTCCCGGCGCTGAAACACAAGGCCAAAAAATGACAGCGTATGTTTTCATTACCGGCGGCGTGGTCTCTTCACTGGGCAAGGGCATCACGTCGGCGTGCCTGGGGGCGATCCTCGAATCGCGCGGGCTGTCGATCAGCATGATCAAGCTGGATCCGTACATCAATGTCGATCCGGGCACGATGAGCCCGTTTCAGCACGGCGAGGTGTTCGTGACCGAGGACGGCACGGAGGCCGATCTGGACCTCGGGCACTACGAGCGCTTCGTCCGCACCACGACCGGGCGCAACAGCAATTTCACGACCGGGCGCATCTACGAGTCCGTGATCCGCAAGGAACGGCGCGGCGACTACCTGGGCGCGACCGTGCAGGTGATTCCGCACATCACCGACGAAATCAAGGAGAGCGTTCGCCTGGGCGCCGGTGATGCCGATATTTGCCTGGTCGAGATCGGCGGCACCGTCGGCGATATCGAGTCGCTGCCGTTTCTCGAGGCGATTCGCCAGATGGGCATCGAGAAGGGACACGAGAAGGTGGTCTACGTGCATCTGACCCTCGTGCCTTACATCGCGACGTCATCCGAGATCAAGACCAAGCCGACACAGCATTCCGTGAAAGAGCTTCGTTCGATCGGAATTCAGCCGGACATACTCGTGTGCCGCTCGGAGCAGGTGCTGCCAGCGGAACAGCGGCGCAAGATCGCGCTGTTTACGAACGTGCCGGAGAAGGCGGTCATCTCGGCGTATGACGTCGACGATCTCTACAAGATCCCGGAGATGATGCACAAGGAAGGCCTCGACGACATCGTCGTGGAGCAGCTCAAAATGGATCTGCCGCCGGCGAATCTCAGCGAGTGGCGAGCCATCGTCGAGGCGAAGAAAGCACCCGAGGCGGAGGTGAACATCGCGATGGTCGGCAAGTATGTCGATCTCCGCGACTCCTACATCTCGCTCTCCGAGGCATTGCTGCACGGTGGCATTCACACGCGAACCCGCGTCAATATCCACTATGTCGAATCGCAGGATATCGAGCGTGACGGGATCGAGCGCCTGAAGGACATGGACGGCATCGTCGTGCCGGGCGGATTCGGCGACCGTGGCATCGAGGGCAAGGTCAAGGCAGTGCGATTTGCGCGCGAGAACCAGGTACCTTACCTGGGAATCTGCCTCGGCATGCCGGTCGCAATAATCGAGATCGCGCGCGATCTCGCGGAGCTGGAAAACGCGCACAGCACGGAGTTCGAACGTGGCACACCCCATCCGGTGGTCGCGCTCATCACCGAATGGGAAACGAGCGCCGGCGAGCGCGAGCAACGCGACGAGGATTCCGAGCTGGGCGGCACGATGCGGCTCGGTGCGCAAAAAATCGTGCTGCTGGAAGGCTCGCTGACGCACGCGATTTACGGCAAGGCGGAAATATTCG
>JBFHXJ010000040.1:0-33114 GCA_041598995.1 Woeseiaceae bacterium | reverse complement strand
GTAACCGGTCTCGATGATGCTGACGACCTCCTTGGTATCGCCGTCGATGATGGCCACCTGCCCGGAGTCGCGCAGCGTCAGCGAGAAGAAGTTCTCGATGTTGCGATCGTGTTGCGGGGCGCTCGGGCGATCCGCCGGCGCGACCAGGACCTTCCAGGACTGGCGCATCTGCGGCATGCCGAATTCCGGCGGTGCCGGTGGCTCCTGCTGCAGGAAGCGCGCCATGATATCTATTTGCTCGGCGGTCAGCTCGCCGGAGCTGCCCCAGTTCGGCATGCCGGCCGGCGAGCCGTAAGTGATCAGCGCCTTCAGGTACTCGGTGCCTCTCTCGACGGTGATATCGGGTGTCAGCGGTTTGCCGGTCGCACCCTTTCTCAGAACGCCGTGGCAGCCGGCGCAGCGCTCGAAGTAGAGCTGCGTGGCGACGGCATATTCGGGCTCGCTCAGGACCGGCCCGCCTGCGCCCATCAACGGGCGCGTCTCGCCGGGGGGAATCGGCGATGGCGCGCCACGATATCGAAGCTCGCCTTCGGTGGCGCCGGTATGGCGCTGGCCCGCAACCATTTCGCCGGATTCGCCGAGCTCCGCGCGCAGTACCGCGACTTCCTCGACGGACACCGCGGCGCCGTCGTTGCCCCAGGAGGCAAATACGTAAGTCAGCACGGCGGCGAGATCCGCGTCGCTGAGATAGCTCATGCTCGGCATCACGCCGTTGTAGTCGACGCCGTTGACCGTGATCGGACCGGACAGTCCGAATAACGCGGCCTGCATCACCTGGCGGCGATCGCCGCGCAGATAATCCGAGGCCGCGAGCGGCGGAAAGGCTCCGCGGAGGCCTTCCCCGTTCGGCTGGTGACAGGCCGCGCAGTTCGCGCGATAAACCGCCTCGCCCCGTGCCATGACGTCACCCATCGCGCCCGCGGCCACTTCGGCGTCGTGCACCGCCGTGTCGGCAGACGTCGCCGGGGTCTGTTCGCCGCGCGGCCCGCAGGCCAGCAGCGCCAATACCCCGGTCATCAATAAGACTGTTCGAACAGTGCTTGCGATTTTCATGATTCGCGCTCCTGTTGTTTCCTGTTTTTCATTGATCATTGCCAGTTGAAGTTCACGCTTACCGAAACACTACGGCCCGGCTGTGCCAGATAAGGAATCACCGGGTCTGTCGGAGTCAGGCCTCTTACATCCGACCAGTTCCAGTAAACGCGATCCATCAGGTTGAGTAGCCCGGCTCGGATGGTCGCCGCATCGCCGAGCCGGTGTGTGTAATAGAGATCGAATACGGCATGTCCCGCCGGCTTGAAGAGTTCGCTACGTGATTCATCGCGATCGTCCCAGGCCTCTGTGAACGTCGCCTGCAGCCGCACGGAGTGAGTTTCATCCAGCCCGTACCAGCTCGTTCCGATGATCGCCTGCGCCGGACCGACCGAATTCAGAGCTTCGCCGTTTTCACGATTTTCGCCGCGTGCCAGGTAGAACGACCCGTCCAGGCGAAACTCGCCGAGCGCACTCTGCAAGTCAACGTGGCCGCCCGCTTCGACGCCCTCGATGATCGCCTTCTCCAGGTTTTGAGACTGGAACAGCAAGCGGCCGCTGTCCGGGTCGATGCCGAGGCGAACCTTGGTCTCGATGAAATCCGTGTATCGCGTGCGAAATACCGACAGTCGTGCGCCTTTTTCGGCGCCGCGCCACCGTATACCGATGTCGAACCCATCGGATGTTTCAGACTTCAAGTCCGGATTCGGAATCGCGCGGAAGTTGAAAACCGGAATTTCCAGTCCGATGTTCGCGTCTTCGTAGGGGGGGGCGCGGAAACCGTGTGCATATTGCAGGTAG
The DNA here is from genome assembly GCA_041598995.1 of Woeseiaceae bacterium. Taxonomy (GTDB): domain Bacteria; phylum Pseudomonadota; class Gammaproteobacteria; order Steroidobacterales; family Woeseiaceae; genus SZUA-117. The sequence goes on along the minus strand of JBFHXJ010000040.1, from coordinate 31,281 downwards.
ATGTCGGTTTCGGGAGTAAGGCGGTAAATCACGCCGAGCTTGGGAGACAGATCCGACTCGGTTATCTCCACCAGCTCCATGAACGGAAAATCTTCCGTATACATCGGGTCGCTCTCGGGCGTGAGCTGATAGCGGTCGGCTCTGATTGCGGCAATCAGCGACCAGTCGCCGCGTGAATACGCATCCTCGACATAAGCGCCCCATTCCTTCGTTTTGCTGATGGGAAAATCCCTGAGCGGGAAAGCTTCGCCAAGGATGACGTTCGTCGAGCTGCCATCGACCATGCTCGTCGACAGGCCGTCACGAAACTCCGTGGTCTCGCGCTCGCGGTACTCCACGCCGAATCCGAGCCGGTGAGAACCGGCGGCTATGTCGATTTCCTTCTGCAGATTGAGCTCGATGCCCTGCAAATCCTGCTCGAAATTGAAGAACCGGTCGATCGATACCGGTGTGCTTGCCAATCCCCGTTCGTCGAGCGTGTGCTGCGAAATCTCCGCGGCCTCGTAATATCCGCGCAGGACTCCCGCATCGACCCATTCGCCCGGCGAACCGAATCCATACTCGACGCTCAGGAGGTCCATTACGTAAGTGTCGTCACCCTCGAGTGCCGTGGTCGAGCGAAATCGGCCATCTCCCAAACGCGAATTGAGTTTCGAAGTGACGTCTGCATCCTGATGGATAAAGCCCACTCGCCAGGTCCGCCCCGCCGCATTGTCGGCCACGAATTTGACGATGGCCGAGCGGCGCTCGTACTCGCGCAGGTCGAGTTGCCGTTCGACGGCCGCCGAATCGAGCGCATTACCGCTCCGCAGGCTGCCACCGAACAGCAAGCCCGCCGAGGAATCGCCAATTGCGAAAAGTCCGGTGCCGTGCGTGCTTTCATCGGCGCCGCGCCAATGCAGCGTGACGTCGCCGCCATGCGCGTCCTGCCCCAGGAGGTCGGACGGATCCGGCGTGCGCACCGCGACCACGCCGCCGATCGCGGAACTCCCGTAAAGCGCGGATGCCGGCCCGTGCAGAACCTCGATGCGTTCGATGAGCCCGGCATTGATGAAGTCGCGCGTCGCGTTCGAGAAACTGCCGATGTCGAACTGATCGCTCAGCGGTACGCCATCGATCAGCATCGCGACACGATTGCCGCCGATACCGCGTATGTTTACGCCTTCGGTGCCGAAGCGGGAGCCCGATGCTTCGTAATCGATGCCCGGCGAGTAGCGAAAGATATCCGCCACCGTCGTGGCCAGGTCGGCGCTCAATTGGTCGCGCGACAATACCGTGACGCTGGCAGCGATATCGCGAACGGAGCGCTCGGACTTGTGTGCGACGACGACGATTTCGTCTATCGCGGGCCCGCTGACCTTTTCCTCCGCTTCGGCCATCGACGCCGCGTGGACGGCGCGAGGCAGCATGCTCGAAACCGCAGTAGAGAGCGCCAGCACAAGACTGGCGTAGATAAAGGCTCTTGACATGGGCAAGTGATCAAGTGAAGTAATCGGATCCCAGTGGCCACATTGCCATCTGGCCCCGGTTAAGCCATACGTAAGTATCCGTATAACGGGCCGGGTTGCGCGTACGCTTGGACCCACCCAGAATGCCGTTCATCCCAGGCCGACGACCGGGCGAAAAGACCCATGTACCAGACACTGAAACTCGCACACCTCAGCACCGTTATCCTGACCATCCTCGGATTCATGCTGCGGGGTTACTGGATGATGACGGGTTCGCCGAAGCTCACGCACAAGTTCACAAAGATCGCGCCGCACGTCATCGACACGGTGCTCCTGGCGACGGGCGTCGGCCTGATCGTCATCCTGAATCTGCCGCTGCTTCGGCAGAACTGGCTGACGATAAAGCTCGCCGCGCTCGTCGCCTATATCGTGCTGGGTGCGATCGCCCTCGGCAGGGGCAAGACGATGCGCACCAGGACCACGGCTTTCGTCTGCAGCCTGGCGGTCTTCGCCTATATCGTCGGTGTAGCCTTATCCAAATCCAGTGCGAGCTGGATTGCTTTCGTCACGCTCTAATCGGGGGGCACGATGCCCGTTGCGGCTGCCTCCTTCGCGACCAGCAACAGGTGATCCGTGTTCACCGGTTTGTTCATGATGCGGCAATTCTCCGTCGTCCGTGCTTCCTTGACCATTTTCGAGGTATCGCCGCTCACGATGAACGCAGGAATGATGCGATCGAAGTGCCTGCGAATTTCCGCCACCGCCTCCGCGCCGGTCGATCCATCCAGCAAATAGAAATCCGAAATAATGAGTTCCGGCGCCGTATCCAGGTGCTGGACCACAGCCCGTGCCTCCTTGGCCGATGCAGCGGCCGCGACACGAAATCCCTCCGCCTCGAGCAGCAGTCCCCAGGCATTCGCGACCTGCACGTCGTCTTCGATCAGAATGACGAGACCGGATGCGAGCTCGGCTGCGCGCGCGTGTGACTTACCCGGTTTTCTCCTGACTTTCTTCGCCTCCGTGACGATCGGCATGGATACGGAGAACGTGGATCCCTTTCCGTGAGTGGATTCCACTGAAATCTTGTGGTCGAGCAGATCTGCCATGCGCTTCACGATCGCGAGGCCGAGTCCGAATCCCTCCTTTTCGCGGCCCGGTGACTTGATCTGGTGAAATGCCTGAAAGATCTGTTCGATCTGGTCCGGCTCGATGCCAATCCCGGTGTCGGCGATGCTGAGCCGTAAGTGTCCGCCCTCCTCCGTGCAGCTCAGCGAAACGCTGCCGCTGTCCGTGTACTGGATCGCGTTCGAGACCAGGTTCTGGACAATCTCGCCGAGCATGTTCGGATCGCTGCGCACGATCGTGTCGCATCTGCAGGAATTGAAGCTGAGTTTCTTCTGCATCGCCTGGCGCGACAGCTCTGCCGACAATCGATCGACGAGTCGCTGAATCGGGAAGTCCTCGAATTCGGGCTGCACGGCGCCGGCATCGAGGCGGCTGATGTCCAGCAGCGAATTCAGGAGATTTGTCATCGCATCGAGCGAATGCTGCTGGCTCTCGACCATCTCGATCACGAGTTCGTCCTTGGCCGTGCGGCGCAGCGCCCCGTTCAGCAGGCTCAGCGCCTGCACCGGTTGCCTGAGATCGTGGCTCGCCGCCGCCAGGAACGCCGAGTTCGCCTTGTTGGCCCGCTCCGCCTCCCGGCGCGCTGCGATGAGGTCGTTCTCGAGCTTCTTCCTGGCTGATATGTCACGAATCACGCTCGAGACGAAGCTACCGGTTGCCGATGTCACCGGACTCAGGCTGATCTCGACCGGAAATGTCGAACCGTCCTTGCGCTTTGCGGCGAGATCCATGCCGATGCCCATCGGACGAAGGTGCGGCTCCCGCGCATATCCGGCGCGGTGACTGATGTGTTTGTTGCGCACATTGTCCGGCAACAGCATCTCGACTTCCTTGCCGAGCATCTCTTGCCTCGTGTAGCCGAACATACGCTCCGCCTGCTCGTTGACGATCGTGATCTTTCCGTAATGATCGATGATGACCATCGCATCCGGCAAAGATTCCAGCAGGTTCCGGAAATACGCCTCCGACGAATCGTCGACCGTAATGTCACGAATCGTGCTCGTGACGAGAAACTGGTCGCCGGATTCGATCGGCGTAAGCGCGATTTCCGCGTCAAACGCGCGCCCGTCCTTGCGCAGGCCCTTGAGCTTCAGACCCGATACGAGCGGCCGGGAGTGCGGCGCCTCGTTGTAGCGTTTGCGGTGCTCCCTGTGCTTCTGCCTGAACGCCCTGGGCATGAGAGATTCGACGGACTGCCCGATCAGCTCTCCTTCGTCGTAACCGAATAGCTCGGCGGCCTTATTATTCACAAAAACGATATCACCTTCGCTATCGACGACGATGATGGCTTCATTCGCTGACCCGAGTATGTCGGACGCGGCGCTCGGAGATAGGTTCATGCTATGTGGCGAGGACTGTCGAATGGGTATTACTGTGTCGGGAAAGTATACCTTGATATATGGAATCGCGACTGAAGCCGCTCCCACAATCTCTCTTCCACTATATGATAAGAGAGACTCGTGGGGGCGGCTTTTTGTACAGGATGTGCTTATGTCGCGACGAAATCGCCGGGAGCGATTTTGGGCGATGCTGCAGGGGTTGGCCCAAAGTGCCGAGGGCGGGACGCCCGAGCCAACGACATGGATTTGCGAGAGCGACTAACCGCGAATCCTTTTCAATCAGTCGTCGAGCTTCCGGAATACCAGGGTCGCATTAGTGCCTCCGAATCCGAAGCTGTTGCTCATGGCGGTTTTTATGCCGGCGTTTTCGATCGTCCGGGTGACAAGCGGCATGCCCTCGGCGGCGGGATCGAGGTCGTCGACGTTGATCGAGGGCGCGATGAAGTCGTGCTCGAGCATCAGGAGGCAATGAATCGACTCGTGAACACCGGCTGCGCCCAGCGAATGGCCGCATAGCGACTTACTCGACGCGAACTTCGGTATGTTCTCGCCGAACACCTCGCGCATCGCCTCGAGTTCCTTGGTGTCACCGACGGGTGTGCTCGTGCCGTGCGTGTTGATGTAATCGATCGGCACACCGACCGTCGAACGCGCCATTTCCATGCAGCGCACGGCGCCTTCGCCGGACGGCGAGACCATGTCAAAGCCGTCGGAGGTCGCCCCGTAACCCACGATTTCCGCATAGATTCTCGCGCCGCGGGCCCTCGCGCGTTCGAGCTCCTCGACCACTACCATGCCCGCGCCGGCCGCGATGACGAAGCCGTCCCGGTTGATGTCGTAGGTGCGCGATGCCGTTTCCGGCGCGTCATTGTATTTCGACGACAGCGCGCCCATCGCGTCGAACATGCTCGCGAGGGTCCAGTCCTCCTCCTCGCCGCCACCGGCAAACACCAGGTCCTGCTTACCGAACTGTATCTGTTCCATTGCCGCACCGATGCAGTGTGCGCTGGTCGCACAGGCCGAAGTGATCGAGTAGTTGATTCCTTTTATATGAAACGGCGTAGCGAGGCAGGCGGAAACCGTGCTACCCATCGTACGCGGAACCATGTAAGGGCCAATCTTGCGTACGCCTTTCTCGCGCAAGGTGTCGGCACAGATCACAATGTTCGAGCTCGATGCGCCCCCTGACGATGCAATCAGGCCGGTTCGCGGATTCGAGATATCGGACGCCTCGAGCCCCGCGTCGTCGATCGCCTGCTGCATCGCTATATGGGAGTACGCGGCGGCGTCGCCCATGAAACGGCGCACCTTGCGGTCGATGAATTCGGCGGTGTCTATGTCGATGCTGCCGCAAACCTGGCTGCGCAGTCCTTTCTCCGCAAAACTTTCGCTGTAACGGATGCCGGAACGACCCGCTTTCAGCGACTGCAGCACTTCCGCTTGGGTGTTGCCCAGGCAGGAGACCACACCAATTCCGGAAATCACGACGCGACGCATGCTCACACCCTAGAAATCATCGGTCGACTTGAAAAGCCCGACGCGCAGGTCTTCCGCCTCGTAGATCTGCCGGCCATCGACGGCAACCGTGCCGTCGGCGATGGCGAGCATGAGCTTTCGCGTAATCATGCGCTTGATTTGCAGCCTGTACGTGACCAGTTTTGCCGTTGGCAGCACCTGCCCGTAGAACTTGACCTTGCCCGCGCCGAGCGCGCGGCCACGGCCCGGACAGCCCGACCAGACGAGGAAAAAACCGACCAGTTGCCACAGCGCATCGAGCCCCAGACAGCCGGGCATGACCGGGTCACCCTCGAAGTGGCATTTGAAAAACCAGAGGTCCGGATCGATGTCCAGTTCCGCCTCTATTTCTCCCTTGCCGTACTTGCCTCCGGTGTTCGTGATCAGCGTAATGCGATCAGTCATCAGCATATCGGGCAGCGGCAGTCTCGCGCTCTCCGGATCGAATAACACGCCGTGTGCGCAATCGAGCAATTCGTCGCGGCTGTACGCGGTTTTTCGCCCCGGCGGACAGCCGAGTATGCTTTGATCAGTATCGGTCATACGCTCTCCGGCGCATCCTGCAGTCATCAATCGAAACACGTTGCCTGATACTGCTGTCTTCGCAGGCGTTCTGGTCGCGTATTTTACCGGACAGCGTACATCGTTGCTCAAAATTGCCGCAGTGCGTCATTTACAAGCAACGCGGCGACCGCCGATCAGATCTTGTCGTAATCCAGTGTGACCTTGTCGCTGACGGGGTGTGACTGGCAGGCCAGCACGTAGCCTTCCTCGATCTCCCACGGCTCGAGACCATAGTTTGTTTCCATCCTTACCTCGCCGTCACGCACGTGCGTCCGGCAGGTGGCGCAGACGCCGCCTTTGCAGGAGTATGGGAGCTCGACACCCTGTGCTGTCGCGGCGTCGACGATGTTCGGCCCCTGCGACGACATTTTGAAAGACTTCTTGTGACCGTCCATGATAACGGTGATGCGGCAGTCGTGTTCCTCGGGCGTCGCTGTCTTTTTCGGCCCGTCAGGTTTCCTGCGCGGCGCACCGTAGCGCTCGACATGAATGGCACCGGGGTCCATGCCGCGCTCGATCAGCGCTTCACGCACCCTGTCGATCATCGTATCCGGTCCGCAGATAAACGCTTCATCGGGCTCGAGGACGGCGCAAAACAGGTCGTAGAGTTCGCCGGTCTTCGCGCCGTCGATCCGCCCGCTGAAGGTCGGGTATTCCTGCTCTTCGCGCGTAAATAAAAAGAAAAGCTGCAGCCGGTCCGGAAACCGGTTCTTCAATGCATAAAGATCATCGATGAACATGGTCGTGTTCTGACGCCGGTTGCCATAAAACAGCACAAACCTGCTCGCAGTCTCTTTTTCCAGCGTCGCCCTGATAATCGAGATGATGGGCGTAATGCCGCTGCCCGCCGCGAAGGCAATATAGGTCTTGCTGTTTTGCGGATCGATATTGGCGTGAAACTGTCCGAATGGCGGCATGACCTGGAGCACGTCGCCTTTTGCCAGGGTTTCGGCGATATATCCGGAGAAGACGCCACCGGGCTGGATGCGGATACCGAGTTGCAAGGCGCCGTTGCCCGGAACGGAACAGATACTGTAGGTTCGCCGCACCGGCTTGCCATCGACCTCGATCTGAATCGGCAGGTGCTGGCCCGGCAGAAATTCGAACTCGCGGCGTAATTCGTCGGGCACTTGCAGGGTGATGCGCACCGAATCGCGTGTTTCGTTTCTCTTGTCAGAAACGGTCAGGGAATGGAACTTTCTCATCGGCGATCAGATGCACTTGAAGTATTCAAATGGCTCGAGGCATTCGTCGCACTTGTACGAAGCCTTACACGGCGTCGAACCGAATTCGCTGACGAGCGTGGTGGCGGTGGCATTGCAGCGCGGGCACGCGATCGTTCTCAGCGAGTCCATGAGGCTCTGTTTTCCGCCATCTTCTTCCGGCGGCGCGATTCCATAGGCCCGTAATTTCTCGCGGCCGGCTTCCGAGACCCAGGCCGTCGTCCACGGTGGCGACAGCACTCGCTTCAACGACACATTGGCGACGCCTTTCTCGATCAGCTTGTCGACAATGTCCTGCTCGATGACCTCGGTCGCGGGACAGCCGGAATAGGTCGGCGTTACCAGGATCTCGACGCCGTTATCTTTGATGTTGACCTGGCGCACGATGCCGAGGTCGACCACTGTCAGCACCGGTATTTCCGGGTCCGGTACCGATTCGAGGTACCGCCAGATGCGCTCTTCGCTGAGCCGCTCGCCGTCGTTTGCGGATATTGCGCTCACCTTTGCACTACCAATTGAGTCCCGGATAGCTGCGTTGCAGGTGCTGCATCTCGGCGATCATGTAACTGAATTCCTCGCCGTGGCGGCCTTCCTTGCCGCCGCTGGCCATCCACCCGTTCTCGGGCAGCTCGAGCGTCGCTTCCCTGGCGATCGCGCCGATGCTGTCTGCCCATGCCTTCTGCAGGCGCGTCAGGTCCGGGCCCGCGAACGCGTCGCGGATCGCGTCGTCGACCGCGTCGCCCGCAAACAGCTCGCCGGTGAATTTCCACAGGTCATCGAGAGACCGCTGTACGCGTTTGTGGCTTTCCTCGGTGCCGTCGCCGAGCCTCACGAGCCATTGCGAGCCGTATCGCAGGTGATAGCGGATTTCTTTCGCCGCCTTGGCTGCAATTTCCGTGAGGCGCTGATCGCTGCAGCTGGTCAGGGCTTCGAGCTGCAACAGGTAGAACGCGTCGAACAGCACCGAGCGCACGACCACGTCGCCGAAATGGCCGTTCGGCTGCTCGACGAGCAGGAAGTTTTCGAATTCCCTGTCGTTCCGCAGGAACGCGAAATCGTCTTCCTTGCGGCCCGCGCCTTCAACTTCCCCCGCATAGGTGTAAAAGAGGCGGGCCTGCCCCAGGTAATCGAGCGAGAAGTTTGCGTTGGCAAGCTCCTCTTCGAGCTCCGGCCCGTCGGCGACGATTTCTATAAGGCGCTGTGCGATGACGAGCGCGTTGTCACCGAGCCGTACCAGGTATCTGAGGAGTGCGTCTTTCGGCTCCATGGTCACAGGTTCTCGACGCCGTCCGGAATTTCATAGAAGGTCGGATGCCGGTAAATCTTGTCCCTGGCAGGCTCGAACAGCGCATCCGACTCGTCCGGGTCCGATGCAATGATCTCGCTCGACCTGACCACCCAGATGCTGACGCCTTCATTGCGGCGCGTGTAGACGTCGCGCGCGTGATTCAGCGCCATCTCGTCATCCGCCGCATGCACACTGCCCGCATGGCGGTGGCTCAGGCCCGACTTCGCACGAATGAACACTTCGTACAGCGGCCAGTCTTTGTCAGTCATAGAATCTCTCCATCAATAGGCAGCTTGGCCAAATCCGCATCCACCTGCCGCGACCGCGATACTAAGCCGCTCTTTTCTTGGCGTGCTTCGCGGCATAGGCCCGGGCTGCCTCGCGCACCCAGGCACCGTTCTCTTGCGCATCGCGTCGCACCCGCATGCGCTCGCGATTGCACGGCCCGTTACCGGCAAGCACGTCCTTGAATTCCTGCCAGTCGATTTCGCCATAGCGGTAATGCCCGGTCTCTTCGTCGAACTCCAGCTCGTCGTCCGGCACGCTGAGACTGAGAAACTCGGCTTGCGGCACCGTCACGTCGATGAATTTCTGCCGCAACTCGTCATTCGAGAATCGTTTGATCTTCCAGGCCATCGACTGCGCGGAATGTACCGAGTCCCTGTCGCTCGGGCCGAACATCATGACCGACGGCCACCACCACCGGTTCAGCGCGTCCTGCGCCATCGCTTTCTGTTCCTCGGAGCCGCGACTGAGTTCGAGCATGATGTCGAATCCCTGCCGCTGGTGAAAACTCTCTTCCTTGCAGATGCGAACCATCGCTCTCGCATAAGGCCCGTATGAACAACGGCAGAGCGGGATCTGGTTCATGATTGCGGCGCCGTCGACGAGCCAGCCGATCGCACCGATATCCGCCCACGTGAGTGTCGGGTAATTGAAGATGCTCGAGTACTTGGCCTTGCCGGAGAGCAGTTCGCCGACCATCTCCTCCCTCGACGTACCTAGCGTCTCACCGGCGCTGTAGAGATAAAGGCCATGCCCCGCCTCATCCTGCACCTTGGCCAGAAGAATCGACTTGCGGCGCAAGGTCGGCGCGCGGGTCAGCCAGTTGCCCTCCGGCTGCATGCCGATGATCTCGGAATGTGCGTGCTGCGAGATCTGCCGCACCAGCGTTTGCCGGTAGGCATCCGGCATCCAGTCCTTGGGCTCGATCTTCTCTTCGGCATCGATGCGCTGTTGAAAGGCCGCGAGTCGTTCCGGCGTTTCCCCGGCCTGCGGCCGTTGCTCCGCCTTGCCCTGCTGGTCCAGCCCCTGCGTATACACCTGTTACTCCGACAATGCCAAAGCGCCCAAATATGTCACATTTTTTTCGAATTTTCAATGAATTCTGTATCACGATTCCTCGAACATGTCCCTGTTCGTGCTGTGCGAGCGGCCGCGGAACGCCGCGATGTCCTGCCCGTGCTGGTTCTGCAGCACGACGTCGTAAAACCCGCTCCTGCCGCCACGGTGGAATTCCGTGGCCGTGGCGACGATGGTGTCGCCGAGTTTCGCGGGGCGCAGAAAATCGATCGATGCTCCCGAGGCGAGCGTTACCTTGTTGTAGGTATTGCAGGCAAAGGCGAACGCCGTGTCGGCGAGCAGGAAAAGGTAGCCGCCGTGGCAAAGGCTGTAGCCGTTCAGCATGTCCGGGCGAACCTCAAACGTCGCCACCGCCCTGCCCGGGCCCGATACCTCGACCTTGATACCGAGCGCCTGTGACGCGGCATCGTTTTCCCACATCGTCTCCGCGCTTTTCGTGGCAATCGTCATCTCGTCCATCATCAGTCCTTCCCCTAGTCAAGTCCCCCGAATCGCCGCCGGAAATCCGGCGCGGGCGGCGGCAGCGGGCCATCGGCGGTTTCAAACGCCTGGGTCATGAATTCGTCCGCCTGCGCATAAATCAGCCGGTAGAGATTACGGCAGAGCTGATATGCCGCGGTGCCATGCCAGCCGGGCGGGAGCATCTCGGCGGGCAGCAGCGGATCGCGTAACAGAATACGCCGGTACTCGTGGATCATCAGCGTCCGGATTTGAAACGCCGTGCGACCGTCACATCCGGCATGCTTCTCGACCGCACGCCACACCGGACGAAACTGTGCAATGAACCCTTCGTAATGCCGGTCGATCTCGTCCAGATTCCAGCTCTTGTAGACTAGCGCGCGCATGGCATCGTCCTGATTCTTGCCGAGTGTCCGTCCCTGCATCACAACCAGCTCGCGCTGCACGCCGAGTGCGTCGAGGGTCCGCTCGAGATCCGACCTCGGCTGTGAAGGATGAGCGAGCACGCTGCTCGAGATCGCGGCAAAGCCCTGCCAGCCGAGTTCGCGGCGCACCGTTTCTTTCTGTTCCGCGTCGAGGTTTTCGAGCAGCACCAGAAACCAGTCGCCGGACCAGGTCTGCCTTGGTTCTCCGTAGATTCGCTGTGTCGCCTGTTCGAAGCGGCGCGCGCCATCAGGCGTGAGGCTGTAATAACTGCGGCGACCGATCTGGTTCACGTCGAGCCAGTTATCGCGCGACAAACGGAAAACGGATGTCCTGACCAGCCGCTCACTGACGCCGAAATCGTCGAGCACTTTGATCAGGCTGCCGATCCACACAGTGCCGCCGCGCGGCGCAATCGCATCGCCGAAAATGGTGATGATCAGCGAACCGGCGCGTATGGTCGGCCGTGAACGAAATTCGTCGAGCAATGCCGTGCTTGCCGCGTGGATCGACATCCTGCCTTCGCCGGAGGTGAAATGCGGAGTATTGTGACACCAAAAATTACAAATTTCCCAATCTTGTGTATCTTAGGGGACCCCGTTTCGCACCGTATGGATGACGTCAGATGAATCTCCGGAATTTCGCAGCCAACCAATGGTTCACGGCCGCCGACGAAGGCAGGGTCCTGACCAGCGCGGTCGACGGCAGGCCCGTCGCCCGCATCACGAGCTCAGGACTCGATTTCGCCGCGATGCTCGATTACGCGCGACGAACCGGCGGCCCGAACCTGCGCAAGTACACCTTCCACGAACGTGCGCTGATGCTGAAGGAACTCGCCAAGCATTTAACGGAACACAAGAAGGAGTTTTACGAGCTGTCCACGCTGACCGGAGCGACACGCGGCGATTCCTGGATCGACATCGACGGCGGCATCTCGACCCTGTTCGTCTACTCGAGCAAGGGCCGCCGCGAGATGCCGAATGACAAGGTCTATCTCGACGGCGCCCCAGAAATGCTCTCCAGGAACGGCACATTCGTCGGCCAGCACATTTACACGCCGCGGCTCGGCGCGGCCGTACACATCAATGCTTTCAATTTTCCCTGCTGGGGCATGCTCGAGAAACTCGCCCCGGCGCTGCTCGCCGGCGTTCCCGCGATCGTCAAACCGGCATCCAGCACGGCCTACCTGACCGAGCTCGTGTTCCGGCGCATGATCGAGTCGGATATCCTGCCCGAGGGATCGGTGCAGCTGATCTGCGGCGGTGTCGGCGACCTGTTCGATCACCTGACCTGCCAGGATGTCGTCGCGTTCACCGGCTCGAAGTCGACGGCCGAAAAGCTGCAACAGCACCCGCGGATCGTGGTCGAGTCCGTACACTTCACGGCCGAAACCGATTCGTTGAACGCGTCTATCCTCGGTCCGGACGCAACGCCCGATTCGCCGGAGTTCGATCTCTTTATCAAGGAAGTTGTTCGCGAGATGACGAGCAAGGTCGGCCAGAAGTGTACGGCGATCCGCCGCAGCATCGTGCCGGCAAAGCTTGCAGCCGACATCGTGAAAGCCTTGTCCAGTGCATTAGGCGAGGTGCGCATCGGCAACCCGGCGCACGACGACGTCGACATGGGTGCGCTGGCGAGCCACACGCAACGCGAGGAAGTCCGCGCCCGCGTCAGGGATCTCGCCGGAGAGGCCGAGATCGTCTATGGCAATTCGAGCGACTTCACCGTCGTCGATGCCGATGTGGAGAAAGGTGCGTTCTTCATGCCGACGCTGCTGCATTGCGAGCGGCCGTTGGCCGCCAGTGCCGTGCATTCGGTTGAGGCATTCGGTCCCGTGAGCACCGTGCTTCCCTACGACAATCTCGACGAGGCGATTGAGCTCGCGCGGCTCGGCAACGGCAGTCTCGCCGGGTCCATCGTCACCAATGATAATGAGGTCGCCCGCGAGCTGGTTCTCGGCACCGCCGCCTGGCACGGGCGCATGCTGATCATCAACCGGCACTGCGCCGCGGAATCAACGGGTCACGGTTCGCCCTTGCCCCACCTCGTACACGGCGGCCCGGGGCGCGCCGGCGGCGGCGAGGAACTCGGCGGCGTCCGCGGCGCGCTGCATTACATGCAGAGAACCGCTTTGCAGGGATCGCCGGAGACCCTTGCCGCCATCGGCAATCGCTGGATCCGTGGCGGCGTCGAGGCATCGTCCGATGTGCACCCATTCCGCAAGACCTTCGACGAACTCGCCATCGGCGACACCCTGCATACCAAAGCACGACAGGTGACGCTTGATGACATCGATCATTTCGCAGCATTCACGGGCGACAGGTTTTACGCACATACCGACGAGGAAGCAGCCAGGAAGAATCCCTTCTTCGATGGCCGCGTGGCACACGGGTACCTGATCGTGTCGTTCGCCGCCGGATTGTTCGTCGATCCGGACTTTGGTCCCGTGCTCGCCAATTACGGTCTCGACAACTTGCGGTTTGCACAGCCGGTCAATTACGGCGACACCCTCAAGGTGCGCCTCACCTGCAAGCAAAAGACGTTGCGCGAAGGATCCGGCTACGGCGAAGTGCGCTGGGACACCGAGGTCACGAATCAGAACGACGAGATCGTTGCGACTTACGATGTTTTAACGATGGTCGCAACGACCGAGGAATGGAACAAGGTTCGCGCCTGACGCGGATCGCGGCTGAAGCTGCTCCCATGACCATTCTATTTACACTGTAGCCAGCGATTGCTCACGGTTTCAGCGGCAACGCGGTATCCGCCTTGATTTCCTTGAGGACGATGTTCGAGCGTACCTGGGACACGCCCGGGATGCGGAAGATGAACTCGTCGAGAAACTTGTTGTAGGCCTCGATGTCCTCGACGACCACGCGCAGGTGAAAATCGGCCTCGCCGCTGGTCGCGAAACATTCGAGCACCTCGGGATGCCTTTTCACCTCCTTGACGAAGTTCTCGACGTTTCTTTCTTCGTGGCGCGCGAGCGAGACCAGCGTCATTGACGATAGCGAAAAGCCGGCTTTTGCCGGGTTGACGATCACCGCGTAGCGCTCGATGACCCCGGATTCCTCGAGGCTCTTCACACGCCGCCAGCAGGCGGAACTCGACATGCCGACTTTTTCCGCCAGTTGTTGCATCGTCAGGCGGCTGTCGGCCTGCAGCTCGCGGAGGATCGCGCGGTCCTTCCTGCTCAACATCCGCTATATCACTTATGACCTCGAATCGAAATATCCTACCATTTTTGACAGAATATTGGATATTTCTTGCAATTTGTAATTGCATACCGGGATATTTGGGAATCCGCTTGCGAGCGATTTCTGTCATGATCTGCGGCTAATCTGCCGCTAGTCCCGGGGGCGCCGATGGCCCGAGCCGCCACACTCAAAGAAGCGCTTTACCCGCTCGACAATTACGAGCTCGACGACCGTTACCGGCGGGAATCGGGACGCGTGTTCCTGACCGGCACCCAGGCGCTGGTGCGCATTCCCTTGATGCAGCGAACCATGGACCGCGCGGCGGGACTTGATACGGCGGGCTTCATCAGCGGCTATCGCGGATCGCCCCTGGCTACCTACGACACGGAACTCTGGCGCGCCGCCAAATTTCTCGAAGAAAACAACATCACCTTCCTCCCGGCCGTCAATGAAGAGCTTGCGGCGACGGCAATCCTCGGCACGCAGCAGGTCGAAGCCGATCCACACAAGACGGTCGACGGCGTATTCGGCATCTGGTACGGCAAGGGACCGGGCGTCGACCGCGCGGGCGACGGCCTGAAACACGGCAATGCCTACGGCAGTTCGCCACACGGCGGCGTGCTGGTCATCGCGGGCGACGACCACGGCGCGGTATCCTCATCGATGTCGCATCAATCAGACGTCGCTTTCCTGACCTGGCTCATGCCGAATCTCAACCCGGCCAACGTTGCCGAGTACCTCGAGTTCGGACTTTACGGCATCGCGCTGTCCCGCTATTCCGGCATGTGGGTCGGTTTCAAGGCGATTTCGGAAACTGTCGAGTCGGCGATGTCGGTAGAGCTGCCTCCCTACCCGGAATTCGTCACGCCCGACTTCGAGATCCCGCCAGACGGCCTGCACATCCGCTGGCCCGACTACCCGGGGCCGCAGATCGAGGAACGGCTCGAGGCAAAAAAAGCGGCAACGCTCGCATTCGCCGAAGCGAACCCGATCGATCGCAAGATCTTTGGCACGTCGAACCCGCGCTACGGCATCGTCACGACCGGCAAAGGCCATCTCGACCTCATGGAAGCGCTGCGGTTATTGGACATCGACCACAAGGAGGCGCGTCGCATCGGGCTCGACGTGTACAAGGTCGGCATGGTGTGGCCGCTGGCGCACGATGCTGCCCTCGATTTCGTGCGCGACAAGCATGAAGTGCTGGTCATCGAGGAGAAACGCGGCCTGATCGAGAGCGAATTCAAGGAATACTTCTACGATTACCCGGGGCGCAAGCCGCAGCGCATGGTCGGCAAGGAAGACGAGTACGGCAACCGCCTCGTGCCCTGGGTCGGCGAGCTGTCACCCACCATGCTCGCCGGCATCGTCGCGAAACGAATGGATGCCGCCATGCCGGGCCTCAACCTCGGTGAACGGGCGGCAAAACTGACGGCGTCGGAACCACCTAACATCAGGATCGAGGGCGCCACCAGGACGCCTTACTTCTGCTCCGGATGCCCGCACAACACGTCGACGCGCGTCCCCGAGGGCTCGCAAGCGCTTGCCGGCATCGGCTGCCATTTCATGGCCAACTGGATGAACCGTGACACGGACGGCCTGATCCAGATGGGCGGCGAAGGCATCAACTGGGTCACGCGTTCGCTGTATAACGGCGGCCGCCACATCTTTCAGAACCTCGGCGACGGCACCTATTACCACTCCGGGTCGCTCGCGATTCGGCAGGCTTTCGCCGCGAAAACCAACATAACGTTCAAGATTCTCTTCAACGACGCGGTAGCCATGACCGGCGGCCAGCCGGTCGATGGCCCGATCACCGTGGAACGCATCGCGCACTCGGTACGCGCCGAAGGCATCGAAAGAATCGCCGTCGTCTCCGACGAACCGGAAGACTTCGATCTCGCCGACTTTCCCAAAGGTACAACGCTCTCACACCGCCGCGACCTCGACGCCGTGCAACGGGAATTGCGCGACATTCCCGGCGTGACGATACTCATCTATGCGCAGACCTGCGCGACCGAGAAACGGCGCCAAAGAAAGCGCGGACTGCTCGAAGACCCGAACAAATTCGTCGTCATCAACGATCTGGTGTGCGAAGGCTGCGGCGATTGCTCGGTCGAGTCGAATTGCCTGTCCGTCATTCCCAAGGAAACACCTTTCGGCCGCAAGCGGCAGATCGACCAGAACAGCTGCAACAAAGATTTCTCCTGCGTGAACGGCTTTTGCCCGAGTTTTGTGACTGTCGAAGGTGCTCGGCTGACAGGCAAGGAAGACCGTGCAGAGCGGGGTTTCCCGGAAGAAAAGCTCGCCTCGCTGCCACTGCCCGAAGCGCCGCCAATCGACTCGGGCTACGATCTGCTCGTGACCGGTGTCGGCGGCACCGGCGTCGTCACCGTCGGCGCTCTGATCACGATGGCGGCACACCTGGAGGGCAAGGGCGCCAGTGTGCTCGACTTCATGGGCTTCGCGCAGAAGTTCGGCCCCGTGCTGAGTTACATCCGCATCGCGCGCGTACCCGGTGAGCTCAACCAGGTGCGCATTGATAAACAGCAGGCGGATGCGCTGATCGGTTGCGATCTCGTCGTCAGCACCTCGCCGAAAGCGGCAGGCACCTTGCGCGGAGGCCAGACACGTGCCGTTCTCAACACGACCGAGATGGCGACTGCGGATTTCGTCAAGTTCCGCGACGCGAATTTGAAGGCGGGCGAACGGGTCGAGGCCATCCGTCATATTGTCGGCAGCGAAAATCTGTCGACGATTGCGGCAAATCATCTTGCGGAATCCTTACTCGGCAATACGATCTATTCGAACGTGCTGATGGTCGGTTACGCCTGGCAAAGCGGGCTGATCCCGGTTTCGCTCGACGCGATGCTGCGCGCGATAGAACTTAACGGGGTGGCCGTCGAGCAAAACAGGATGGCCTTCGGCTGGGGGCGCATCGCTGCCAGCGATGCGCGGTTCGTGCAGGAGAAAATCGCAGATCCGCAGCAAATCGTCAAAGGCATAGAGTCACTGGACAAGATGATCCGTCGTCGTGCCGAGTTCCTCGTCGACTACCAGGATGAGAGATTGTCCGATCGTTACCGCAGTCTCGTCGAACGAGTCCGAAAGGCTGAGGCGACAATGGCCGGCCGCAACGAGCTACGGCTGACCGAGGCAGTCGCGCGCGCCTATTTCAAGACACTTAGCTATAAAGACGAATACGAAGTCGCAAGGCTGTACACGCAGACCGGCTTTTTAAACAAGGTGCGGCAGGAATACGGTGACAAGGCTAAGCTCAGGTTTCATCTCGCGCCGCCATTATTGAGTCATAGTGTCGATTCCCGTGGACGTCCCCGTAAACGAGTGTTCGGTGCCTGGATGATTCCTGTTTTTCGCGTGCTGGCATCGTTGCGTGGCCTGCGCGGCACGCGCCTCGATCCATTCGCCTGGAGCGCGGAACGGCGCATCGAGCGGGCATTGATCGAGGAGTTCGAGCAGCATGTCGCCGAGATCCTTGAACACCTGTCGTCGCACAACATCGACTTGGGTGTGGCCATCATCGAGGAATACCTCGAGATTCGCGGATACGGCCCCGTCAAGGAGGAAGCCGCAAACAAAGCGCGCAAGAAAATCGAGGAAAGGCTTACGGGCTTCGTGCAGATCACGAGCCGGGCGGCCTGACGAGCGACAGGGCTTTAATTTCGAGTATTCCCGTCCCGCACGTGAGATGATGTTTCGATGCTGGCCGCAGAAACCCAAACCGATATCACGTACGAATTCGCGGAGTTGCCCGAGGCCGGCGGGAGCATGGCGGTCGCTCCAGGCATGCGGTGGCTACGTATGCCGCTGCCGTTCGCGCTCGGCCACATCAACCTGTGGCTCCTCGAGGACGGAGACGCCTGGTCCATCGTCGATACCGGCGTCGATGTCGAAGACACGCGAAATGTCTGGCAAAAAACGTTCGTCGATGTCATGCGGGACCGGCCCGTCAAGCGCGTGTTCGTCACCCATTTGCACCCCGATCACGTCGGTTGCGCTGGCTGGCTGACGGATCGGTTCGACGTTCCGTTGTGGATGCCACGCGAGGAATACCTGTTGTGCCGGGTCCTCGTCGCCGATACCGGGCGCAAAACGCCGAAGGAAGGCGACCGTTTCTACAAGGCGGCGGGATTTGCACCGGAGCAGATGGAGCGTTATCACAAGATGTTCGGCATGTTCGGCAAGTACGTGACAGAGCTGCCGGAATCTTTTGTGCGCCTGAAGGATGGCGACAGTTTCGAGATCGGTGATCATCGCTGGGAGGTCATCGTCGGTCGTGGCCATTCACCCGAACATGCCTGTCTCTACTGTCGGGCACTCAATGTATTGATCTCGGGCGACCAGCTGTTGCCGACGATTTCTTCGAATGTCAGCGTCTATCCGACCGAGCCGGCTGCCAACCCGCTTGCCGACTGGCTCGAGTCGTTGAGCGAGCTGAAAAACCGCATACCCGAGGATGTGCTGGTATTGCCGGCGCACGGCAAGCCATTTCGCGGCGCGCATCTGAGACTCGACATGCTGATTGCGGAGCATGCTGATTGCCTCGTCAAGTTGGAGGCGACTTGCGCGGAACCGAAGCGTGCTGTCGACGTGTTTCCGGCGTTGTTCAAGAGCGAGATTACCAAGCATCAACTGATCATGGCGACGGGCGAATCGATTGCACACCTCAACTATCTACTGGACAAAGGCCGGATGACCGTCGAACGCGACGAGGATGGTGTCGACTGGTATTGCTCGAATCGCTGATTCTTTCATGCAAGGATCGACGACGCGTTGATCAGCTGGCCAGGTCTGTCTTGTATCGCCGAATCCGCCATTCGATCGTTGCCGTTTTTCTGCTGGGCCTTGCCGCCTGCTCGCAGCCCGCCGATGTATCCCGTCTCGAGATCGAAACGAGGCAGGCTGCGATCGCGATACCCGAACCCTATGCCGCGGAAATCGCTGCCGGGATCCTGAAAAAAGGCGGCAACGCCGTGGACGCTGCGGTCGCCACGGGATTCGCGCTTGCCGTGACCTATATCGATGCCGGCAATATCGGCGGCGGTGGATTCATGCTCATTTATCTCGACGGCGACGCGTTGTTCCTGGATTACCGGGAAAAATCCGCGCTGGCGGCGGATCGCGACATGTACCTCGATGAACACGGAGAGTACATACCCGATTCCTCACTGGTCGGCGCACAGGCCGCAGCGGTACCGGGCACGGTTGCGGGCATGTGGGCAGCGCATCGGCGCTACGGCAATCTGTCCTGGAGCGATGTGGTGATGCCCGCCGCGGAACTGGCCGACCGCGGGTTCTACGTTGCCGAGATTCTGGTTAACGACATTCGCGCACACCACGAGCATTTCCGCGGCCGAACCAATTTCAGCGACTATTTCGGCGATGTCAGCACCGATCGTCGGTTCAAACAGCCGGAACTCGCTGCGACGCTGCGGCGTATCGCGGAGTCCGGTGCCGACGATTTCTACCGGGGCAAGACCGCGGAGCTGATCGTTGCACAAATGGCAGCGAGCGGTGGTTTGATCACGATGGAAGACCTCGCGACGTACCAGGCGATTTGGCGGGAGCCTATTCGGTCTGACTGGCGCGATTACCAGATTCTTGCCGCGCCGCTGCCGAGCTCGGGCGGATTCGGTGTCATTCAGCTACTCAAGATGAAGGACTATCTTGCTGATCACTTCGAAGGCGTTACGCATAATTCACCGCAATACATCCACCTTGTCGCCGAAATGGAGAAACGGGTATTCGCCGATCGAGCAGAATATCTCGGCGATCCCGACTACATCGATGTCAACATGGACGCGCTCCTCGCCGAGGATTACATCGCGCGACGTGCACGGGACGTCGATCCCGAAAACATCTCGAAACTCGATGCCGTCGCACCGGGTCATGGATCCCCTGATACCACGCATTATTCGATCATGGATCAATGGGGTAACGCCGTCTCGAATACCTATACGATCAACTGGGCATACGGTAGTGGCGTCGTTGTTGCCGGCGCCGGTTTTCTTCTGAATAACCAGATGGATGATTTTAGTGCCAAACCGGGCGTACCCAACGTGTTCGGCGTTATTGGCGGGACGGCGAATGAAATCCAACCAGGCAAGCGGCCACTGTCGTCAATGTCGCCAACGATTCTCTTGAGGGACGGCGCGGTCGAAATGGTACTCGGCACGCCCGGTGGTTCGACGATTTTTACTTCCGTCTTTCAGACAATCGTCAATATTCTCGATTTCGGCATGTCACCTCTCGATGCCGTCGGTGCGACGCGGTTTCACCACCAGCTGCTGCCGCCCGACCTGATCACGATGAGCATCAGCCGTCCGTTACCACAAGAGACGATCTCGGCGCTTGGCGATCGCGGTTACCGGGTCGAGCCGCACTCCTGGGATTTCGGAGACGTCCAGGTTATCTGGCGCGACCGGGGAGAGCTCAAGCCAGCAGCTGACCCCCGCGACAGAGGCGTCGGCACGGTCATAGACATCATGATGGGAATCACATCACCGCCGCCAGGGTCCGATTCACAGGGGATGGAAGCCGAAAGCGTCCCCTAAATGGATCGTGGCGACCAGGAATACGATCGCAAGGGCAAACAGCTTCAGCAGCAAGGGACCGACGAAACGCACCCAGGCACCATATGGAATCCTTCCCAGCGCCAGGGCGCCCATGACCAGCGCACTCGTCGGCACGATCATGTTGGTGAAACCGTCCCCGAACTGGTAGGCGAGGACGGCAGTCTGTTGCGGCACGCCGGTCAGGGTCGCGAGCGGCGACATAATCGGCATCGTGACAAACGCCTGGCCGCTGCCCGACGGTATGAAGAAGTTGCAGATCGTCTGCACGATGAGCATGCCGACGGCGGACGCCTCGGCGCCGAATGTGGTCAGAACGCTGGCGATCGCATGGATGATCGTGTCGATAATCTGCCCGTCTGATAAAACGACTTCGATGGTTCGCGCAAAGCCGACGATAAGGGCCGCAGTTGTCATCTCTGCGGCACCTTTCATGAACGTGCTGCTGGTCTCGCCAGCCGGCATGCGGGCTATTAATGCGCTAAATAATCCGATTCCAAGAAAGACGGCATTGAGCTGATCGATATACCACTGATATTTAGTAGCACCCCAGACGAAGAACGCGACGCCAGCGGCAAACACGAGCAGCACGAGGATACGCGTCCTGGTCAATGCAACGTCATGGGGCGGATCGAAGCCGTCGCTGTAGTCGATGTGCGCGACGAGGCTCGACTGGGGATCCCGCTGCACTCGAATGGCATAGCGGTAAAGATGATGAAAGCCTACCGCAAGGAAGGCAATCATCATGATCACCCGAAACAACCAGCCGGAAAAAAGCGGCACATTCGCAATGCTTTGCGCGATGACGACACCGAAAGGATTGAATCCGGCGCAAGCCCATCCAATACCATATGGCACCCACACCATGCCCATCGCGACGATCGCGTCCATGCGCATCGCGAGGCTCATAGTCACAATGATCGGTATCAGCGGCACGTACTCCTCGCCCATGCCGATGGTGTAGGACCCAACGGCAAACATGGCGAGGCAACCGGCAATCAGTATCCATGGACTGGCTCCAAGCTTGTCCACGGATTTGTGCAAAACGGCATCGATTGCACCGCTCTTGCGCAGAATGGCGATCACGCCTCCCGCGATGAAGATCAGAAAAATGACGTCTTGCGCGCTTGCAAAACCTTTGGGAATCGCCACCAGGAAATGCCAGGGTCGCAGCGTGACACGCTGTTCCGCGTCGGCATATTCGAAACTCCCCGCCACGACTACCTGCGCACTTTCGTCTCCACGGAACGCCTGCCGCTCGAACGCGCCTTGCGGGATCGCATAGGTCATGAGCTGGGCAATGACGATGATCGAGAAGATGATGACGAGGGAATCGATGGACCAGCCTCGTTTTGCCATGCCGACAACTCCTTATTCTTTATAGTTATACTGCGGGGCCGAAGGAATCACCCTAGCGGAAAAGCCGGCGTTTGTAATGCGCCCCCCGCGCCTTGAATGGCGATTTTTTTTCTGGTAAAAAGTGCAGCCGCACTGGCCAATGTCACGCCAAGTGATTGAAAAACCATGATAAAAACAGATGGTCTGACAAAGAGATACGGCCGCCACACGGTCGTCGACAACCTGAGCTTCAGCTGCGAGGCGGGCGAGGTCTTGGGTTTTCTGGGCCCGAACGGCGCCGGCAAGTCGACGACGATGAAAATGCTGACCGGTTTCGTGACGCCGAGCGCCGGGACGGCGTCGGTGTGCGGGCACGATATCCAGGAACAGGCCCTGGCGGCGCAGAAGCGCCTCGGCTACCTGCCGGAAGGGGCGCCCTGCTATGCCGAGATGACACCGAAGAGTTTCCTGAACTTCATTGCCGACATCAGGGAGCTTGCCGGGCAGCGAAGGAAGTCGCGGCTTGAACAGGTGATTGAAACTCTGCATCTCGGCACGGTGCTGGATCAGTCCATCGAGACACTTTCCAAGGGTTTCAAGCGACGGGTCGGGCTGGCGCAGGCGATTCTGCATGATCCCGACGTGCTGATCCTGGATGAGCCGACCGACGGCCTCGACCCCAACCAGAAGCACGAGGTCCGGGGACTGATTCGCTCCATGTCGTCCGAGAAGCTGATCGTCATTTCGACGCACATCCTCGAGGAAGTCGAAGCCGTGTGCAATCGTGCAATCATCATCGCCGAAGGTAAGATCCTCGCCGACGACACGCCGCACGACCTGGCCGTAACCTCGCGCTATCACAACGCGGTGCGCATCGTATTCGACCCGAATGTCAATTTCGACGAGGCGCGATCCGTCGTCGAGCAATTGCCGTCGGTCGAGACAACCGAGTCGGACCGCCCGCACGCTCAGCTCACCGCCATCCCGCGGAACGGCAGCGCGGCCGCCTGGCGTGACGTGTCGGATCTGGTGGCCGACAAAGGCTGGCGTGTCGAGTCACTGCAACTCGAATCCGGACGCCTGGACGAGGTGTTCCGGCGCATTACGCAGGGTGCCGAGACATGAAAATCGTCATGGCCCTGTTCCGGCGCGAGTTGCAAAGCTATTTTGCGACGCCCGTTGCCTACGTCTTCATTGTCATCTTCCTCGTGCTGATGGGCACGTTCACCTTTTATCTCGGGGGGTTTTACGACCGGGGCCAGGCAGACCTGCGGGCGTTTTTCAATTTCCATCCCTGGCTGTATCTGTTCCTGGTGCCCGCGATAGCGATGCGCCTCTGGGCCGAGGAGCGTAAGACCGGGAGCATCGAAATGCTGATGACACTGCCGATCACGCCATGGCAGGCAGTGCTCGGCAAATACCTCGCCGCGTGGGCGTTTACCGCCATCGCGCTCGTCGGCACGCTGCCGATCTGGTTGACCGTCAATTACCTCGGCGACCCCGACAACGGCGTTATATTTGCAGCGTACTGCGGCAGCCTGTTGATGGCCGGTGGTTTCCTCGCGATCGGTGCCTGTATCTCCGCACTGACCCGGAACCAGGTCATCGCGTTCGTACTGTCGGTCGTCGTGTGCTTCGGCTTCCTGCTGTCGGGTTTCCCGTTGGTGCTCGACCTGTTCGCGGGCTGGGCGCCGCAGGTGCTCGTCGACGGTATCGCAAGCTTGAGTTTCCTGACGCACTTCTCGAACATTTCCCGCGGCGTCATCGACCTCCGCGACCTCATCTACTTCGGGCTGCTGATCGGCACTTTCCTGTACGCCAACACGATCGTGCTGCAGTGGAAACAGGCGGACTGACATGAGTACCAGGTCGCAACAGCGATTGAGTCTATCGAGCCTTGTCTTGCTGCTGCTCGGATTCGTCGCCGCCGTGATCGTCTCGAACGAGCTCTTCCGCGGCTTCAAAATCGACCTCACGGAGAACAAGCTTTATACGCTGTCCGACGGCACAGTGCGCATCCTGGAAAGCATCGAGGAACCGATTAACCTGTACTTTTATTTCTCCGATCAGGCGACCGCGGGCATACCGTCGTTGCGCAGTTATGCGAATCGCGTGCGCGAATTGCTCGACGAGATCGACGACATCGCAGGCGGGAAGATCAATCTGCGCATCATCGACCCCTTGCCGTTTTCCGAGGACGAGGATCGGGCGGCGCAATTCGGCCTGCAGGGCGTCCAGCTCGGCGCGGTGCCGGATCCGATCTACCTGGGACTGGCGGGCACCGACAGCCTCGACAACGTCGAGATCATTCCCTTCTTCCAGCCCGACAAGGAAGCGTTCCTCGAATACGACATCGCGAGGCTGATCAGTACCCTGGCCAGCCCCGAGCGCCCCGTGATCGGACTCGTCACCGAACTGGAGATGTCCGGCGGATTCGACATGCAAAGTCAGCGCATGCGCGAGCCCTGGGTCCTGTACGAGCAAGCGCAGCAACTCTTTGATGTGCGTGATCTCGGCGCCGCGTTCGACGAAATACCGGATGAGATCAGTCTCTTGTGGATCGTGCAGCCGCGGGATCTAGCCAACGCAACCCTGTACGCCATCGACCAGTTCATCATGCGCGGCGGCAAGGCACTGATCTTCGTCGACCCGGTGGCGGATGCCGATCCGGCCGCCGTCGAAGGCATGCCGCAAGGCATGCCGCCGATGGGCCAGGGTTCAGACCTGCCTGAGCTGTTCGAGGCCTGGGGGCTCGAATTTTCGGCCGAGGACGTCGTCGCCGATGCGCAACTTGCCCTGCAGATAAACACCGGAATGAGTCGCCGGCCGGTGCGCCACTTCGGCTACCTCGGCATAACGATGGACCGCATGAGTGACGATGACATCGTCACTGCGGAACTGAGCGCCATCAACATGGCAACGGCCGGGCATTTCAGGCTTTCCGATGACAGTCCGGCGATGCTCGAGCCATTGCTCAAATCGAGTCCGGTTTCCTCGACAATTGCGGCCACCAAATTCAGTTTCCTGCCGGACCCGTCGGCATTGCAGGCCGATTTCGCGCCGACGGGCACCGAGCACGTGCTGGCTGCCCGGTTGAGCGGCACCTTGCCGAGCGCGTTTCCGGGCGGGCCGCCGCCGACGGCCGTCAGCTCGCAGGACGGCGACCCGGCCGAAGGCGCAAGCGCCGGGAACCACCTCGCCGAATCGACAGAACCCGTCAACCTGATCGTCGTTGGCGACGTCGACATGCTGAGCGACCCGTTGTGGGTGCAGGTGCAGAATTTCTTCGGCCAGCAGATTGCGACCGCATTCGCAAGCAATGGCGCATTGGTGATCAATGCACTGGAGAATCTGTCCGGGAGCTCCGACCTCATCGGCGTGCGCAGTCGCGCGAGTTACACGCGACCCTTTACAAAAGTCGAAGCGATCCGCGTTGACGCCGAGGCACGATTCCGGCAGACCGAGGAGCGTCTGCAGAGCGAGCTCGCCGAGACCGAGCGGCGCCTGCGTGAGTTACAGGCATCGCGCGAGGACAGCGGTAATGTCCTCCTGTCGCCGGAGCAACAGGCGGAAATCGACCGTTTCATCGACCAGCGTGCATCGATCCGGCAGGAACTGCGAGCCGTGCAGCGAGGTCTCGACAGGGATATCGAAATCCTCGGCACCGTTTTGAAGATCGTCAATATCGGCCTCGTGCCGTTCCTGCTGACGGCGTTCATCCTGATCGCCGTGTGGCGGCGGGGGCGCACGGAAACAACATGAACAAGCGCAGCTTCAAGATCCTCGCGACGGTCAGCATTGCACTCATGCTGATCCTGTTTGCGTTGCAACTCGATGACGACGATTTATCGACGAGCGGCGACCTTTTGATTCCCGAGTTGAAATCGGCCATCAACGATATTAACAGCGTCATTGTTACTCGGCCCGGCGACGACAGCACGACGATCATCGAAAAGCGAGAAGACAAATGGGTCATTGCGTCGCGAAACGACTATTCGGCCGACGTCGGCAAACTCAGGGAGCTCCTGCTGGCGCTGGCCGATGCCAGAATCGTCGAACGGAAGACCTCGAACCCGGATTTGCACGACCAGCTCGGCCTGCGCGACCCGGAAATAGAGGGCAGCAAGGGCACCCGCCTGGAACTCACCGGCGCCGACTTCACCTATAAACTCATCGTCGGCAACGCTGCGCAGGGAGGCTTTCGCTACGTGAGGATCGACGAGGACCCGCAAAGCTGGCTCATCGACAGGAATCCCGTCATTCCCAACTCGGCCGGCGACTGGCTCGAGCGCGAAATCGTCGATGTCAAAGCGGCCGACCTTCGCGCCGTAACGATCAGGCATCCCGACGGCGAGGAGATCCGGATCGAGAAGGACGCTGACGAGGGCGACGAATTCGAGGTGACGAATCTGCCCGAGGGGCGCGAGCTGAGTTACGCCACGGTCACGAACAGCATTACCGGGGTCTTGAGCGCGTTGACACTCGATGATGTCAGGAAAGCAACGGACATGCCCGCAGCTGCCGTGACCGCGACTTTCGAGACAATCAATGGTGCCCGGATCGTCGTCCAGACGGACAGATCGGACGAGGAAAGCTGGATATCGCTCGATGTAACGGCGGGCGACGATGCCGAAGAACTAGCCGCAGTCAGCGAGCGCGTCGCGGGCTGGCAGTTCAGGATTCCGCAGTACAAGGCCAATCAGCTGACTCGCCGCTGGGACGACATTCTCAAAGCCGAGGACGAGTAGGCAAACAAAAAGCCCCGGCATTCCTGCACGGGGCCTCATGCCAGACGCCAGCAGCAAATCAGTCCGAGCCGCGACGCTTGATGCGGCGTGCCCGTGTGTCGTGGCGCTCGTCGATGCGATGGCCTTTGCGGTCCAGGCGGTGATCGATCCGGTCGCCCTTGTTGTCGAGGCGCCGGTCGATCCGGTCACCCCGTTGGTCCAGCCGGCGGTCGACACGGTCGCCCTTGCGGTCGAGCCGGCGATCGACGCGGTCACCCTTGCGATCGAGACGCTCCGAAAGACGGTCTTTGCCGGCATCCGCAGCACGATCTGACGCGCGATCCAGGCGCGCGTCGATGCGGTCGCCCCTGTTGTCGAGACGCTCATCGATGCGATCGCCGCGACGGTCGAGGCGCTCGTCGATGCGATCGCCGCGCCGGTCGAGACGCTCATCGATGCGATCGCCGCGACGGTCGAGTCGGTCCTCGATTCGATCACCGCGGGCATCGATGCGATCAGCAACGGCATCGGCATCCTGTGCCATGGCGCTGTCGGCAACAAACGCCATGAAGGCAAGCATCAGACCGAGCTTCGTTGCATCCCATACGTTCCGTGTGTTCATGTCTTTACTCCAAGAAATCAAACAATTAAGTATTTCTGCCTGTTCAACGCACGCCCACCGAAGCGGTTGACAGGTAACCGGCTGACATTGGGGATTATTGTCAAATTGGCTCGCCGAGCGCCGATCTGGCAAGCTCGTGGCACCCTGAGCAAGGACAGACAATGGCCCTGGCAGAGTCCACCGCCACCCGTATCGACACGGAGTTTCGCCGCCACCGCATTCGCGTGATGCTCGCGATAACGCTGGGCTATGGCTTTATCTATACCTGCCGGCTGGGGCTCTCTATCGTCAAGAAACCGGTCATCGACAACGGCGTCTACACGATCGAAGAGCTGGGCGCGATCGGCGCGGCGCTTTTCTACGCGTATGCGTTCGGCAAGTTCTTCAATGGCTTCCTTTCCGATCATTTCCGCCCGCGCCTGTTTTTCTCCCTGAGCATCTTCGTCGCCGCCGTCGTCAACCTGTGCATGGGATTCACGACGTTCGTGTGGGTCGCGGTCGTGTTGTGGGCGCTGAACGGCTGGTTCCAGGGCATGGCGGCACCGTCCGCCGTGATCTCGATCACCAACTGGTTCGGCTTGCACGAACGCGGCCGGCGCTACGGCGTCTGGAATGCCTCGCATTCTATCGGCGAGGGTCTCACGTTCTATGTCATAGCGGCCATCGTGTCTGCCTGGGGCTGGCGTTATGGTTTCATCGCGCCCGGCATTCTCTGCATCGTCGTCGCGATCTGGGTTTATGCATTCCTGCAGGACGCGCCGACGACGATCGGCCTGCCCGACGTACACGACTGGCTCGGCGAAAAGACTGACCTCGACCCGAACAAGACCACCTGGCAAACGCAGAAAGTCGTGTTCGGCATCGGCGCGATGTGGATCGTCGCCGTGTCGAGCGGCCTCATGTACATCACCCGCTATGCGATCAACAGCTGGGGCGTGCTGTACCTGCAGGAGACGCACGGCTATTCGCTGGTCGAGGCGGGGCTGTTTCTCGGCGTCAATACGGCAGCCGGAATCGTGGGTTCTATCGCTTACGGCTACCTCTCGGACAAGGTGTTCGACGCGAAGCGGCCGCCGGCCAACCTGGCGTTCGCCATCATCGAGGTCCTCGCGTTGCTCGTGATTTTCTACGGCCCGCACGACGAATTCGTGCTGATGGTCGCATTCGCCTTTTACGGTGCCGCATTGAGCGGTCTCGTGGCATCGATCGGTGGCCTATTCGGCGTCGATATCGCGCCGCGCGGCGCTGCCGGCGCTGCCATGGGATTCGTCGGTGTGTTCAGCTACCTCGCCGCCGCGACCCAGGAGACGGTCAGCGCAGAGCTCATCAGCCGCAGCGTCACCATCGTGGATGGCGTACGGACTTATGACTTCGACATCGCCATCCTGTTCTGGATCGGCTCGTCGGTGCTGTCGATGCTGCTCGCCGCCTCGTTGTGGCGCACCAGGATACGCGATTGATGGCCCGCAACGAGGAATTGAAAGTCATCCTGTTCGACCTCGGTGGAGTCTTGCTGAAGTTGAATGACCCGGTCGAAATATTCGGACTGGAACCGAGTGACGACGATTTCAAGGAACGCTGGCTTCGATCCCCATCTGTTCGCGAGTTTGAAAGCGGCAGTATCAAAACCGAGGAGTTTGCCAAACGGATCGTACTCGAGGCCGATCTGCCGTACGACTGGCAGGAATTTATCCGCCGCTTCGATCGCTGGCCGGGCCATTTGTTCGATGACACCATCAATGTACTCCAAGCAATTCCGTCGAAATACAGCCGTGCACTCTTGTCCAATATCAATGCGCTGCACTGGAACCGCGACGAAATCGCCGGCGAAATTACGCCGCACCTCGACCGGACTTTCCTGTCGTTCGAGACCGGATTGGTGAAACCCGATCGTGGCGCTTTCGAACTCGTCGTGAAAACCTATCAGTGTCGGCCCGACGAAGTCCTGTTCTTTGATGACACGCCATCGAGCGTGTCGGCCGCAGCCGAGTTAGGCATGCGGGCCGAGGTGGCAAATGGCATCGCCTCCGTCAGGTCGGCGCTCACACGGCGCGGAATTCTGGTTTAATTGCGTTCCGCCAGTCGTGATTCGAGTTCTGCAATCCTGTGTTGTTGTAACTTGACGACCCTCGTCAGCACCGCAACGATTTCCAGGGGCTTCAAACCCTCATTCTCCGTACTTGCTATCAGTTCGGGTGCGTTTTCCGGCACAAAGCCGACATGTCGCTCCATTTCGTCTTGCCGATAGCTGAATGTCACCGGCTCGAGGTTCGCCAACGCGGACAAGGCCTCTTCAGGCGTTAATTGCGTGACGTTTGTCTTCTGTTCACCGGCGTTTTCGGGTGCAACTGTCGCGACGCTTGATACGGGATTCTCGATATCGCCGACGGCCGGTATCTCTTGCATAACCACCGTCCAGGCGGTACTGATGAATCCGGTCGCGCCACCCGCAATCCTGATTTCATGCCACTCCGGCGTCGAATCGACAATCTCCGCGGAATCGCCCTGGTAGAGCCTGCCGACGATTTCCGACTTTGCATCCGGGACCATACGGATGTTGACGTAATCATCGACGGACGCTATCGGTACGACAACTTCCGCGATCGATAAAAGCGGCAGCATGCATGCCATAAGCCCAAGCCAGCGTTTCATGATTTGCTCCTCGAATGGCGCTCGCAGACCTTTTTGCCATAAGCCCGCCGGCAAAAAAGTGACGCAGGTCCAGGCCTCGAGGATTGGATGAAAATCAACAAGTTATAAGACGGATATTCGCCAAATTGCGACAGTCCGCGCGCTTCAGATCGTGCGCATGAACGCCTGCATGCGTTCCCTTTCGCCGGGGTCCGGCAGGCGGCTAACCCCGGCCGAGAGATTGTCGACGGCGTGATGAAGCTTGGTCGTCTCGGTGATGGCGCAGTTGACGATATCGTTCGCCAGGATCCATTTGAGCGAGAACTGCGCCCAGGAACGACAATCGAAATCTGCTGCCCAGGCCGGCAATTCCCTGCCGGCGACTTTGGAAAAGAATTGGCCGTTCAGGAACGGCCGGTTGCTTATCACGGCAACACCTTCGTCTCGTGCGAGGGGCAACAACCGCTCGCCCGCTTGCGGCTCCATCATCGAGTAATTGATCTGCATGAAGTCCGCTTCACCGCCCTTCAAGAGCGTCTCGACATCGTCGAAGAACTGCTGACCGGTGACGGCTATACCGATGTAACGCGCATGCCCCGCTAGTTTCCAATCGCGCACGACCGGCCATTGCCGGCGCAAATCGCGCGGCCTTGGTAGCTGAATCAGGTCGAGCGCTTCCTTGCCCTGTCTCGCCTTCGACATCGAGATTGCGCGGCGATTGGCTGCTGCGTTTCCCGGCGTCAGATTCGTGCCGAGAAAAAGCGCGTCGTGTGCGGCATTTGCGGCGGCGTAACGGCCGAGTGTCGGCTCTGCCTGCGGCCAGGTATCAACGAATTTGCCGCCAGCGTCACGTAATGCGTCAAGCAGCGCGGCCGCTGCGGCATAATCGTCGCCGCTGAATGTCGCCGAGCCGCCAAAACCTATGATCGGCAGTGGTTCTCCGGTGGCCGGAATCGGACGCGTTGGAATTTTCGCTTTTGTTTCCTGAGCGAGGAGATCGACTGGCATGGTAGCGGCGAGAGCAAGGGCCACACTCCCGTCTCTGAGAAACGATCGTCGTTTCATCAATCATCCTTCACGATGACCGAAAAGCCATCGAACTGATACTCGCGAAGCCCGTCGCTCAGCGTGTAATCACCGGCGGTACCGGATTCGATGTCGGCAAAAGCCCGGCCGAGCGCCGTCATGTAACTACCATCGACGACCGGCACGTTATGTGAGGTGTATGCACGATCGACGCTATCCGCCAATCCCGCGAGGCGCGCTGCCGTATCGACATAATCGGCGAAATTCCCGCCGGGGATGTGCGTATAAAGGGGCGCAAGGTAGAAACTGTCGCCGGTGAAAATGATCCGGTTATTGCGATCGAAAAGACAAATCGAATCCGGCGCGTGGCCCGGCGTGTGCAGGATCTCGAGCACGCGCCCGC
>JBFHXJ010000039.1:0-33122 GCA_041598995.1 Woeseiaceae bacterium | reverse complement strand
TGACGCCGTTCATCGAGGACATGGCGGAAGCCTATGCCTGGGCGGATCTCGTCGTTTGTCGTGCCGGCGCGTTGACGGTCGCGGAAATTGCCGCCGCGGGCCTGCCCGCCATCTTCGTGCCGTTCCCGTTCGCGGTCGATGATCACCAGACGGCCAATGCGCGGCCGATGGCCGATGCGGGTGCGGCGGCGCTCCTGTCCGAAAAGGAGCTGAGTGGCGAAACGCTCGCCGGGTTGCTGCGTCAGTGGCTGTCGAGTCGCGAGGGGCTGAAGCGCAGGGCCTTGAAAGCACGCGAGCTCGCACGACCCGATGCCCTGGAGCGAATCGCCGACCATTGCCTGCGACTGGCGGGGGTGACGCCATGATCAGGCGCATGCGACGGATCAACTGCGTGCATTTCGTCGGCATCGGCGGATCCGGCATGTCGGGGATCGCAGAGGTGATGTTGAGCCTCGGCTATCGGGTTCAGGGTTCCGATCTCAGGCCCAACGCAGCCGTCGAAAGACTTCGGTCGCAGGGCGCCAGAATCTACATCGGCCATGACCGCGAGAACATTCGCGACGCGGATGCCGTCGTCGTGTCGAGCGCCGTCGACGATTCGAACCCGGAAGTTGCGGCTGCTCGCAAAGCGCTGATGCCGGTCGTGCAGCGCGCCGAGATGCTCGCCGAGCTTATGCGCTTTCGTTATTCGATTGCCGTGGCGGGTACGCACGGCAAGACGACCACGACGAGCCTCGTCGCCAGCGTGCTCGCTGAAGGCGGCCTCGATCCGACCTTCGTGATCGGTGGCCGGCTGAAGAGTGCGGACGCCAATGCGCGGCTCGGCCAGGGCGAGTACCTGGTGGCGGAGGCCGACGAAAGCGACGCGTCATTCGTGCATCTGAAACCGATGCTCGCCATCGTCACCAACATCGATGCGGATCACATGTCGACGTACGACGGTGATGTCGAAAAATTGCGCGCCGGATTCTTAAGTTTCCTGCACAACCTGCCGTTTTATGGGCTGGCGGTCATGTGCGTGGACGACCCCGGCGTGCGCGAGATCCTGCCAAACGTCGGTCGCTCGATCCTCACCTACGGAATCGAAAGCGATGCCGATATTCGCGCGGAGAACATTGAATTCGAAGCCGGCAAGACCACTTTCGACGTCGTCAGGAAGGGTCGCGACGAAACGCTCGAGATCCGCCTGCGGTTGCCGGGATTGCACAATGTCTGCAATGCGCTCGCAGCGATCGCGATCGCCGGTGAACTGCAAATAATCGATGAGGCCGTGGTGGATGCGCTCGCCAAATTCGCGGGCATCGAGCGGCGTTTCCAGAATTACGGCGAGATTCGCACCAAGACCGGCACGGTCATGCTCGTTGACGATTACGGGCATCATCCGACGGAACTCGCGGCTACGCTCGCGGCTGCGCGCTCCGGCTGGCCGCAGAAACGCATCGTGCTGGCGTTTCAGCCACACCGATACACGCGGACGCGTGATCTCCTCGATGACTTTGCCACCGTATTGAGCGAAGCGGACGTGCTCATATTGCTCGAAGTCTACGCTGCTGGCGAGGACCCGATCGCCGGCGCCGACGGCCGCGCCATCGCGCGCGCCGTCAGGAGTCGCGGCGGCGTCGAACCGGTTTTCGTCGATTCCCCGGATGAGCTTCTGTCTGTGCTCAAAGGGCTCTTAAAGGACGGCGATCTTCTGCTGACGATGGGCGCCGGCGATATCGGCGCCGCGGCAGCACGCTTACCCGAGCAATTGCGGCACGGGAATGTTTTGAAGGTCTTGAAGTGAAGCTCGGCACGATGACAAACACCTCAACACGTACTTTGGTATTGAAATGAAGCCTGGCACATCGAATCAGGCATCACTGCGAATCTTGGTCCACCGATGATGGCTGCGCCAAAAATTCCCACCGTGTCCGGCGAGCTTAAGCAAATGGAGCCGATGAGCCGGCATACCTCGTGGCGCGTCGGCGGACCGGCAGAACTGTACTTCCGGCCGGCCAGTCTCGAGGACCTATCGATGTTCCTGAAGGAACTCGATCCTGCGACGCCGGTGTTCTGGCTGGGGCTCGGCAGCAACCTGCTCGTGAGGGACGGTGGCATACGCGGCATAGTCATTGCCGCCGTCGGCACATTCAGGGATCTCGAACGCGTCGGTGAAATGCGGGTGCGGGCGGGTGTCAGCGTGCCGTGCACGCAGCTCGCCCGACAGTGCGTGCGCTGGGGACTCGGTCCCTCAGAATTCTTTGCGGGCATACCGGGCACCGTCGGTGGCGCGCTGGCAATGAATGCCGGCGCACACGGTCATGAAACCTGGGAGCGCGTGCGGGCCGTTAGGACGATCGATCGCCACGGGCAGGTGCACGAACGTTTACCGGACGATTATGCGATCGGCTACCGCAGCGTCGTTGGCGCCACCGACGAATGGTTCGTCGAGGCGCTATTCGAATTCGAGGCAGGCGTCGAAGCCAGTGCCGAGAAACTGAAACAACAGCAGGCGCGGCGCAGGGACACGCAACCGCTCGGCCTGCCGAGTTGCGGTTCGGTGTTCCGTAACCCGGAGGGGGACTTCGCAGCAAGGCTGATTGAAACGGCGGGTCTCAAGGGACATCGCATCGGCGGCGCAGAGGTGTCCGAAAAACACGCGAACTTCATCATCAATCGCGACCACGCAAGTGCAGCGGACATAGAAGCGCTCATCGATCACGTGCAGTACACCGTCTCGGAGGTTCACGGCGTGGAACTCGTGCGCGAGGTTCGCATCGTCGGCGAGGCTACGACATGAACGAGCAGCGCATTATCGTCGAGGACGCGCGGGAATTCGGACGCGTCGCCGTGATGTACGGCGGTACGTCCAGCGAACGCGAAGTCTCGCTCGACTCAGGCTCTGCGGTCATCGAAGCGCTGAAATCGAGGGGCATCGATGCGAGTGGCTGGGATCCGGCGAAACGCGACCTCGGTGCATTCGCGCGTGAAGAATTCGATCGTGTGTGGATTGCCCTGCACGGTCCAGGCGGCGAGGACGGCGCGGTACAGGGCGTACTGGAATGGCTCGACACGCCTTATACCGGTTCCGGCATCCTGGCCTCGGCGCTCGCGATGGACAAGCTGAGAGCCAAACAACTATTCCGCGCAGCCGGTATCAACACCCCGGAATATCGCGCCATCGAATCGCTCGGCGACGCCAGGCTGGCTGCGGCCGACCTCGGCCTTCCGCTGATCCTCAAACCGGCCGGCCAGGGTTCCAGCGTGGGCATGAGCAAGGTATTCGAAACGGACGAACTGCAGGCGGCGGTCGATCTGGCGCTCACTTTTGGCGCGCCGGCACTCGCCGAACGTTGCATCGTCGGTGACGAGTCCACCGTTGCGGTGTTGCAGGGCCAGGCCTTACCGAGCGTCAGAATCGAAACGCCGCGTGTTTTCTACGACTATCGGGCCAAGTACCAAGCCGATGATACGCGGTACTTCTGCCCCGGCACCGAAGACTTAGAACTCGAACAAAGATTTCACGATCTCGCAATCGGCGCATTCGATTTGCTCGGTTGCAGCGGCTGGGGCCGGGTCGATTTCATGACCGGAGACGACGGCGAACCGCAGGTGCTGGAGATCAACACGATACCCGGTATGACCAGTCACAGTCTCGTGCCGATGGCAGCGAAGGCGGCCGGCATCGATTTCGCGGAGCTGTGCTGGCGCATCCTCGAAACGAGTATGTGCCGGAACACACAGGTTAACCGTGTCGGGGTGGCGGCAAATGACGCGTAAGCAAGCGAAACGGCGTCGCGAAAAGCGCAGCGGCAAGACCGTGCTGGCAACGATTCCATGGCGCAAACTGTCGGCGATTTCGCTCGCGGTGATGATCGTTGGCTGGAGTTACCATTTCAGCGCGCAACTGCTCGATCGGCCGATCACGGCAATCAGGATCGAAGGGCCGTTCCAGCGGGTCAGTGCCTTGCAAATCGAGGAGGCGGTAAGCGAGGAACTCGATAAAGGATTCCTGAGCGCGAACCTCTCGGAAGTACAGCAGACCATCGTCGCCTTGCCCTGGATCGACAAGGCGAACGTGGTCCGCCGCTGGCCGACGACGATCGAAATCAGCGTTACCGAGCAGGTTCCGGCGGCGAGTTGGGGCGAATCCGGACTCCTGAATACGCGTGGCGAGCTGTTCGTTACACAGGCGAGACACGTTCCGGCCGAACTGCCGAGGCTCAGCGGACCAGACGGACAATACGCGCTGGTCGCGAGCCGCTATCTGGAATTGCGGGAGAAGCTGATTGCGATCGGCCTGGACATCCGGCGACTCAGTGTCGATGCCCGCGGTGCCTGGGATATGACGCTTGCCAATGGCATCGAGATACGCCTCGGGCGGCGTGACGTCAGCGCACGGATCCAGCTGTTCCTGGATGTTGCCGCCAACATTATTACAAGGCGCATGCAGGAGATCGAATTCGTCGATATGCGCTATGTCAACGGCTTCACGATCGGCTGGAAGAGCGGATCGCACACGCGGCCTGAGGATCCGGAATCCAGGGAACCGGGAATGGTCGCGGGAATCATCGAGTGAACAAGAAGAGCGACAAGAACCTGATCGTCGGACTCGACATCGGCACGTCGAAAGTGGTCGCCATTGTCGGCGAGGTCAGCGACGACGGCAAGATCGAGGTTGTCGGCATCGGCTCGCATCCGTCCCGCGGACTCAAGAAAGGCGTCGTCGTCAACATCGAATCGACGGTGCATTCGATTCAGCGCGCGGTGGAGGAGGCGGAATTGATGGCCGGATGTGACATCCATTCGGTGTTCACCGGGATTGCCGGCAGTCATGTGCGAAGCCTCAATTCACACGGCATCGTCCGCGTACGCGACAAGGAAGTCAGTGCTGGCGACGTCGAACGCGTCATCGACGCGGCACGCGCCGTGGCCATACCCGCAGACCAGAAGATACTGCACATACTGCCGCAGGAATTCCTGATCGACGGCCAGGAAGGCATCCGCGAGCCTGTCGGCATGTCCGGGGTCCGTCTGGAGGCGAAAGTGCACATGGTCACCGGTGCGGTGAGCGCGGCGCAGAACATCGTCAAGTGCGTGCAACGCTGTGGCCTCGAAGTGGACGACATCGTGCTGGAACAACTCGCCTCCAGTTACTCGGTGTTGACGGAGGACGAGAAAGAACTCGGCGTGTGCATCGTGGATGTCGGCGGCGGCACGACGGATATCGCGGTATTTCACGGTGGCGCAATTCAGCATACGGCCGTCATCCCGATCGCCGGCGACCAGGTGACCAACGACATCGCCATATCGATGCGCACGCCGACACAGCACGCGGAAGAAATCAAGATCAAGTATGCCTGCGCGCTGTCACAGCTGGCGAACCCCGACGAGACGATCGAGGTGCCGAGCGTCGGCGAACGCCCGCCGCGACGACTGGCGCGGCAGACGCTCGCCGAAATCGTGGAGCCCCGCTTCGAGGAACTCTTTGGTCTGATTCGCGATGAATTACGCAGGAGCGGATTCGAGGAACTGATCGCGGCGGGGGTCGTGATTACCGGCGGCAGCGCAAAGATGGAAGGCGCCGTCGAGCTGGCCGAGGAAGTTTTTCATATGCCCGTACGCCTGGGCGCGCCCCAGTATGTCGACGGGCTGGTCGATGTCGTACGCAATCCGATTCATGCCACAGGCGTCGGTTTGCTGCTTTACGGATACGAATCTCTTTTACGACGTGGCCGCCGCAGCGCGCCGGTCGGCGGCAGCGTGTTCGAACTTTGGGAGCGAATGAGGACCTGGTTCCAGGGAAGATTTTGACAAGCGGCCCGCCAGCTAGGCGAGTTGCTTGAGTACATACGAGTGAGTGTTTAAAAACGTGTCAGAGCGGAGGAACGTCAATGTTTGAATTATTGGATGCGCATAGCCAGAGCGCCGTGATCAAAGTGATCGGCGTTGGGGGCGGCGGCGGCAACGCGGTTGCCCATATGGTGCATGCGGGTATCGAAGGTGTCGATTTCATCTGTGCCAACACCGACGCGCAGGCATTGAACAGCGCGCGCGTGCGCACGGCACTGCAAATCGGCTGCAATATCACGAAGGGGCTCGGTGCCGGCGCCAATCCGGATATCGGCCGGCAGGCGGCAATGGAGGATCGCGACCGCATACAGGAGGTGATCGAGGGCGCCGACATGCTGTTCATTACCGCCGGCATGGGTGGTGGCACCGGGACCGGCGCCACCCCGATAGTGGCGCAGGTGGCGAGGGAACTGGGAATACTGACAGTGGCCGTCGTCACCAAGCCGTTTCTCATGGAGGGGAGCAAGCGGATGGCGATTGCGGAACACGGCATAGCCGAGCTCGGCAAATATGTCGATTCGCTGATTACGATTCCCAACGAGAAACTGCTGCAGGTGCTGGGCGGCGAAACCACGCTGCTGGATGCATTCCGTTCGGCGAACCAGGTGTTACAGGGCGCCGTGCAGGGAATCGCGGAACTCATCACGCGGCCGGGCCTCATCAATGTCGACTTTGCCGACGTAAAGACCGTGATGGCCGAAATGGGCATGGCGATGATGGGTTCCGGCTCGGCATCCGGCGAAGACCGGGCGCGCGAAGCCGCCGAAGCCGCGGTGTCGAGTCCGCTGCTCGAGGACATCAATCTTGCGGGCGCGAATGGCATCCTCGTCAACGTCACCGCGGGTATGGACCTGTCCATCGGCGAGTTCCAGGAGGTCGGTAACACGGTCAAGGAGTTTGCCTCGGATGACGCGACCGTCGTCGTCGGTACCGTCATCGATCCGGACCTCAAGGACACCATCCGGGTCACGGTCGTCGCCACCGGTCTCGGCCACCACGCCCAGCAGGCGACCTCGCCGATGCGCGTCGTACAGCGGCCCGCGCGCGCGGCAGAACCGAATTACCAGCAGCTCGACAAGCCGACCGTGCAGCGCAAGCGCGCCGTCGGCGACGGCCTCGGGGAGGGCACGTTGCAGGAGGAATTGCTGGACATTCCGGCGTTCCTGAGGCGGCAGGCTGACTGACCGGCTCATTTTCGGGTGGCGGCCGCGGAATCACTCGTCGTGGCCGCTACGCTCCGCTCCGGCCGGGCGGGGAATGGCCCCCGCCCGGTCGACTGACCGCCCGGAGATCGACCGGCTTCATGCTTTTGACGCGTCCAATATGGTAGGCTTCCGCGCTCAATCGCAGGGCGGCGACGAAGCGTCGTTGAAGCCCGTGCAATTGGACTGCCCACAGGATATGCGGGCCTAATGGGGAACAGCACGTTTGCGGATGGCACCAGGCATTGCCGGATGCCCGGGCGGGCATCGTGACTTGAGAACATTATTCGATGTTGCGACAACGTACGATTAAAACGGCGATCCGGGCTACTGGTGTAGGGCTGCACACCGGGGAAAAGGTTTACATGACCTTGCGCCCGGCGGCCGAGAACGCCGGCGTGATTTTCCGTCGCGTCGATCTCGACGAGCCGGTCGATATCCCGGCCGACCCCCGCAGTGTCGGCGAAACCATGCTTGGCACCACCCTGGTCAAAAACGGGGTCAAGGTGGCGACCGTTGAGCACCTGATGTCTGCGCTGGCCGGGCTCGGTATCGACAATCTCGCCGTCGATTTATCCGCTCCCGAAGTGCCGATCATGGATGGCAGCGCGGGACCTTTCGTTTTTCTCTTGCAGTCTGCGGGTATAGAGGAACAAAACGCTGCCAAGAAATTCATTCGTATCAAGAAGAAGATTCGCGTCGAAGACGGCGACAAGTGGGCAGAGTTAAAGCCGTTCAACGGCTTCAAGGTAAATTTCG
Organism: Woeseiaceae bacterium; assembly: GCA_041598995.1. Taxonomy (GTDB): domain Bacteria; phylum Pseudomonadota; class Gammaproteobacteria; order Steroidobacterales; family Woeseiaceae; genus SZUA-117. The sequence goes on along the minus strand of JBFHXJ010000039.1, from coordinate 25,326 downwards.
CAATTGCTTTCAATCATCCGGTGTTCAACAAGCTGAAGCAGAATGCCAGCATCGATTTTTCCTCCACTTCCTTCATGAAGGAAGTTGCCCGGGCGAGAACGTTTTGTTTCCTCAAAGACGTGGAAACGATGCGCGCGCGCAACCTGACTTTAGGCGGCAGCATGGACAATGCCATCGTGCTCGATGACTATCGCATCCTGAACGAGGACGGTCTCCGCTACGCCAACGAATTCGTCATTCACAAGATTCTCGATGCCATCGGTGACGTGTATCTTCTCGGTCACAGCCTGATCGGCGAATTTTCGGCGCACAAGTCCGGTCATGACTTGAACAATAAGCTGCTGCGAGCTGTGCTCGAGCGGCAGGATGCCTGGGATGAAGTGACCTTCAGCGATCCGCGCAAGGCGCCCATCTCCTACGCCACCCCCGCCTATGCATAGCAATACGCACCAGATTCAATCAGCCGATTGAATCTGGTGCGTATTTCCTTGCGTGGGAGCGGCTTCAGCCGCGATTCCTTAGACCCGATTATGTCTGCTGGCTGACCGTGATCCTTGCGCGATCTACCATAAATCCCGCTTGCCGCGCAGCGTCGATGAGCAGGTCCGTTTCGAAGCGCATCCGCGATGCCCACGCCGATGAGGCGCAAATGAGCACCAATTCGCCGTCGTCGCGCGGGTTCGCGGCAATGAGGCTCGAGGCCAACTCTGCGGGCAAGCGGGCGCGCAGCACACCGGTCAGCGCCTCGAGTTTTTGAGCACGCTGGACAATTTTTCCCAGACCGTCGCCAGTGGCGGTATGCAGGAGTTTGTCGAGTCGGGTGATGGACATGGAAATGTGACGGAGTTGGCGATTTTCGGGGCGCCGCGGTGACCGATCTCAATATTCGGAAATGCCGATCTTGTAATAAAAAGCCGAATTTTGCATATTGACCTCACGATAAAGGCATACCCGCCGAAAGACGGGGACGCAAAACCACCGATCTAAGGGACGTCGGTCCTATGATAGCGGGGCTACCGAAGTGAGTATCAGGCTCAGGCCAAGAACAAAGAGAGGGCGCCATTCGTGGCAGCTGGCCTGTAGCGTGAATGCTTCAAAATCAACAACGTATAAGTTGAAGACAGCGCACTCGGGGCGGGGTTGATGAACGTAGTCATATTTGGCAAGGGCTTCGGACGGCCCCGGCAGGTTAACCTGTCGGGCAGGGCTGCTGCCATTTATGCAGGCCTGCTCCTGGGCATCCTCGTGAGTCTCGGTTTCGCCGGCGGTTACCTGTATTCGGCGTTGACGGGATCCGGTGTCAGTTTCCGCGAAGCTGCCGCCATCGCCGCAGAGCTCGAAGCGCAACGCGCCGCCATCACGAGTGCCAGGCAGCAGACCGAGGACACACTGGATGCCCTGGCTATTCGCATCGGGCAGATGAATGCCCGAATTATCCGACTCGATGCGCTGGGTCGCCGCCTGACCGAGATGGCCGACCTCGATGAGGGCGAGTTCGAGTTCGACTCGATCCCGGCGATCGGCGGACCGGCCGAGCCCGACGAGGAACTGGTCGCGAGCGGTTCTGCGACCGCCGTACCGGAAGTGCTGGCCGCGATGCAAAATCTCGACAATCAGCTCGATGATCGCGAAGCACAGCTCGCAGTACTCGAGAGCATGATCCTAGATCAGAACCTCTCCGACCGGGTCTATCCGAAAGGTCGACCCGTCAAGTCGGGCTGGATGTCATCCTATTTCGGCCGCCGGACCGATCCCTTTACCGGTAAGTCGGCAAATCACCGCGGTGTGGATTTCGCCGGCAAGGCAGGTGCTGAGGTGATCGCGGTGGCAGATGGCGTCGTCACCTGGTCTTCACCCAGGTACGGTTTCGGCAAGCTGGTCGAAATCAATCACGGCAACGGCTATGCAACCCGCTACGCGCATAATTCCGAAAACCTGGTCTCCGTCGGCGAGGAAGTCAGGAAAGGCCAGACGGTTGCCCTGATGGGCGATACGGGCCGCGCCACCGGACCCAACCTGCATTTCGAAGTCTTGAGAAACGGCAAGCGCGTCAATCCGGTTACTTTCATTCGCCAGGGCGCCGATTAGAAAAACACCGGCCGCCGCCGGCTATTCATGATCTTCCCGTCTTGTGTTCGGCACATCGAGCCACATATCCCCTTGCCTCGATTGACCGGGATTCGGCCGCCCGCATCGTGCAAATTGGCGACGGGTCAGTAAAATACCGGTCTTTGTGTGCCATCCGGCGGTGCTTTGAGCCGTCCCGTCCAGGAATCCCGCGTGGCTAATTTTCTTACGCGAATTTTTGGCAGCCGAAACCAGCGGCTGCTACGGCAGTATTCGAAGATCGTCGACGTGATCAACGATCTCGAGCCTGCCGTGCAGGCGCTGAACGATGCGGAACTCAAGGCCAAGACCGAGGAATTTCGCGATCGCGTCGCGAAAGGCGAAACCCTGGATGAGCTCTTGCCCGAGGCGTTCGCGGTGGTACGCGAAGCGTCGCAACGCACCATCGGGCTGCGGCCATTCGACGTGCAGCTTATCGGCGGCATCGTCCTGCACGAGGGTAAGATCGCCGAAATGCGCACGGGCGAGGGCAAGACGCTCGTGGCCACCCTGCCAGCCTACCTGAACACCCTGGGCGGCAACGCCGTGCACATCGTCACCGTGAACGAATACCTCGCGCAGCGCGACGCGGACTGGATGGGCCCAATCTATGAGTTCCTGGGACTCAAGGTCGGCGTATCCATGGCAGGACAGACCCAGGACGAAAAGCGTGCCGCCTATGACGCCGATATCACCTACGCGACGAACAACGAACTCGGTTTCGATTATCTGCGCGACAATCTGGCGTTTTCGCTGAGTGACAAGGTGCAGCGCGATCTCAATTTCGCGATCGTCGACGAGGTCGATTCGATCCTGATCGACGAGGCGCGCACCCCGCTTATTATTTCCGGTCCGGTGGAGGAGAGCACCGACCTCTACCAGAAGATCAACAAGCTGATTCCCAAGCTACGCCCGCACGAAGAACCGGAAGGTCCGGTCAATCACGACATCATGGCGCGGGAGGTCTCCCTCGTCGACGATAAAGGCAAGCCGCTGTCGCTCGAGGGCGGGGAAAACGGCAACGTCGTTAGCCTGGAGGAGGCCATCGCCTATGCCGATGAGCAGGGTTCGGACCTGGTACTGGCCGATGGCGAACCGAAGGTTCCGCTCTGCAGGCTGGCAATCCGCGGTCACTACGCCCCCGATGAGAAAGCGAAACAGGTGCACGTGACAGACGAGGGCCATCAGTACGTGGAGCAGCTGATGATTCAGGCGGGGTTGCTTGGCGAGGGCGAGAGCCTGTACGACGCTGTAAACATCCGGCTCCTGCATCACCTTAACGCTGCGCTGCGCGCCCACGTGATGTTCAACAAGGACGTCGAGTACATCGTCAGGGACGGTGAAATCGTCATCGTCGATGAATTCACTGGCAGGACCATGCCGGGGCGTCGCTGGTCGGATGGCTTGCACCAGGCGATCGAGGCAAAAGAAGGCGTGGCGATCAAACAGGAGAATCAGACGGTCGCGTCGATCACATTCCAGAATTATTTCAGGTTATACGGCAATCTCTCGGGAATGACCGGTACCGCAGATACCGAGGCATTCGAGTTCCAGCAGATTTACGGGCTCGAGGTCGTCGTCATTCCGACGCACAAGCCGATGATTCGCGACGATGCTCCGGATCTCGTCTACCTCACGCAGAAAGACAAATTCGACGCCATTATCGAGGACATCAGCGACTGTCGCGAGCGGGGGCAACCCGTCCTCGTCGGCACGACTTCCATCGAAACCTCAGAATTTCTGTCGAATATTCTCAAAAAGAAAGGCACCAAACACGAGGTCCTGAATGCCAAGCACCACGCGCGTGAGGCGATCGTCGTGCAACAGGCCGGCCGGCCGGGCGCGATTACCATCGCCACCAATATGGCGGGTCGCGGTACCGATATCGTGCTCGGCGGCAATCTCGAAGCAGAGCTGGCCGGCGCCGAAGCCGCCGACAAGGACAAGATCCGGGAGGACTGGCAGAAGCGCCACGACGACGTGATCAAGGCCGGTGGTCTGCATATCGTCGGTACCGAGCGGCACGAATCGCGGCGCATCGACAATCAGCTCAGGGGACGGTCCGGCCGCCAGGGAGATCCCGGGTCGAGCCGCTTTTACCTGTCGATGGAAGATAACCTGATGCGCATATTCGGCGACCCGCAGCGCACCAAACGGCTGTTGTCGCGTGCCGGCATGCGAGAAGGCGAGGCGATAGAAAGCCCGCTCCTGACACGGCAGATCGAGAGGGCGCAGCGCAAGGTGGAGTCGCATAACTTCGACATCCGCAAAAACCTGCTGGAATACGACGACGTCGCGAACGACCAACGCAAGGTCGTGTATCACCAGCGAACGGAGCTGATGGCGGCGGAAGAAGTCGAGGAATCGGTAGCGGCGATCCGCGACGAGGTCATCGAATCGCTGGTCAACCAATACATCCCGCCGGGCAGCCTGGAAGAACAATGGGATCCCGAGGGGCTGGCACATGCCTTCGAATCCGATTTCGCGACCCAGGTGAACGTCCCGCAATGGATCAAGGATGATCCGAAGCTGAATGAAGAGCAGATACGCGAACGTTGCGTGCGCACGATGCGTGAAAACTACGAAGCCAAGGTAGCCTCGATCGGTGCTTCGCTGATGCGTCTCGTCGAAAAGGAAGTGATGCTGAAGCAGCTCGATTTTCACTGGAAAGAACATCTTGCCGCGATGGACTATCTGCGGCAGGGCATCGGGCTCAGGGGTTACGCGCAAAAGAATCCGAAGCAGGAGTACAAGCGCGAGGCATTCGAGATGTTCGGACAGATGCTGGATCAGGTCAAACACGACACGATCAGCATTCTTTCGCGTGTCAGGATCCAGAGCGAACAGGATGTGCAGCGCATGGAAGCCGAACGCCGCCGGGCCCAGGCGATGGAGTTCCGTCATGCGGCTGCGCCCGCCCTGACCGCCGCGCAGCAACAGGCGGCAGCGGCACCGCAGCAGATGGCAGCGCCGCCGCCGGCACCTGAGCCGTTCGTCAGGGAAGGGCGCAAGATCGGGCGCAACGAGCCGTGTCCCTGCGGTTCCGGCAAGAAATACAAGCAGTGCCACGGGCGCCTCAGCTGAGCAAGAACCGAATTCACGTGGTTGCGGGCATCGTCCGCGATGCCGATGGCAGGGTGCTGATCACCGACCGCGCGCAGGCGAAATCGATGCAGGACTACTGGGAGTTTCCCGGCGGCAAGATTCGCACCGGCGAATCGGCACAGGCCGCATTGTCGAGGGAGCTCGGCGAAGAACTCGGGATCAGCATCGACTCCTGTGTGCATTTCCACCGGCTGTCGCACGACTATCCTGAAATTCGCGTCGCGATCGACTTCTTTCTTGTCGGAACGTGGCGTGGCACGCCATCCGGGCGCGAGGGACAGTCGCTCAGATGGTCGCGGGTGGAGGATCTGTCGGCCGATGCGCTGTTGCCGGCGGACGCGCCGGTTGTCGAAATGTTGAAAGATTCGGGGTCCGAACCCAAGGGGTCTGACCCCAGTTAATCAACCGCAAATCAGCAGATGCTGATCTTGAAGGCGATGTCGGCTTTCGTTTGCACGGCACGGCGGTCGATCGTCGACCATTCGAGAAAACGCACCGTGAAACGGTGCTGGTTGCCGCTGATTTCCGGATACAGCTCACAGGCCTCGGGCAACGTGACGCGCAACAGCCGGCAGCTCCTGTCTCTCTCCATGCGATGCTGATACATGCCGTTGTTGGCAACCCTGTCCATCGGTTGCGCGGTCTCCCTGATCAGCCACAGGACTTCGCTCACCGCGTCGCACACCGGCCGAATGGTGCCGAGCCAGCGCTGCAAGTCCTGTTGTCGGCGCTCGTAAGTCTGGCGTAACCAGTGGTTGTACTCCGGAAGGTCGAATTCGCAGGTACCGCCCGGTATCGCGCTTCGATGTTTGATTGAACTCAGGAACTCGCAATCTTTCAATGGTTGCAGGAAACTCGTACCCGCCGCTTCGAGTTCGTCACGGCTTACCGTCAGGTTTGCGATCAGGTTTCGCAAGCGTTGCTCGTCGACGTCCGGCTGGCTTTGGAAACGCTGCAGCCCCTCGATCTGCGCGTCGAGCTCCTTCATGACGTCGCTGCGCACATCACCGCGGGTCAGGATCGCCATGATCTCCAGGAGGCTCGACGTCGCGGCTCGGGTAGACCAGTCCGCTTCCAGTTCGCTGTTGTAAAGCATTTGCTGGTACAGGAATTCGAGACGCATGAAGGTGCGCATGCGTTCGTTGATCGGTTGTTCGTACTCAGCCATTCTCTTGTCGCTGGCTGGAGCCCTGACACGTTTTGCGGTGACGGCCATGGCGGTATTCTGCGCTAGCCCAAGTTTGCAGGCAATGATCCAGGTCGCATCATTCGTGGCGCGATTTGCTCATAGCCAGGTATTCGTCGTGCAGTTCAGCGACCCTCGAGCGGGTCTTGTCGAGGGGGCCATCGTTGCGCACCACGTCATCAGCAATGGCCAGACGCTCGTCGCGGCTGGCCTGGGCAGCAATGATGCGCCGCGCCTGGTCTTCGTCGTCGGCATCTCGCGACAAGAGTCGGGCGAGCTGGACATCCTCACTGCAGTCGACGACCAGCACCCGATCCAGATATGCCTTCAGCGGTGATTCGGCCAGCAACGGCACGACGATGATCATGTACGGGTACGTGACGGCTGTAATCTGATTGAGGGTCACCTCGCGAATTCGCGGATGCAGTATCCGTTCCAGTCGCCGCCGTTTGCCGCTGTCGGCGAACACGAGTTTTCGCATCACCTTGCGGTCAAGCGTACCGTCGTCGTTGAAGACTGCATCGCCGAAAGCGCGACGAATTTCGTCGAGCGCCGGCGCGCCGGGCTCGACAACCTGGCGAGCGATGATGTCGGTGTCGATGATCGGTGCGCCGAGTTCGGCAAAAAAGTTCGCGACGGTCGTCTTGCCGCTCGCGATGCCGCCGGTAAGCCCGACGCGCAATGGACGTGCCACCAAGGATTCCCTATTGCGCAAGAAAAATCAGCTCATGTGATCCAGGTATGCCGCGACGATCTGCGGGCCATACAACATCGCGATCCAGCCTGCCGCCGCGAGATACGGTCCAAACGGAATCGGTACGCTGCGATCGTGTCGCCGGAACGCGATCAGAGACATACCGACGACGGCACCGACAGCAGCCGACAGCAGGATGATGAGCGGCAGCATCTGCCAGCCGAGCCACGCGCCGAGCGCCGCGAGCAATTTGAAGTCCCCGTAGCCCATGCCCTCCTTGCCGGTCAGGAGGCGGAACAGGTGATAGATGCTCCAGAGACTCAAGTATCCGGCAAGGCCTCCGGCGATCGCCGCAGCGGGGGCTACAAACAGGATCTCTGCCGCGACCGAGTCATGAAACAGGCTCAAGCAGAGGCCGGCCCAGACGAGCGGCAGGGAGATCGAGTCCGGGATGATCTGGTGATCGATGTCGATGACGCTGATCGCGATGAGTGCCCAGGTCATCAACACGGCGGCCCCGGCCTCCCAGCCGAAACCGAAACGCCATGTCACGACGGCCGTCATCACGGCGGTCGTGAGCTCGATGATCGGGTAACGGCGCGAAATCGACGCTTCACAGCTGCCGCATTTGCCCCCGAGGACCAGGTAGCTGACGACGGGAATATTCTGCAGGGCGGTAATCGGCGCCCCGCAGGCCGGGCACTGCGAGCGCGGCGCGATCAGGTCGAAGCGCCCGGTCGGCAGATCGCCGGCCGGCGTTTCCGCGAGTTCCTCGCACTGGGCCCGCCATTCGCGCTCCATCATGATGGGCAGGCGGTATATGACGACATTCAGAAAACTGCCGATCAGCAACGCCAGAAAGAAAGACAGGCCGACGAACAACAACGGCAGTTCCGTAAACAGCTCGTGTAATAGATTTGCCAACGTGTCAGATCTGTTCTGTGATACGAACGCGGCGCCAGATGGCGCCGCGTGATTATCGACTTATTTGCTGGACGGAGCCAGTCTAGATGACCGAACCCATCTTGAAGATTGGCAGGTACATCGCGACCACGAGGCCACCGACCAGGACACCGAGGATGGCCATGATCATTGGCTCGAGCAGGCTCGACAGGTTATCGACTGCGTTGTCCACGTCCTCCTCGTAAAAGTCTGCGACCTTGGCCGACATTTCGTCCAGAGAACCCGACTCTTCGCCGACTGCGATCATCTGAATGACCATGTTGGGAAAGAGGTCGGTGTTTTCCATTGCCTGCTGCAGACGTTGACCGGTTGCGACTTCGTCTTTCATCCGCAGCACACCGATTTCGTAAACGATGTTACCCGTGGCTCCGGCGACGGACTCGAGTGCTTCGACGAGCGGCACGCCGGCGGCGAACATCGTCGACAGCGTACGTGCGTATCGGGCGATCGATGCTTTCTGCAGAATCGGCCCGATAATCGGCAGGTTCAATGACATGCGGTCGAGAAAATGCCGCATCGGCCGCGAACGCTTCTTGAAATAAAAGAACAGGTAAATGGCGATACCGGCGGCGATGGCGAGTATCCAGCCCTGGTCGCGGACGAACTGCGAGACGTTGATGACCATTCGCGTGAACGCCGGCAGGTCCGCGCCGAAACCCTGGAACAGATCCTCGAAAGCAGGGATGACGAAAATCAGCAGGATGATCGTAACGACGAATGCCACGACCAGGACCGCCGCCGGGTAGGTGAGCGCCTTCTTGATCTTTTTCTTGATCGCTTCCGTCTTTTCCTTGTAGGTGGCGATCTTGTCCAGAAGCGTTTCGAGCGCACCGGCCTGCTCGCCGGCCTCGACGAGATTGATGAAAAGGTCGTCGAAATGCAGCGGGTGTTTGGCGAGCGCCTCGGCGAGCGCACTACCGCCCTCGACGTCGGCTTTGATCGACAGGATCAGCTTCTGCACGGCCGCATTCTCGTGGCCGGAACCGACGATTTCGAATGCCTGAACGAGCGGAATGCCTGCGGCCAGCATCGTGGCGAGCTGGCGACTGAAAATCGCTATATCGCCGGGGGTAACCTTGCCGGCGCCTTTGAACAGACCGGGACTCTGCTTGCGTATCCGGCTTGGGACAACACCCTGGCGGCGCAGATCGGCCCGAACGGCGGCCTCGTCCGGCGCCATCGTCTTGCCCTTGATCTTATTGCCTTTGCGATCTGTTCCTTCCCATAGGAACGGTACGTTTCCGATTGCTGCTGCATTTGCCATGGTCTGTCTCTGTAGTAGGGCGGGCCCCAACTATTCGATGGTAACCCGGTTGACTTCCTCGAGGCTGGTAATTCCGTCCTTGACTTTGTTCAAACCAGCGCCTCGTAAATCCAGTACCCCCTCACTAACAGCCTGGTCGGCAATCTGCATGGCGTTACCGCCTTCCATTATTATGCGCCCCATCGTCTCTGAGACTTCCATCACCTGGAAGATACCGAGGCGTCCCTTGTATCCGTCATTACACGACTTGCATCCGACCGGTCCGAAAATTGTCAGGCCGGACTCGATATCCTCTGCCGAAAATCCTTCCTTCTGCAGCGCTCCTTTCGGTATGTCCTTGACCTCCTTGCAATTGTCGCACAGCCGCCGCGCCAGGCGCTGCGCGATTATGAGGCTCACCGAGGTCGCGATCGCGTAAGGTTTCACGCCCATGTCGACCAGTCGCGTCAAGGTGCGCGGTGCGTCGTTGGTGTGCAGGGTCGATAGCACGAGGTGCCCGGTCTGTGCGGCCTTGATGGCTATCTCGGCCGTTTCCAGGTCGCGAATCTCACCCACCATGATCACGTCGGGATCCTGTCGCAGGAACGCTTTCAGCGAGGAGGCGAACGTCAGCCCCACCTTCGGGTTCACGTTCACCTGATTGATGCCGGGCATGTTGATTTCGGCCGGATCTTCGGCGGTCGAGATGTTTCGATCGACCGTGTTCAGAATATTCAGTCCCGTATACAGCGACACCGTCTTACCGGATCCGGTCGGGCCGGTCACGAGGATCATGCCGTACGGTTTGTTGAGGTGCTTCAGGTACATCGCCTTTTGATTGTCCTCGTAACCCAGCGCATCGATGCCGAGCTTCGCGCTCGAGGGGTCGAGGATACGCAGCACGATCTTCTCGCCGAACAAGGTCGGGCAGGTGTTGACGCGGAAGTCGATAGCCCGTCGCTTCGAAAGCCGCATCTTGATGCGGCCGTCCTGCGGTACGCGTCGTTCCGCGATGTCCATGCGCGACATGACTTTCAATCGCGCGCACAGTTTGTTGGCGAGCGCCACCGGCGGTTGTGCAACCTCGGACAGCACGCCGTCCAGACGCGTGCGAACGCGAAACAGCTTTTCATACGGCTCGAAATGGATATCCGAAGCGCCGCGTTTGATCGCATCCAGCAATACCTTGTTGACGAAGCGTACGACCGGTGCGTCCTCGATATCGTCCCGGCCAAGGTCCTCTTCTTCGTCATCGCCGGCAGTAACGTCGAGGTTGTCGAGATCGAGGTCCTCGTCCTCGAGCGAGGACATCGTGGTGTCGACTGCCTCCAGCGCCTTGGCGATGCGTTCCTCGAGCTTGGCTTCCTCGACGACGATCGGATCGATCCTCAAGCTTGTCTGGAACTTGACGTCGTCGATGGCCTGCAGGTTGGTCGGATCGGAGATGCCAAGGAACAGTTTCTGCCCCCGTTTCAGAAGCGGCAGCACGCGGTGCTTGGTCAGAAGCTTCTGGTCGACGGCACGCAGTGTTTCGAGTTCGATTTCGATGGCATCGAGGTCCAGGAGTGGCACGCCGAATTCGTGAGACGCGGCCACTGCAATGGCTCGCGAGTCTGCCTTCTCGTTGGCGACAAGATAGGCGACCAGGGCCATCTTCTCCTTGCGGGCGGCCTCCTGAGCTTGCTGGATGACCTCTTCAGAGACGATGCCATCCTGAACCAGGCGCCTCGGCAAGCCCGATAAATTGGATTGAGAAGCAGTTGCTGCCATGCCTGCGGAGACCCGTGATTCTTACCAATACAAAATTGCCGACGTTACAGTCTCACTGATCTAAGTGCGCGGATCAACTGGATTTTGTGCTGTTGTTCACAGTTGCGAATTTTCATTAAGTCAAACCTTCGAATATCGGCCGAATTGGCGGATTTGTGCCAATTTCCGGGCCTTGCGCGATCAGCGGCAACTGGCGGGCAGATAGCGAATATCGAGCGTCGGGGCGACGTGCGGGGCGCCCCCATTGAGCGGCACACCCGCCGGCGCCGGCGCGTTGCCGCAGCGCCAGACAACCGTATTGCCGGCGGTTTCGTAGGGCGTCAGGGACAGCGTCTCGCCGACGATGTCCTGATGCGCGAGCGGACCGCCGAAAGTGATGTCGATCCTGCCATCGACGATGTCGACGGAGGCAACGTAGCTGCCACGGGAATCGGTCGCCAGCGGGGACATGCCGGATGCAGCGCGGTTGGCGGGTGCGACACCGCCATTGGTGTAGGCGTCGACGATCGGCGCCTTGGCGCCGGCGGCAAAATTGAGGCCCTCGGAGACTTGCGCACGCACGGTGTAGGTCTGGTAGGCGGACACGGCCAGTGAGGCGAGAATGCCGATGATTGCGATGACAATCATCAGTTCGATCAGGGTGAATCCCCGGTGACGACTTGACATGACCGTATCCTGAAAATCCTGTTTTCTTGACCGGAGACTGGACTTCGATGCGGATCGAGCCTAACCGGATTGCTGACGGATTTCACGCAAGGCCGTCAACGGCAGGAGTGTGACCGCCGTCACAGGTAAAAATTTACCGGATGAAAAAAAGCCCCGCATTGCTGCGGGGCCTTTCTCGTCCCAAGCAGGGGTCTCAAAACCCCCGAATGTTCCTTAGCGGCAAGCGGCCGGTAGCCACTTGTCGACCAGCGTTGCGTCGCCCGCGCAATCCCACTCGACACTGCCGGCGTTTTCGGTCGGCGACATCGTCAGGACGGCGCCACCGATCTTGGCATTGGCTTCGTTGCCGTAGGTCACCTCGCAAGCGCCCGCGTTGACCAATACCTGAGTCGAGTACTTGCCGCTGATGTTGGCGGCGGCCTCGAGGCCAGCCGTGGCGTTATCCGCCGGCCAGGCACCCTGGTCCTGGAAATATTCGGTCACCGCTGCCTTGCAGGCGGCCGACAGGTTCAGGCCTTCAGACACCTGCGCGCGGATCGTGTAGTCCTGGTAGGCAGGAATAGCGATCGCGGCGAGGATGCCGATGATCGCCACGACGATCATGAGTTCGATCAATGTAAAACCCTGTTGTTTCCTCATTTCTAGTCTCCGTCAGTACTGAGAACGTCAGTCATTAGCTTACGGCGTTTCCGCCTGTATCCGATATGAAGCAAGCGCCGTGCCAGATTCGAAGCAAGTTGCATAAGTTATTGTTATTTCAAGACACATAAGAAAATGCGCATGGCGGAAATGGCGGTCGGGGCGGCAACTTCCGGGCATAATCCGCCAGTAAACGTCAAAAGCTGACAAAAATTGTCAGTCGATGCCGAGTTTCTTGATGCGGTAGCGCAGCTGCCGGAATGTAAGCCCCAACAGTTTCGCCGCAGCGGTCTTGTTGTAGCGTGTCTTCTCGAGCGCATCGATGATCGCCTGCCGTTGCACGTCCTCGACCTGGTGGCCGAGATTGACCGCCGTGCCGCTGCCCTCGTCGGCCAGCGCGGTGCCCGACTTCAATGCCAGGTCGGATTCGCAGATGTTGCCGGACGGGCACAGCGTCACCGCCCGCTCGAGCATGTTTTCGAGCTCCCTGACGTTGCCCGGGAAGTGGTAGTTCTCGAGCGCCGCCCTGGCGCTGTCATCGAGCGCATCGATTGACGATCCGAGACGCGTCAGGATGTGATCCGCGAGCACCAAAATGTCGTCGCCCCTTTCTTTAAGCGAGGGCACATGCAGTTCAATGACATTGATGCGGTAGTAGAGGTCTTCACGGAACTCGCCGCTTTTCACCAGCGCCGAAAGGTTCTTGTGGGTGGCGGACAGTACGCGTACGTCGACTGCCTGTTCCTGCGATGAGCCAACCGGCCTGATCGTCTGTTCCTGGATGACACGCAGCAATTTGACCTGCATGGCGAGCGGCAGGTCGGCGATCTCGTCCAAGAACAGGGTGCCGGAATCTGCCGTCTTGACGAGGCCCACCTTGTTGCGCACGGCACCGGTAAACGACCCCTTCTTGTGCCCGAACAATTCGCTTTCCACGAGTTCCGCCGGGATCGCACCGCAATTGACCGGAACGAACGGCCCGTCGCTCCTCGGCCCGCTGTCGTGAATCAACCTTGCCACGAGTTCCTTGCCGGTGCCCGAATCGCCGGATATGTGCACCGGCGCCTGACTTCGCGCCACGCGATCGATGAGCTCTCTGAGCTCGCGCATCGCCGGCGAATCGCCCAGAAGCCGTGACGCCTCGCCCGTGCGCTCGCGGTCGAGCTTCAATGCGTTGCGCACGATGTTTCGGAGATTCTTGAGATCGAGCGGTTTGGAAACGAAATCAAAGGCGCCGAGTTTCAATGCCTGGACGGCGGTCTCGACGTTGCCGTGCGCCGTAATTACGGCGACAGGCACGCCGCTCGAGTTCTTTTGCATCCATTCGACGAGTTCAAGGCCGTCACCGTCGGGCAGGCGCATGTCCGTCAGGCAGATGTCGAAGCGCTTGTCGGTGAGCTGTTGCTTGGCGCTTTTGACGTCGCTTGCGACGGCCGTATCGATGTCCATACGACCGAGCGTGAGCGACAGGAGCTCGCAGATGTCGGGCTCATCGTCGATGACAAGTGCCAGAGGTTTGCTCATGAGCTATGTACACCTTCCCATCGCGCCGGATCGGCGAAAACGATCCTGAATATGCTGCCACCGCCCTCGCGCGGCTGAAAGACGAGAGTCGCCCGGTTCAATTCGCACAGCTCTCGCGAAATATAGAGTCCCAGACCGGTCCCGCCGCTGCGGTCGGTATAGAACGGCTCGAATATCTTATCGACGATCTGCGGGTCTACGCCGTGACCGCGATCAAGAACCTCGAGATAAGGCTGCCCTGTGCGCTGCGTGTATCCGGCCTGCAATTCGACCATGATGCCGCCGGTCTCGCTCGCGTACTTGACCGCGTTGTCACACAGGTTCCACATCACCTGGCGCAGGTGAGTCGGGTCCATGCGTATCTCAATGTCCCCGGAAACATTGATGATGCTCAGTTCCCCTTCCTGCAATTCGAGCGTGCGTGAGAATTCCGCGACAAAATCCTCGAGCCACGGCGAAAGCCTGAATTGCTCCGGCCGGCTGGACTCGCGCCGCGACAACTGCAGCACGTTCTCGATGATGTGGCTCACGCGCTCGGCATGGGTGCGAATGATGTCTGTCAGTCGCTGATCATCGGGAGAGATAGCCTCGGACTCGGCCAGCAACTGCCCCGCATGGCTCATCGCGCCGACCGGGTTGCGAATCTCGTGCGCGATACTCGCGCTCAGCCTGCCCAATGACGCGAGTTTCGACTGCTGCACCCGCTCGTTCATCACGCTCGCATCTTCCAGGAACACCAGAATCGGGCCGCCACGGCCCTCGCCTTTGCCGAGCGGGGCCAGGTGTACTTTGGCGCGGACGCTGTCGTCAGCGCCCACCATCGTGAATTCGGCGTGTGGCGATTCACTGCGATGCGCGCGCCAGGCGGCAACGTGGTCCGCCACCTCCCGTGATATGTCACTCAGAGACATGCCAGTGCACGCCACGGGTGCGCCCAGCAGCTGGGCGGCGGAGCCGTTGATCAGGCGAATCCTGTTTTCGCCGTCGACCACGACGATGCTCTCCCGCAAATGCTGCACGATGTATTCATTGAGCTCCGACAGGTTAGCCAGGTCGACGCCACGCTGCCGGGCCAGTTCCTCGCTTACCTGGATGCGCCGCGCCAGGGGTCGCGCTGCCATCGAAATGGCGAATATGATGGCGCCGAGCACGCCGGCGGCCGAGTAGTTGCTGGTGTCACTGACGCCGCCGATCTGCGAGAAAAACTGCTCGCCGAGCACGGCCAATGTCGCAAGCGCGGCGAAAAATGCCGGTACATTGAGCGGCAGCACCAGGTGCCCGGCGCCGACAAACACGACCAGCAAACCGCCGAGGCCGCTGGAAATACCACCGCTCGAGTGCATCAGTATGACGATGGCCATGATATCGGCGGCAACCTGCGTCAGGATCTGGGGCTCGGCTGTCACCCAGCGATAGCGAATGGTGAACCCGGACACGATCGCAAACACGAGATAGCCGGCGGCGGTGGCGGAAAACAGCGCCGGGTATCGTTCGCCGAAGAAGCGCGGATCGCCGCTCGCAAAAAAGAGACCCAGTAGCACGACGGCAACGAACAGCCGGAAGAGGTTCAGGGTGCCGAGTACTCGCCAGGTAAGATCCGACTCGTCGATGCTCCGCTGCAACGGCAGCTCGCCGCGCAAAGACCTGGTTTCTGTGAGTGCCTGAGTCATCAATCTCCGGGAAAAAGCCGCGAACCGCCGCATTACGGCCCACGGGGTATTATGAGACAGGTTCTGGTCCAAGCCGAATATTTTGCGTATGACATGGCTTTGCTCCAAAATACGCCGGGTTTTGACCAGGGCCCGATAACAACTCCAAGAATGAATCTTCACGAATACCAGTCAAAAAAACTGTTTACTGAGTACGGTATTCCGGTTCCCGATGGTATCCCCGCGGACAGCGCCGAGGCGGCGCGACAGGCAGCGATCGAGCTCGGTGGCGAGCTGTGGGTGGTCAAGGCGCAGGTTCACGCCGGCGGCCGCGGCAAGGCCGGCGGCGTCAGGCTCGCCCGCACGCTCGAGGAAGTGCACGAGGCCGCCGCTGACCTTCTCGGCACCAGGCTGGTGACGCATCAGTCCGGACCGGAGGGCTTGCCCGTCGACATGGTCTATGTCGAGGCAGGATCGGCAATCGACCGCGAACTGTACCTGAGCATGCTGGTCGACCGGTCCGTCAGCAAGGTGTCGATCATCGCGTCAGCTGCCGGCGGTATGGACATCGAACAGGTCGCGGCGGAGGCGCCCGACAAGATTTTCACCGTCGCGATATCGCCCGAGTCCGGCATCGAGGATGCGGATCTGCTACGACTCGCTGCCGGCCTGGAATTCGATGGCGGCCAGAGCGAGCAGTTCGCTGATCTGGTGCGAAAAATCTACCGCCTCTTTCTGGAGTGCGACGCGAGCCTCGTCGAAGTCAATCCGCTCATCGTATCCTCGCAGGGAGACGTGCTCGCGCTGGATGCAAAGATCAACATCGACGATAACTCGCTGTTTCGTCAGGAGCGGCTCGCGGAGATGCGCGATCGGCGTCAGGAGGACGAGCGGGAACGCGAGGCTGCAGAGCACAAACTGAACTACGTCTCGCTCGACGGCGATATTGCCTGCATGGTCAACGGCGCCGGACTGGCGATGGCCACCATGGACCTGATCAAGCTGCACGGCGGCGAGCCGGCAAACTTTCTCGATGTCGGCGGCGGTGCGACCAGCGACAGGGTCGCGGCGGCATTCAAATTGATTCTCTCCAACCGGAACGTCAAGGCGATCCTGGTCAATATTTTCGGCGGTATCGTCCGATGCGATCTGATCGCCCAGGGAATTATCAGCGCGGTCATGGATGTCGGCGTCAGCGTTCCGGTCGTCGTGCGCCTCGAGGGAACGAACGTCATCAAGGGACGCACGCTGCTCGCCGAGTCAGGACTCGAGATCGTCGCGGCCGACGATCTGACGGATGCGGCGCAAAAAGCCGTCGCCTTTGCAACAGGCTGACCGCGCGGGAAGTCAAACGATGAGTGTACTCGTTGGAAAAGACAGCAGGGTCGTTTGCCAGGGAATAACGGGAAACCAGGGCGCGTTTCACACCGAACAGTGTATCGAGTACGGCACGAAAGTCGTTGCCGGTGTAACTCCCGGCCGGGGCGGCGAGGAAATCTTCGGCGTCCCTGTGCACAACACGATGCGCGAAGCCGTCGCGGAATCCGGTGCCGACGTCAGCATGATTTTCGTGCCGGCACGGCATGCCGCGAGCGCCATTCGCGAGGCGGCGGAGTCCGGCGTCGCTCTCATCGTCTGCATTACCGAAGGCATTCCGGTCCTGGATATGGTCAACGTGAAGGCCGCGATCAGCGGCAACGGCTGTCGTCTCATCGGCCCCAATTGTCCGGGCATCATTACGCCGGACGAGTGCAAGATCGGCATCATGCCGGGATTCATTCACCAGAAAGGTCGTATCGGCATCGTTTCGCGATCGGGTACCCTGACCTACGAAGCCGTATACCAGACCACGCAGAACGGCCTGGGACAGAGCACCTGTATCGGCATCGGGGGCGACCCGGTGCGTGGCATGGATTTCGTCGATTGCCTGCAGCTTTTTCAGGAGGACCCGGAGACTGACGGCATCGTGATGGTCGGCGAAATCGGCGGCAGTGACGAGGAGGCGGCCGCGGAGTTCATTCAATCCGAGGTGTCGAAACCCGTCGTCGCGTATATCGCCGGCGTGACTGCACCGCCGGGCAAGCGCATGGGCCACGCGGGCGCCATCATTGCAGGCGGTAAGGGAACGGCGGCGGACAAGTACAAGGCGCTGGACGCCGCCGGCGCCATAACCGTTCGTTCACCGGCCGAACTCGGCAGCAAGATGCTCGAAGTTCTCTCCGACACACAGATGCTCGAATTGCTAACATAGGGGCGCCAAAGGCGGCACCGCCTGTCCGCGCAGATTGCGATATCGCAATGACTGACAAAATCACCGTCGCGCTGGCACAGCTCGATCTCGTGGTCGGCGACGTCGTCGGGAACACGGCCAAGATTCTGGATTCGGCAAACCGGGCGCGCGACGAGATGCTCGCCGACCTGGTCGTCTTTCCCGAGCTGAGCGTCTGCGGCTATCCGCCCGAGGACCTCCTCTTCCATTCTGGCTTGAGACGTCGCGTCGAGGATGCGGTCGAAAAGATCCGCGTCTCCGTGCGGGACGTTACCGTCCTTATCGGCTTTCCGGAGTACCAGGACGGCGATATCTACAACGCCTGCGTGGCTTTCAAGGATGGTCGGGTCCTCGCCCATTACCGCAAGCATCTGCTGCCCAACTACTCGGTCTTCGACGAGGAACGATATTTCACCGCAGGTACCGCGCCGACGGTATTCAAGCTGAATGGGGTGCGAATCGGCGTCACGATCTGCGAAGATGTCTGGTCGCGTGCTCCCGTCGCCGCGAGCCGTGCGGCAGGCGCCGAAGTGCTCCTTACCATTAACGGATCTCCGTACAACCTGGCCAGCCAGTCGACACGCGAGGAAGTTGTTCGCAAGAGAGTACTGGAGCTCGGCATTCCACTCGTCTACGTGAACATGGTGGGCGGCCAGGACGAACTGGTGTTCGATGGCGGTTCCTTTGCCATGGACGCAAGCGGCGAAGTCGTTTTCCGCGCCCCGGCGTTCGAGGAGGACATGTACCGCGTCGAATTGGCGGCCCACGGCGCGGGCATTGTGCCGCAAGGCGGCGAGTTAGCGCCGCTCTTACCGAAGCAACAAAGCGTTTACGAAGCGCTGGTCCGTGGCACGCGAGACTATGTCGGCAAGAACCATTTCCCCGGTGTCGTCATCGGGCTTTCCGGCGGCGTGGATTCGGCGCTGGTGCTGGCGATCGCCTGCGATGCGCTGGGTGGCGACCGGGTGCGGGCGGTGATGATGCCGTTCCGTTACACGAGCACCATGAGCCAGGAAGACGCGGCCAGGCAGGCCGACATTCAGAAGGTCCGTTACGACGTCATCCCCATCGAACCGATTTATGAATCGATACTGCGCCAGCTCGACCCCATCTTCAAAGGTCGCGGAGTCGACGTTACTGAAGAAAACATACAGGCGAGAATTCGCGGCCTGCTCTTGATGGCGATTTCCAACAAGACAGGGCGCATGCTGCTGACGACAGGCAACAAGAGCGAAATGGCGGTCGGCTACGCGACCTTGTATGGCGACATGGCCGGCGGCTTCGCCCCGATCAGGGACTGTAGCAAGTCGCTGGTGTACGAGCTTGCGAAATATCGCAACACGATCGGCGAGGTGATACCCGAACGGGTGATCACGCGTGCCCCGTCGGCGGAGCTCCGGGCTAATCAGAAAGACAGCGACGTACTACCGGACTATACCGTGCTCGATCCGATACTCGAGGCATTCATCGAGGAGGATTTGTCGGTCAACGAAATCGTCGCGCGGGGATTCGAACGCGACGTCGTCATCCAAGTGCTGGAAATGGTCAAGCGCAACGAATACAAACGGCGTCAGGCGCCCCCGGGGATTCGCATCAGCAGGCGGGCTTTTGGAAGGGATTGGAGATATCCAATAACCTCTCGCTATACATTCCCGGAATAATCATCGCGGTACTTTCGACTGAATGACTAAAGATCAATCCGCACCGACCACTCTCTCAATCTCGGGGTTGTGGGCGGATTGGGCGGTATCCGATCACCTCTAAATACACATTTCCCGAATAACAAATCGCGTTTAAGGGTTGATGTACTAAAGATCAATCCTCACCCACCAACAAAGGCGCTGTCGGCAATGCGGGAGGATTGGGGAGCGGCTTTTTTGTACAGGGATGTACTTATGTCGCGACAAAATCGCCGGGAGCGATTTTGGGCAACGCCGCAGGCGTTGGCCCGAAGGGCCGAGGGCAGGATGCCCGAGCCAACCACATGGATGTGCGAGAGCGACCAGCCGCGATTCCTGTTATTCGTTCTTGACGACCGGCTCGTCGGAAAAATTCTTTTGCAAGACGCGGCGGGTATCGTCGGCCAATTCCTTCATGCCGAGCCCCTCATAGGCTTCGATCATGATGCGCAGCGACTCTTCGCTGCTGTTTGCGCCATGGTATTGCTCGAGTGCCGTCTTCGCCCGATTGAGTGCGGCGATGTAGGCCTCTCGTTCGAGGTAGAAACGCGCTACGACGTTTTCATATGCAGCCAGTCGATTTTTCAGGTAAATCATGCGCTGTTGCGCATCGGCTGCGTACGGACTTGCGGGGTATCGCTCGACGAGGCGACGGAACAGGGAAAATGCCCGCTCGCCGTCTCGCGGCGGGCGCTTGTTGATGTCTTTGCGGAACAGGCGTTCGAGGAAACCCTGCTCGCGTTCGAAATAGGCGAGTGCCTGTATGTAAATGGCGTAGTCGATCCGCTCGTGCGTCGGGTTTTCCCGAATGAATGTCTCGGCCGCTTCGATAGCCTGTTCGGTTCGGTTGTCCATGTAATAGGCGTAGGTCAGCTCGAGCTGAATCTGCGTCGCGAAGTCGCTGAATGGAAAGCGCGCCTGCAATGCCTCGAATATGCCGATCGCCTTGCGATAATTGCCGACTTCGACTGCCTCCTGCGCCTCGAGATACGCTTCCTCGATGCTCCTGGCGAGATCGTACTCGTCGTTACCCGCGCAGCCGACAATTAAAATGGCTGCCGCGAGCGTTACAATGACGCGCAGGTTTTGTAATGTTGGTGACAGGCCTGAATTCATCTTTGTGGAGCGTTTCCGGGCGTTTGACGTATTAATTGCGCACAGGGGCTTTGCCCCACTCGACCGGCGAGTATACCGTAAACTCCTGTTTTCCCGGATTTGCATAGCGTACGTCCAATGTCCGAAGCCCGGCAAAAAACCGTCCCGGCAGAGCTCTCCGGCCAGCGTTTGGACCAGGCGTTAGCGCGGATGTTTCCCGAATACTCGAGGAGCCGCCTGAAGAGCTGGCTCCTCAAGGGATTCATCACGGTCGACGACCATTCGATGCGGCCGCGCGATGCCGTCGCCGGCGGCGAGTCCGTGCTGTTGAATCCCGAACCCGAGCCGTTGCTGGACAGCGAGCCCGAGGCGCTGGATCTCGACATAATATTCGAGGACCAGCATTGCCTCGTGATCAACAAGCCCGCCGGTCTCGTGGTGCACCCGGGCGCCGGAAACCTCCACGGGACGCTCATGAACGGCCTCTTGCACCATGCACCGGCCCTCGATCGCCTGCCGCGTGCAGGCATCATTCATCGGCTGGACAAGGACACCAGCGGACTGATCCTGGTCGCCAAGACGCTCGAAGCACACAACGAACTGACACGGGCGCTCGCCGACCGCAAGATCTCGCGTCACTACCTCGCGGTATGCGTCGGCGTGCTGACCGGTGGCGGCTCGATTGACGAACCCATCGCGCGCCACCCCGTCGATCGGTTGAAGATGAGTGTGCAGCGTAACGGCAGGCAGGCGATAACGCACTACCGGGTCATCCGGCGATTCGCCGCACACACTTATATAAGCGTGCAACTCGAGACCGGGCGCACGCATCAGATCAGGGTGCATTTCGCGTACCGGCGCCACGCGCTCGTCGGCGATCAGACCTACGGCGGGCGCCTCGCGATCCCTGCTGGCGCTTCGGCAAGGCTTCGTGAAACGTTGCGGGAATTTCGGCGTCAGGCGCTGCATGCGGCAAAGTTGAGTCTCGCGCACCCGGCGAGCGGCAAGGAATTGACTTTCGAGGCAGCATTGCCGGCGGATTTCGCCGCGCTTCTGGACGCGCTCGCGGAAGACTTCGAGATGAGGCAGTGACAGCGTACTGGGTACCGGCGTCATGGTCCGCGCCGGACGGCGTGGTCGCGGGAACGACGTTGCGACACGGCGGCGTATCGGGAGGCAATTACAGCTCGCTGAATCTCGGCTCGAGGGGCGAAGATGATGCGGACGCCGTGATGCAGAATCGCAAGCGGTTTGCTTCGTATTGCAATCTTCCGGCCGAGCCGCGCTGGCTCAGGCAGGTTCACGGCAACAGGGTCGTCGTCGAGCCGTCACCCGGTGAGACGCCCGAGGCAGACGCTGCGATCACCCGCCGTGCCGGCGTGGTCTGTGCCGTGCTGACAGCGGATTGCCTGCCGGTAATTCTCGCGTCGAGCGACGGCAGCGCGCTCGCGATTGCGCACGCCGGGTGGCGTGGCCTCGCCAATGGCATTCTGGACGCGACGGTGCGCGCGATGGCGGTCTCTCCCGCCGGCCTCGTCGCCTGGCTGGGCCCGGCCATATCACAAGCGGCATTCGAGGTGGGCGACGAGGTGCGGGAGCAGTTTCTCGACGGCGACCAGGCCGCCGAAGCCTGTTTTGCGGCGAACGAACGGGGACGATGGCAGGCGGATCTTTATGGTCTCGCCCGGTTGCGGCTCGGCAAGCTGGGCGTCGCGGCGGTCACCGGTGGCGAGTTTTGTACCTACTCGGAACCCGAGCGATTCTTCTCCTACCGCAGGGATGGCGCCTGCGGTCGCATGGCAAGCTTCGTATTCCGCCGGGAATAAGCCGATGCAGCGCTTGAAATACCCTGATCCGGCTCAATTTCGAGGGCAGACCCGGGGCCGGGCCCCGCACAGTCACAGGTAGCCGATATGCGAATGGACAAACTGACCAGCAAGTTTCAAATGGCGCTGGCCGACGCGCAATCTCTTGCCGTGGGGCTCGATCACCAGTTCATCGAACCCGCGCATGTCGTGGTCGCGCTACTCGATCAGCAGGGAAGCACGGTTCGTGGCCTCCTGACCAAGGCTGGCGCAAATGTCAATCTCCTGCGATCGCAACTCGGGGAGGCACTCGATCGCCTGCCGAAGGTCGAGGGCACGGGCGGCGAGGTACTCATCGGCAATGAGCTGTCGAAACTCCTGAACCTCACCGACAAGCTGGCGCAGGAACGAGAGGATCAGTACATCTCGAGCGAGTTGTTCGTCCTCGCGGCGCTCGATAAGAAGTCGCCGCTCGCAGGGATCATGGAGCAAGCCGGCGCCGTCAAGGGCGCGGTCGTCAAGGCCATCGACGATCTGCGCGGCGGCCAGCAGGTCGATGACCCGAATGCCGAAGATACCCGGCAGGCGCTCGAGAAATACACGATCGATCTGACAGAGCGTGCCGAACAGGGCAAGCTCGATCCGATCATCGGCCGCGACGACGAGATCCGGCGCACGATCCAGATCCTGCAGCGACGAACCAAAAACAACCCGGTGCTGATCGGCGAGCCGGGTGTCGGCAAGACTGCAATCGTCGAAGGACTGGCACAACGCATAGTCAACAACGAAATTCCGGAAGGCATGCGCGGAAAACGCATCCTCGCGCTCGACATGGGCGCGCTGATCGCCGGCGCGAAATTTCGTGGCGAATTCGAGGAACGTCTGAAGGCGGTCTTGCACGACCTCGCGAAACAGGAGGGCCAGATCATCCTGTTCATCGATGAGCTGCACACGATGGTCGGCGCCGGCAAAGCCGAGGGCGCAATGGACGCCGGCAACATGTTGAAACCTGCGCTGGCGCGCGGCGAGTTACATTGCGTCGGCGCGACCACGCTGGATGAATACAGAAAATATCTCGAGAAGGACGCGGCGCTGGAACGGCGCTTCCAGAAGGTGCTGATCGACGAGCCGACCGTCGAAGACACGATCGCAATCCTGCGCGGTCTTAAAGAGCGATACGAAGTCCACCATGGAGTGGAGATTACCGATCCCGCGATAGTCGCGGCGGCGACGTTATCGCATCGCTATATCTCCGACCGGCAGCTTCCGGACAAGGCGATCGATCTCATCGACGAGGCGGCTTCGCGCATTCGCATAGAAATCGACTCGAAGCCGGAATCGATGGACAAGCTGGAACGCCGAATCATCCAGTTGAAGATCGAGCGCGAAGCGCTGAAAAAGGAATCTGACGACGCGTCTCGCAAGCGGCTCGAAGATCTCGAGAAACAACTGAAGGAGCTGGAGAAAGAATTCTCCGACCTCGAAGAGATATGGAAGTCTGAAAAAGCGGCGATGCAGGGCGCGACTCACTTGAAGGAGGAGCTCGAACGCGCGCGACTCGAGCTCGAGACCGCCAATCGTGCCCACGATCTCACCCGCATGTCGGAGCTGCAATACGGCAAGATTCCGGAACTCGAAAAGCAGCTCAAGGAGGCAATGCAAGCCGAAGCCAGGGAAACGACCCTGGTGCGAAACAACGTGACCGAGGAGGAGGTCGCCGAGATCGTCTCGAAGTGGACCGGCATCCCGGTGTCCAAAATGCTCGAGGGCGAAAGAGACAAGCTGCTGCAAATGGAAACCGTCGTGCAGCAACGGGTCGTCGGTCAGGGCGAAGCGGTCACCGCCGTCGCGAACGCGATTCGCCGGGCACGCGCGGGACTTTCCGACCCGCATCGCCCGATCGGTTCATTCCTGTTCCTGGGACCGACCGGCGTCGGCAAGACCGAGCTCACCAAGGCGCTGGCGAATTTCCTTTTTGATACCGACGACGCCATGGTGCGGCTCGACATGTCGGAGTTCATGGAGAAACATTCCGTGGCCCGGCTGATCGGTGCGCCCCCGGGCTACGTCGGCTACGAGGAGGGCGGGTATCTCACGGAAGCGGTGCGGCGCCGTCCTTACTCGGTCATCCTGCTCGACGAAATCGAGAAGGCTCATCCGGATGTCTTCAATATCCTGTTGCAGGTCTTAGACGACGGCCGGCTGACAGATGGGCACGGACGCACCGTCGACTTTCGCAATACGGTCATCGTCATGACATCCAATCTCGGATCGCAGCTGATCCAAGAGCTGGCGGGCGAACACAATTACGAAGCGATGAAAGCCTCGGTAATGGAAATCGTCTCGCAGCATTTCCGTCCGGAGTTCATCAACCGGGTCGATGACGTGGTCGTTTTCCACCCGCTGAGCCAGGAGCACATTCGCGCGATCGTCGACATCCAGCTCGGATATCTGCACGAGAGGCTCGCCGAGCGGGAGATGACGATCGTCCTGTCCGACGCGGCCAGGGAGAAGCTTGCAAAGGCGGGGTTCGATCCGGTGTACGGCGCGCGGCCACTGAAACGGGCGATCCAGCAGCAGGTCGAAAATCCGCTTGCGCAGGAAATCCTGCAGGGTAAATTCGGTCCTGGGGACACGATCGAGGTCGGTGTGGCCGAGGACCACCTGGACTTCCAGCTGGCTGCCTGAATGTGCCGGGGGACACAGTCGCACCGGTGAGTTGCCTGATACCATTTGGAACCCGTCGCTAGCCGATCGGGCTTTTCGGGAGAGTTTCGTGCCAATCTACGAGTATGCCTGTACAAATTGCGATCATTCGCTGGATGCGTTGCAAAAGGTCAGCGACGATCCGCTGCGGGAATGCCCGCAATGCGGCGAGGCCGCGTTGAAACGGCTCATCTCCGCGCCGCGTTTCCGATTGAAAGGCGAGGGCT
>JBFHXJ010000038.1:0-34227 GCA_041598995.1 Woeseiaceae bacterium | reverse complement strand
TTGTTCGGGTGCGTTGCCGGTACGGTCAGGCCGGCCGAGTCGTCGAGTGGCGTCGGCGCCCCCTGTGCGATCGACTCGTTGTGTTGCACTCCTATCTCGGCAAACAGCTCGACGCCGGCGCCGAGATCCCGGTCAGCGAGCAGCAGCAAACCGGTGCGCTCCGACTCCGGCGTCAGTACGTTGAACGGGCCGTAGTCGAAGACGCAGAGATTCCCACCCACCAGCCGTTCTGCGGGACAGGTAGGATCGGCCGTTTGCACGCCGTCGACGATGAACGTACCCGGGAAGCTGCGCGAAGAACGGAGATCCGCGCCGCCCCGAGCTGTCTGGTTTGCGGTCGAGTGCGCGGGCCGCTCGTTGTTGAATAGTGAGCTGTTCCTGAAGTAATCGAAGATCAACGTGACGTTGCCGTCGTCGCCGCCGGTACCCCAGATCGCATTGAAGATCGTTTCGCTGTTATCCGTCTCCGACGTATCGCCATAGCCCGCGGTGAATTCGAGTCCCTCGAAGTCGTTGCGCAGGACGATATTGACCACACCCGCAACGGCGTCAGAGCCATACACGGCAGATGCGCCGTCTTTCAGTACTTCGATACGCTCGATCGCGGACACCGGAATCGTGTTGATGTCGACGAAATTTGTCGTAACGCTCTCGGCAAACGAGCTGATTGCGACACGCCGGCCGTTGACCAGTACCAGCGTCGCATCCGCACCCAGGCCACGCAAGCTAATGGCCGAGGCGCCATTCGCCGTCGAGTCCTGGTTGTTGCCACGTGTCGAGAACGTGCCGTTACCCGCCGCCGGGACTTTTTCCAACAGTTGCTGCAGATTCAAATAGCCGGAATTGTCGATGTATTCGCGGTCCAGCGTCGTGATCGGCGAGGGGCTCTGGAAATCGGCGCTACGACCGATGCGAGACCCGGTGACGATCACTTCTTCGACGGCGTCCTGTTGGGCGCTGGCTGGCGCTGTCACAAGCATTGACGACGCACCTGCCACCGCAATCGACACGATGCGCAGGCGCTCAAGAAATATACTGCTCATTGATCTTGCTCCTTTGATTGAATGACGGTCCTCGTTTCGCACGAGGTTGTTCCAAATCGGTGCTGCGTGCCGGCACGGAATGGGTCCGACACGTGTATCGAGTGGTTTGAAATTGCGTTCTCCCTGTTTGCAGTTAAGCCATGGCTACCGGACCGCACCGCTGACGGTGGATCACGTACCGTAGACAAGACAGCAACACCTGGTGCAGGTTCCAGGATATCCGTTCGGCAACGCTGGCCGGCAATTAACTACATTTGAAACAACAGCTTAGACTTAGATCTTTTTCGCATGATCACCGCTGATTTTTCGGCACCCGTGAATTTGTTGCGTAATTGATACAAACAGTTCGCGGCCAGAGCGGCGAAGTTTGGGGTGCTGAGGTAACGCTTTACGGATTGCTCGAGCGTTGGTGCGATGGAATCTCCGGTATGCTTCCGGTAATCGTCACCGAAAAAGTCAAAAAGCGAGAAAACCCATGAAGAAGACCCTGATCTGCCTGATCGCTGCACTGCTGTCGTTTTCGGCAGTGGCCGATCAACATCGTTTGGTGGAAGGCGCGGTGCGCGAGGCGGTCATAGCGTTCAATGGTGCGTATGCCCGGAACGAGGTTGAAAACTATTTCAGCCATTATACCGATGATGCGACGTTGTACTTTTCTGGTGCCCGACAGAAGGTGTCGGCATACCACGATGAGTGGGCGGCGATGATCGATGCCGGGGGGGCCGTCGAGAAAAACGAACTGTCGGATATACAGGTGCGGGTATTGCCGGGTGGCAATGCCGCCGTCGCGACGTACTTCATCGACTTCCGACTCCGTGCGCCGGACGGCGAGGTCTTCGAGGCAAAAGCGTTCGAGACCGACGTGTGGCAAAAAATCGATGGCGCCTGGAAGGTGGTCAGCCTCCATTACACCGAGATTCCGCCGGAGTAGTGAAGAGGGATTTGCCACAGGAAAATCGGTTTTTCGGGGAGCTTGATGGACGCGCGTGACCGACGCTTAGGTCTGGACCGGGCGATTACCCGGCGTGATTTCCTCAACGGGATCAGCATTGCCATTGGCGCTTCGTTGCTGCCGGCCTGCGCGAGAAACGGCGCGCCGCTTGTCGAGGTGCCGCCGGCGTATTACCCGCCGGCCGAGACCGGCATGCGCGGTTCACACCCGGGCTCGTTCGAAGCGGCTCACGCCGCGGTGCAGGGTCGGCAGTGGGCAGCCGAGAAAACCGGCGAGCACTACGACCTCGTTGTAGTCGGCGCGGGCATCAGCGGCCTGTCGGCGGCGTATCTCTACCGCCGCGACGTGGACCCGAATGCGCGCATCCTGATCCTGGACAATCACGATGACTTCGGCGGTCACGCGAAACGAAACGAGTTCACGCTCGATGGCCGTACGTATATCGGTTACGGCGGCACGATGTTTATCGAGGCGCCAAAGACGTATCCCGCCGTCGCCACGCAGGTACTTCGCGAACTCGGCATAGATACCGAGCGCCACAGCGAGTTCTACCACGAACACCTGTTCGCCTCGCACGGGGCCGGACTTGTGAGTTTCTTCGATCAGGAAACCTTCGGCAGAGACTTCGTCGCGCGCGGCGAGCATGGTTTTGGCGACTCGCTTGGCGATTTGCCGTTGTCGGCGTCGGCAAAGGCGGAACTCGAACGACTGTTCGCCGACGAGGAAGACTACCTGGCCGGCATGACGCCGGCCGAGCGTCGCGCGGTGCTCGAGTCGCACAGCTGGCGTGAATACCTCGCGAAGTTTGCCGGACTCGGCGAGGAAGTACTCACGTTCGTGCAAAAGTGGCCGCACGGCGTGTGGGCGATCGGCGCCGATGCCTTGCCGGCGTGGCTGGCCTGGTGGGAGGAATACCCGGGATTTGCCGGCATGGACATCGGCTACGACGGGGAGGAGGGCGAATACGATGACGGCGGCTTTTACTTCCCCGACGGTAATGCGTCGGTTGCCCGCTTGCTGGTACGCAAGCTGGTTCCCGCGGTCGCACCCGGCAGCTCGATGGAGGATATCGTCACCGCGGGCTTCGATTACGCCGCGCTCGATCAGCCCGGGAATCTCACCCGCATCCGACTGAGCAGCACGGTGGTCGGGCTGCGTCACGGAAATGACCAGCTCGACACCGATGTCGAGGTGACATACGTGAGCGGTGATGCGGGGCGTACGGTGAGGGCAAGCAAGGTAGTCTGGGCCGGCTACCATTCGATGCTGCCGTCTGTTTGTCCCGATGTGCCGGCGGAGCAGGTCGCGGCGCTTGGAAGTTCGGTTCGCGCGCCGCTCGTCTATACCAACGTGCTGATCCGCAACTGGCGAAGTCTCGTCAATGTCGGCATGCAACGAGCTTATTGCCCCGGCAGTTTCTTCCAGACCGTGATGTTCACGCATCCCGTGAGCATCGGCGGTTACCGTTTTTCGCAGTCACCCGACGAGCCGGTGATCCTGCACCTGGGGCATATTCCCCTCGCGCCGGGTTTGCCGGCGCCCGAGCAATTCCGGGCGGGACGTCAGGCTTTGCTCGAGACACCGTTCGAGACCTTCGAGCGCAACCTTCGCGACCAGCTTGGCCGTATGCTGGGCCCGGGCGGCTTCGAACCGGCGCGTGACATCGCCGGCATCACGGTCAATCGCTGGCCGCACGGCTATGCGTACTCGGTCGATGCCGAGTCGGGTGAGGTGGCCTGGTCGCCTCGGTGGTGGCGACACGAACGCCGCCCCTGGGTCGCAGCCCGGCAACGCGTCGGCAAAATCGCGTTCGCCAGTACCGACGCAGCGTCCAACGCCATGACAGAATCCGCGATCGAAGAAGCGCACCGCGCTGTACACAGCCTCGAGAGCTAGGCCTCCCGAAAGATGCCGTGACGATCACTAACACGTCACGAAAATCCGCGTGGCGGTGCTAGATGTGTGCGGTTCGAAACCCGTGTCAGGCGTACGCCGATACCCAGGCAAACACGGCGGCGAGCGGCCAGGCAGCGAGGAAGAAGGGCAGAATCACTTTGAACCACTGGCTGAAGCGAATTCTTGCGATGGCGAGACCTGCCAGCAACAAGCCGTTGGTCGGGGAGATCAGGTTGGTCAGGCCGTTGCCGAACTGGTAGGCGAGCACCAAGGAGTCCCGATTGATGCCGACCAGGTCGCCGAGCGGTGCCAGCACCGGCATCGTCAGCGCTGCTTCGCCGGACGAGGATGGAACGAAAACGGTAATGACGTTGTGAGCCAGCAGCGCGAGCGTGGTGAGTGCCTGGGTTGGGACGCCGCTCAGCAGGCCACTCAACCAGTGCAGGATCGGGTCGATGATCATGCCCTGTTCGGCGATCACCAGGATGCCGCGCGTCAGCCCGATGACGAACGCCGCGTAGACGAAATCCTTGCATCCCTCGACGAAGTGTTCGGCGATTCTGCTGGGCCCCATTCTCGCCACCGCGCCGGAAACCAGGCCGCATGCCAGAAATACCGCGCCGATCTCGGCCATGTACCAGCCGTGCGAAACCAGACCCCAACTGACGACCGCCAGTGCTACAACGAAGGTGGCCAGGACGAAGCGATCGCGAACGGAAAGTCTCGGATGTTCTTCCCTGGTGACTGCCAGGTCCCGCTGCAGCTTCCGGTCGGAACGATAGACGAGTGAGGATTCGGGATTCTCGCGGACCCTGCCCGCGTACCACATCGTGTAGGCAATTGCGATGACGGTGAAGGCGACCCAGGCGATTGCGCGCAGCCAGAGTTGCGGATTGCCGGGAATGTCGGCAATTGCCTGCGCCAGCAACACCGAGAACGGATTGATGGTAGCGCCGATGTAGCCTGCCTGAGTGCCGAGGAACAGGATCAGCACGGCTGTCATCGAGTCGAATCGCAGGATAAACATGAGTGAAATCACGACCGGGTATAAGGGAAGCACCTCCTCGCTCATGCCGAAGGTAGAGCCACCGAGGCTGAAAAGCGTGATCATGATGGGTATGACGACGATGCCCTGGTTCGAGAGCGACGTCGCGAGGACATGGAGCCCACGGTCGATAGCGCCGGTTCGCATGATAATGCCGAACGCGCCACCGACGATCAGTACAAAGGCAATGACATCCGCTGCATGCACAACGCCTTTGGCTGGCGCACTGAAAACGTCGAACAATCCCTGGCGCAGGTCGCGGTCTTCAGTGACCTTGTCGACAGCGCGAAACGTCCCGGGGACTACCGTGCTCGCAACATAGCCATCGGCTATCTCGAGCTGCTGGCGCTCGAAAATACCGCTTGGCACGATCCAGGTCAGCAATGCGACGAGCACGATAATGACGAATAGCAGCACGTAAGTGTGAGGAAGCGACCATTTTCGTTTCGTCGACTGCATGGCTACTTGTCCGTCTCCCGGAGCTTTGCGTCTTCAACACTCAATAGCGTAATCCGTGACCGAACGCACCCTGCACCTGGCAGATCTCGGCAGCGAATGCAGCCCCTTTCTCGAGGGCATTCCCGATCACCGATTCCGGCTTGACGCTCGTGCCGGCGTTGTCAGCGACATAGGTAACGAGGAATGCGCTGATGAATGCATCTCCCGCGCCGAGCGTATCGACCGCTATCACGGCGTGCGGCGAATGGCGGAACCACGAGTGACCGTCGAACAGCATGGCGCCGTGCGGTCCGCGCGTCGCTACGACGATGTTAGCGCCTTGTTGCACGGCTTTCTCGAGCAGATCCATCGTCGCTTTTTCACTCCACTCGGCGCAGGAGAAGAACCCGATATCGAGATAGCGGCAAAGGGAGAGGGCGTGCCCGGCGTCGAAATCGTCGGAGAAATCGTAGCTGAGCAGGGGGCTGAGCGACTGCAGTCGCGAAAGGTGGGAGTCGAGATAGCTGTAGGCGCTCGTGTGCATGATGGCGAATGCCTGCAAGTAATCGGGATCATCGAAGATGAACTCCATCGAAGTCGACTTGCTGACGCCTCCCTCGTTCGAGCCCAGGAACACGCGCTCGCCGTCCTCGATCGTCAGAATCGCGCGGCCGTTGGGGCCTTCCGCAGCGCGGCAATGGGAAGTATCCACACCCATTTCCGCGAGCGTTCCTTGTACATGACTGGCTGCAATATCATTCCCGAAGACGCCGAGATAGGCGGCCTCGCAACCCAGCATGGATGCGTAGACCGCAAAGTTGAGCGCATTGCCGCCCGGATACATCGTCCGGATGTGAGCGTAATCGTCGACGACGTTGTCGCCGATGCCGATGACCTTCAAGACGCCTCTCCGGGCATCAGTATTTCACCTTGCCCATGTAACGGCGCGTGTCCAGCGGGTGATTGCGAATTCTTGCCAATGCCTGCCTGTAGTCGCACAGGACACTGTAAAAGAGAATCGGATTGAAAAATTCGACGACGGTTTCCGCTAGCACGCCAATACCGAGCTCCCTGGCGTCGATGACTTCACATTTCTTCGTGTAACGCTCGATGAAGGCGACCGCGCGCTGGTCGAGCGGGCGAGTGCGGCCCTCGTTCATCAGTACGATGAAATTGGTCTTCTCATCGGTGATTTCGAAAGGTCCGTGGAAAAACTCGCCGGAATGAATCGCGCCCGCATTGAGCCACTGCATTTCCATGAGCGAGCAGATGGCAAATCCGTAGGCATGCCCGTAACTCGCGCCGCTCGACAGGATGTAGAAGAATTCCTCGTGGCGACGGTCCTCGGCAAACGCCTCGGTGCGCTCTCGGACCGTGTCGCGAGCTGCCACGACGACGTCATCGATGCGCCGTATGCTCTCTCTGAAGTTCTCGTAGTCCGAATAGCCTTCCGATTGCTGCAGAATCTCGAGACACAGCGCAAGCGTGATCGCGATCGGATTGTCCTGCACGCTCGACTCGTCGCCCCAGTCATAGACGATATTGTGATCCGCAAAACGCGCAATCTTCGCCGATTCACTGTGGGTCAGCGTGAGGGTGAAGGCGCCCTCAGCCTGCGCGATGCTGGCTGCCGCTACTGCTTCGGGCGTGCCGCCGCCATGTGAGCAGACGATGACGACGGAGCGTTCTGACAGCGCCTTGGGCGCAGCATGCGCGAATTCGTTGGCGGTGTAGAGGTCGGCGCACAGTCGGGAGCTTTCGCTCGCCAGGAAGAATTTGGCCGGGTAGAGATCGACCAGGGAGCCTCCGCAGGCAACGAGGAATACGTCAGGGATCCCTCCGCTAGCGGCGGATCGAGTCGCAAACGTGTCACCCAGGTCACTGGCGTTGAGGGCGATGGAACTCATAAGACCCCTTTTTGAATGAGCGGCGTGCGTTGCCGATCTTGTAACCGATGCCTGGCAGGGCAGGCAAATACTTCATTGCCGGCAATCGCCGCCTCAGTCGGGGATGCGCGCGCCGTCCCAGGCGAAAACGCCGCCCGAGTCGGCGGCGGTGAGGCCGTCGATGACTTTAATCAGGAATTCGACCGATTGCGACGGTGAAAACAGCTTGCCGTCGGGCACGCGGCTGCTGAACGGGCCGGAGAGACGCGTCTTCACGGTGCCGGGGTGCAGGCCGGCGACGACCGAATCAGGCCTTCGACGCGCGTGCTCGATCGCAAGCGTGCGCAAGGTCATGTTCAGCGCCGCTTTGGAAGCGCGGTAGGAGACCCACCCGCCCAGACGATTGTCGCCGATGCTGCCGACCCGCGCGGAGAGCGCGGCGAAGACGGTCTTGTGTCCGGACCTCAAGACAGGCAGGAAATGTTTGGCGACCAGGGCGGGCCCGATCGTGTTGATGGCCAGCACTTCCCCCATGCTGTCCGCGGCGATTTCCCGCATCGCCTTTTCGGGCTGCACGGATCCGCCCCTGTGCAGGATGCCCGTGGCGACGATGACGAGGTCGAGGTCGCCGCCGCAGGCGGCGAGTTCGGCTGCGCTCGCGATCGACGCTTCATCGAGCAGATCGAGCTGTCCGGACACGAGATTGGGGTGGGGGCGAGCGACCGCCGGTGTGCGGGAAAAGGCGAATACGTGGGAAGCAGACGGGTCGGCGGCGAGGTGTTCGGTGAAGGCCCGCCCGAGTCCGCCCGAAGCGCCGATGACGGCGGCGCGATACGGATGTTGGAGGGATTCAAGCATGCTGGAGCAAAGCCGCGGCGGCACTGTCACGTGCCGCCGCAACAAACCGCATCAGTTCGGCAGAATGACGGTGTCGATGACGTGAATCACACCGTTGCTGGCGTCGACGTCGGCCGTGATGACCGTTGCGTCGTTGATACGCACCTTGCCGTCGGCGACCTTGATCGCGATATCCGAGCCGTTGACCGTGGTTGCCTTATCGATCGTGACGACCTCTTTCGAGCTTACCTTACCCGGCACGACATGGTAGGTGAGGATGGCGACGAGCTGGTCCCGATTCTCCGGCTTCAGGAGCGACTCGACGGTACCGGCCGGCAGCTTCGCGAAGGCCTCGTCGGTCGGCGCGAACACCGTAAAGGGACCGTCGCCCTTCAGGGTCGACACGAGATCGGCCGCCTCGAGCGCTGCCGCCAGCGTGTTGAACTGACCGGCCGCGATGGCCGTGTCGACGATGTCGCCCTTCTTCATTTTCGAGCCGTGCTGGTCTGCATGCACGGTGGTCGAAGCGAATACGGCGAGTAGGATCGTGCCGACGACGGCCGACAGTTTGTTGCTACGGATGTATGTCATAACGTACTCCTTGGTCACTTGGGTTCTAAAATTCAGGCGTACGATAATGGCCGCGATCGAAATGTTGATCTCCGAAATGTTTACGTTTGTATCAGAACGTAACGACTGCCCGTTCATGTCGTTCGTTCATCGAGAAACGATTCGGCCGCGGAAAAAATACGGCTGCGTTTTTCTTCCTTGAGCCGGTCCAGGGCGCGGGGCATCAGGGCCAGCCTGGGATTGGACTGAAAGAAGTCGCGATGGCGGTCGATGAAACGCCAGTAGAGGCCGTCGACGACATCGCACCAGTCGCCGCGACGGTAGTCGCTCATTTTCAGCAGGTAGTTGGAGCCGCAGATGTAAGGCTTGGTTGCGAAAATGCCGCCGTCGCTGAAGATACCCATGCCGTAGACGTTCGGGCCCATGACCCACTCGGACGAATCGACATACATTTCCATGAACCAGCGGTGCACGCTCGACGGGCGGATCTCGCACAGCGTCATCAGGTTGGCGATCACCATCAGTCGCGGGATGTGATGTGTCCAGCCGAGTCGCTGCGCCGTCCTGATGCAATCGTCGAGGATCGGGATGCCGGTGTCGCCGGTGTACCACGCGTCGGTCAGCTCGCGCTCGTGACTCCAGAAATTGGCGTTGTCCTGCTCGTCACTGAATTCGCGGTAGATCCCGCGGACAAACTCGCGCCAGCCGATGAGCTGGCGGACAAAGCCCTCCAGGCTCTGTAGCGGCACGTCCTTAGCGGCCGCGAATTCGAGCGCCCGTTCGACGACCGCGGCCGGCGTGAGCAGACCGATATTGATTAGCGGACTGAGCAGGCTGTGAAACACGGTATCGGAGCGCTGTGTGATCGCGTCCTCGTAGGGGCCGAAGGCCGAGAATCGCTTGGCGAGGAAGTCCTCTAGCGAGTCTTTGGCCGCCGTCCTGCCGGTCGGCCAGCCGAAGTCTTCTGCGTCGCCCGGGTGATCGGGGAAGGTTTTGTGAACGAGCTCGATCACGTCCGCCGTATGCGGGCCTCGCTCGGCCGACGCCACCGTCGGCACGTCGACGTTCTTCGGGAGCTTCTTTCGGTTGTCCGCGTCGAAACTCCACTGGCCACCGGCCGGCTGTGCGTCGTCCTCGATGAGTATGCCGAGGCGAAGCCGCTCCTTCTTGTAGAAGTCGCCCATGCGCAGCGGTCGTTTGCCGCGCGCGAATTCCGCGAAGCGCGAACGGCTGCAGAGAAACATCGGTGATTCATGCTCGACGCGGTGTATACCCGATGTATTGGCGAATTCGACCACGCGTTGTTCCATCGGCTTGTCCTCGATCTCGAAATGCGCGAGCTCGCTGAAATCCCCGGCGTCGAACACCGACTGCAGTTTAGCGATGTAGTCCCTGTCGTCATCCGGGTCGAGCTGCGTGTAGTGCACGGTGTAGCCGGCCTCGCGGAGCTCGTCGGCGTATTCGCGCATCGCGGCCAAGAACAGCACGAGCTTCTGCTGGTGATGCCGTTCATAGGTGCAGAGTCCGAAGTCCTCGGCCATGAAAATCTCGATCTTCGAGGGCGGCTCCAGGTTATCCGGCGAAAAAAGCTGGTTGCCGAGCACGAGTTGTAATGTTTTTGTTTGACGGTTCGCCATGGTTCAGGCCCTGTCATTGAGGAGCATGTCGCTCGCGCAGGAAAGTAGCGATGCGCAGGCAGACGCCGCGGTCATTGCGCGACGCGTCAGCGGTTGTCGCACAG
The DNA here is from genome assembly GCA_041598995.1 of Woeseiaceae bacterium. Taxonomy (GTDB): domain Bacteria; phylum Pseudomonadota; class Gammaproteobacteria; order Steroidobacterales; family Woeseiaceae; genus SZUA-117. The sequence goes on along the minus strand of JBFHXJ010000038.1, from coordinate 23,819 downwards.
GAATTCTCCGAGCAACCTGAACTCCGCGGCGCGGGCGCTGCCTTTTCGCCACGCGAGGCCGATGGTGCGGTAACTGCGCGCGCCGACCGGCCGCATCTTCACGCGGGTGTTCTTGAGCAGGGCGGAATCGCGCGCCATTTCCGGCAGGAACGTGATCCCTAAGTCCGCATCGACCATCTCGATCAGGGTGAGCAGGCTGCTGGCCGCGAAACGGCTCACTTTCTCCGTGTCGCGAATCCGGCAGGCATCGAGCGCGTGATCGCGGAGGCAATGGCCGTCCTCGAGCAGCAGCACGGATTCCGCGTTGAGCCGATTGAAGCGATACGCATCGGGATCAACCAGCTCGGTGTTGTCGCGATGCGCCAGGCAGAAGTGGTCCTTGAACAGGGGCATGGTCTCGACGCTCTTGAGATCGTAAGGAAGCGCGAGCAGCAGCACGTCGAGCTTGCCCTCGAGCAATTCCTCGTGGATGCGCTCGGTCTGGTCCTCATAAAGATAGGGTTTCAACTTTGGATAAGCGCGGCGCAGCTTCGGCAGCATGGCCGGTAGCAAAAACGGTGCGATCGTGGGGATGACGCCGAGGCGTAGCGGGCCGGTGAGCGGTTCGTGCCTTTCCCCGGCCATCTCGACCAGCGACTCGATGTCGCGCAGGCAGAGCCTGGCCTGCGTTGCCACGTCCTCGCCCAGCGCGGTGATGGTCACGCGGCGATTGGTGCGGTCGACGAGCTGCACCTCGAGCAGGCCCTCGAGCTCCTGGATCGCGGCGCTGAAGGCCGATTGTGAGACGAAACAGGCTTTGGCCGCCTCACCGAAGTGCTTGGTCTCGGTCAGGGCCACGAAGTAGCGAAGCTGCTTGACGGTCGGGTATCTTATCATCGATAAAACCGATTATAGCAAACTAAATAATCAATTTTATTAATTAAATCGTATGCCTCATACTTCGCGGCGAATTCACGATTAGACGGAGAAAAATACATGAAAGTGGACATCGGCATCGACGAAAAGTCGCGCCAGGAGATCGCCGCGCAGCTCTCGAAACTGCTGGCCGACAGCTATACGCTGTATCTTAAAACACACAATTATCACTGGAACGTCACCGGGCCGCAGTTCAACACCCTGCACGTGATGTTCGAGGATCAGTACACCGAGCTGGCCGCGGCCGTGGACGAGATTGCGGAGCGCATCCGCGCCCTCGATGTTCCTGCACCGGGCTCTTACCGGGAATTTACCAAGCTCGCGTCGGTGAAAGAGGCGAATGGCGGTGAAAGCGCGGAAGACATGATCCGTGAGCTCGTCATCGGCCAGGAGACGGTCGTGAGGACGGCACGGGAAGCTTTTCCCTATGCAGACAAGGCCAACGACGAGCCGACCGCGGACCTGCTGACGCAGCGCATGCAGATTCACGAGAAGAACGCGTGGATGCTGCGCAGCATGCTCGATAGCTGAGTACTGGCGCTTATTGATTTTTTTATTTATCGAGGAAATATACATGTTGAAAAACCGTGAAGGAAAAAAGGTACCTGCGGTCACGTTTCGTGCCCGGCAGGACGCCGAGTGGGTGGAGCGGACGACTGACGATATCTTTGCCGGCAAGACGGTCATCGTCTTCTCGCTGCCGGGCGCGTTTACGCCGACCTGCTCGTCGTCACACGTGCCGCGCTACAATCAGCTCGCGCCGATCTTCAGGGCGCATGGCGTCGACGACATTGTCTGTATCTCTGTCAATGACGCCTTTGTCATGAACGAATGGCAGCGCAGCCAGAAAGCCGATCAAATCACGTTCCTGCCCGACGGCAACGGCGACTTCACCGATGGCATGAAGATGCTGGTCGGCAAGGAGGACCTGGGCTTCGGCAAGCGCTCGTGGCGCTATTCGATGCTGGTCAAGGACGGCGTGATCGAGAAGATGTTCATCGAGCACGAAGAACCGGGTGACCCTTATGCGGTATCGGACGCGGACACGATGCTGAAGTACCTCGCACCCGATGCATCGAAACCGCTCGACGTAACCGTGTTCTCGCGGGAAGGCTGCCCGTTCTGTGTCCGGGCCAGGGGCCTGCTGCGCGATGCCGGCATCGAGTTCGAGGAGCTGCTCCTGAACAAGGATTACTCCGAGCGGACGCTGCGCGCTGTGGCCAATGCCACCAGGTACCCGCAGGTCTTCATCAACGGCAAGTTGATCGGTGGTTCCGATGACCTCGCGCGCTGGCTCGAGATGGCGGAGCTCGATGATCGCACGACGCAGGCGCGATCGGCAGCCTGACCGGGAAAGAACCCCCAATCTTCTGGCTTGTAACTGTAAAGCGTGTCGGCGAAACAGAATTCGTCGACACGCCTTTTTTGCATTCGTCTCCCTGAATGTTTTGCGGTGATCACCCGTTCGATGTTATGAAGGTCGGGTGGCGGGGCTTGACTCGATGAACGACAAGAAAAAAACCGTTTCCCTCATCCTCGGCAGTGGCGGAGCGCGGGGTTATGCGCACGTCGGCGTGATCAAAGCCATCGAAGAGCGCGACCTCGAGATTCGCAATATCGCCGGCTCATCCATGGGCTCGGTGATCGGCGGTATCTATGCCGCCGATGAGCTCGAAACGTACAGGGAGTGGGCTTTCGCCCTGACCAGGAGCGACGTGGTCAAGCTCCTGGACCTGTCGTTTACACGAACCTCGCTTTTCAAAGGCGAGAAAATTTTCGACGTGCTGAAAGAACTCATCGGCGATCGCGACATTGGAGACCTCGATCGGGGCTTTACGGCCGTCGCAACGGATATCGATGCGCAGTGCGAGATATGGCTGAACGACGGACCCCTGTTCACGGCGATCAGGGCATCGACTGCCGTGCCCGGCGTATTCAAGCCGGTCGAGATCGAGGGCCGGACACTGGTCGATGGCGGGCTCGTCAATCCGATCCCGATTGCGCCGACATTGAATGATACGACCGATCTGAAAATCGCGGTCAATCTGAACAGCCTCAGGGAGACCTATGACGCGCCGGGCGAGGATGCGGGGGAGTCCGACGACAATATGCGCCAGGGATACCGCGACAGGATCACAAACTTTCTGGCGGACCTGCTCGGCGGCGAGGATCGTGATAAACAGCCGGCGGACGCCGTCGAGCTACTCACGAAATCTATCGACGTGATGCAGGGCGCGATCGCGCGACTCAAACTTGCCGCTTATGCCCCGGATAAGGTGGTCGACATTCCGCGCGATGCCTGCACGTTCTTCGAGTTTCATCGTGCCGAGGAAATGGCTGAACTCGGTTACAGGAAGGCCTGCAAGGCGCTCGATGACCTCGATCTCTGATCGACGTCCGTTCGCATATCCCGGAGGCCGGCGGGTATCCTGACAGGGATGCCCGGCGACGATAAGGTGCTTGCGTTTACGCCCTAAAGCCCTTTGAATGCTTCGAGCGCCCGCTCACGCGACGCTTTCAGGTCGACCATCGGCTCGGGATAGGTCTCGCCGAGTCTGATTTTTGCCTGCTCGAGCACCTCGTCCGGCGCTTCCCAGGGGTCGTGCAGATATTTGTCCGGTAACGCGGCGATCTCGGGGACGTATTGGCGCACATAGTCACCATGGGGATCGAATTTCTTGCTCTGGGTCACCGGATTGAAGATACGAAAGTACGGCGCGGCATCCGCACCGCTACCGGCGACCCATTGCCAGCTTGCGCTGTTATTCGCCAGGTCGGCATCGACGAGCGTGTCCCAAAACCAGTCCTCGCCGTGATGCCAGTGCAGCAACAGGTTCTTGACCAGGAAGGAGCCGACGATCATGCGTACGCGGTTGTGCATGTAGCCCGTCTGCCAGAGTTCGCGCATCCCCGCGTCGACGATAGGGTAGCCGGTCCGGCCTTTCTGCCAGCGCTGCAGTGATTTCTTGTCCGTGCGCCACGGGAAGCGGTTGAATTTGCGCTGCAGGTTTTTCCGCGGCAGCTCCGGAAAGTGGTACAGAATGTAATAGGAAAACTCGCGCCATCCCAGTTCGCTCAGGAAATGATCGATGTTTTGCTTCAGCGCTTTGTTCTGCACGCGGTCCTTTGCCGCGTACCACACCATGTGGGGAGAAATTTCGCCAAAGTGCAGATGCGGTGAGAGTCGCGACACGTACTGCTTGTCGGGCCGGTTGCGGCCTTCCTTGTAATTCACGATGCCCTCTTTCAGAAATTTTCTGAGTCGCCGTCGCGCGCCTTGCTCGCCGGGCGTCCAGGCGGCGGCGATACTTTCATACCATGGGATGTCGGGCAGCAACTCGAGGGCCTCGAGACCGATGCCTTCGGCGGCGTGGCTGAATGTTTTGATCGAACTGGCTCGCTTCGGTTCGCGCGGCGGCGGTGCACCCTCGAGGCAGCCTTTCCTGTAAAAAGGAGTGAACACGCGATATGGTGTGCCGTCGTTCTTGGTCACGCTCTGCGGCTCGAACAACAAGGAGCCGTTGTAGCTCTCGGCGACGATGCCGTCCTCTCGCAGCGTCGCCTTGAGGTCCCGGTCACGGCGAATGCGCCACGGCTCGTAGCACCGGTTCCAGTACACGCCGGAAGCGCCGGTCTGCTGCACCAGTTCTGTGATGACCTGATCCGCTTTGCCGCGATACAGCTGCAAGTGCCCGTCCAGGGATTTACCGAGCGAGTCGAGGCTCTGATGCAGCCACCAGCGGCTGGCCGCTCCCATCGCCCATTCGCCAGCATGCTCGTCATCGAAGATATAGATCGGCAACAGCGGCGCGCCGCTGGCGATGGCCGCGGCGAGGCCGGGGTTGTCTGCCAGGCGCAGGTCCTGGCGGAACCAGAAGATGACGGGCGGTTTTCGGGACATTGGATTGAGAAAACCCGGTCAGATTAGTATTGACAGGACCATTAAACGGGGTGCAGGCATTTGATCGAGAAAATCGCGCGAGGTAAAGCCGGCGAAACGAATCGTTACAATTTGATAAACCACTGAAACCAAGCGACCTCGACGATAACGTATCTTATCCTATCGAAGCGGCTGCGACACGCCTGCCAATTGGTGCGACATACGGTCCCGGAGTAGATAATGCGAGTCATAAGACCTGTCATCCTGTTAATGCTGAGTCAACTGCCGGCTGTCGGTATGGCGATCGAAGAACCGAAATTTGAAATACTCGCAGAGCGTGAAAGCTACGAGGTGCGCGCTTACGATCCCTATATTGTCGCCGAAGTGTCGGTCACGGGTGGTTTCGAAGACGCCGGCAACGATGCGTTTCGCATCCTCGCCGACTATATCTTCGGTAACAACACCGGCGATGAAGAAATGTCGATGACTGCGCCGGTTGATTCGCGCGCCGACGATACCGGCACCAAGATGGCAATGACCGCGCCGGTGCTGTCGACGGGCGCAGAAGAGGGCGGACAACGCTTCCGCTATGCTTTCGTCATGGAGCGCAAATACACGCTGGAAAGTTTGCCGAAGCCGCGCGACCAGCGCATCAGACTGCGCGAGATCCCGACGCGCACCGTCGCGGTGCGCCGCTACAGTGGATTCTGGAGCGAATCCAATTATGAAAAGAACAGGATTGCGCTCCTCGAGGCGTTACAGCGGGATGGTGTTCGCATCATCGGTAATCCATACCTCGCGCGCTACAATCCGCCATTCATGCCGTGGTTTTTGCGCCGTAACGAGGTCATCGTGGAGATCGAACGGGCATCGTTGAGACTTTAATTGTGCTGGCGGTTTAGAATTCCGCCATCATTTTGGAGATTCAATCTATGGGCCCGTTGCTGTTTCGTCGGCTGGCCATTTGGTCGTTCCTGGTGTTTGCCACGATAGCCGACGCTGCGGATCCGGTGTCTGCGCCGCTCTACGGCGTGACGATGCAGGAACAGTGGATCCGCATGCCGGACGAGGTACGACTGGCGGCGGATGTGTACTTTCCGGAGGGCGCTGCTGCCGATGCGCGGTTTCCCGTGCTACTCGAATACCTGCCGTATCGCAAGACCGATTCCCGGGCGCGCAACTTCGCGCTTTATTCCTATTTCGTGCAACGCGGTTATGTGGTCGCGCGCGTGGATATCCGCGGCACGGGTAATTCCGAAGGGCGGCTGATTCCTTACGAATATTCGGACATCGAGCAGGAGGACGGCGAGATCGTCATTGACTGGCTCGCAAAACAGCCGTGGTCTGATGGCAATGTCGGCATGTTCGGAATCTCCTGGGGCGGCTTCAATGCGATCCAGATGGCAGTGCGCAACCCGCCGGCGCTGAAAGCGATCATCGCGGTGGATGCGACTGAGGACCTTTACCAGGATGACGTGCATTACATGGATGGCATCCTGCATCTCGATTCCTGGGAGATGAGCCAGGATCTCGACAATGCGCGGCCGGGCGCGCCCGCTTACGTCAATGACGACGACAATTTCAGGAACCGCTTCGATACCGAGCCGTGGATGTTGACTTACAAAAAGCAGCAGCGCGACGGTGCGTTCTGGGACCGGGCATCTGCGCGGGACAAGTATGACAAGATTCGGATTCCGACTTTTCACATTGGCGGCTGGTATGACGGGTACCGCGACAGCGTGCCACGCATGCTGCAAAACGTGAAAGCGCCGGTGAAGGCGATGATCGGGCCGTGGTCGCATGCCTTTCCGCACGATCCCTACCCGAAGCCGGGTATGGAATGGCGCCACGAGGCGGTGCGCTGGTTCGATCATTGGCTCAAGGGGAAGGACACCGGCATCATGGACGAGCCACGCTTTGCCGTGTTCGTGCGCGAATGGCATCCGCCCGGGCCGTATCTCGAAGAAGCACCGGGGTACTGGCGCTGGGAAGACGGCTGGCCGATCGAGCGTATCGACGAACAACGGCTGTATGCGCAAGTTAATCACACCTTGTCGGCTGTTCCTTCTGTCGATGTCGTGCACCGGCTTCGCTACACGCCGACGATCGGCATGGAGGGTGGCGGGCCGGTGCAGTGGTGGGGCGATGTCGCGCACGACCAGCGTGCGACCGATGCGTTTAGCCTCGTGTACGACTCGGCGCCGCTCGATACGTCGACGGAGATTCTGGGTTTTCCTAAAGCGGTATTAAAGGTGTCGGCGGATGCGCCGCGCGCCAACTGGGTCGTGCGCCTGTCCGATGTCGCGCCGGACGGCACGGTCACCCAGGTGACCGGCGCGGCGTTCAACGGCACGCACCGTAACTCGGCACGGCAGCCGCAGGATCTGGTACCAGGCGAGGCGTTCGATCTGGAGGTCGAGATGCACTTTACCTCGTGGGTGTTTCCCGCGGGTCACCGCATACGCTTCGCGGTCAACAACGCGCAGTGGCCGATGCTGTGGCCGACGCCTTATCCGATGACGACGACGCTGCGCCTGGGCGGGACGAGCGGTGCGCAAGTCGTGTTGCCCGTGGTGCCACCCGGCAAAGGCGCATCGCCACGGTTTCTTCCTCCAGCGGAAAGCCCGTCGCTGCCGGGCTTCGAAACCATCGACACTGGCATGCCCTCGGGTTACGGCGAGGTCTCGTCGGTGGAGCGCAATCCACAGACCGGCGAGGCGACGATACGGATGAACAACACGGGCGGCTACCGCTATCCCTGGGGCAGCGAGATCTACCGGGAAACGATCGAGCACAAAACCTCTGACGTGCATCCCGAAAAAGTGTCCGTCAAAGGCACGCATCGCATGGAGGTGGTCCTCGATAAGCGCACGCTCCTGTGGGAGGCCGAACTCGATTTCTCGAGTGACCGCGACAACTTCTATTACCGTTACTCCCGTCGCGTCAGCGAGAACGGTGACGTCCTGCGCGAAAAGGTCTGGCACGAGACTATTCCCCGGGATTATCAGTAGCTTGGCACGCCAAGTTCAGGTATTTTCGCTCTCGTGGCTCGAGCGCCAAACCACGGCAAATGGAGTATTCTGAGCCTTCCGAGCCAGTGCAGCCGGGGCCGGGAATAGGCGGCCCCGCGATAAGAACAAAGAACGGTCGGGGATGGTAACGACAAGCGGTTCACGTATGGCCTGTCACGAGTGCGACCTGCTGATTGCAGTGCCGGCGCTTGCGGGCGGGCAAAAGGCCTACTGTCCGCGCTGCGGCTACCTGTTGGCGGCGAACCGTCCGCACGCGCTGACGATGGTGTTTGCGTTTGCCATGTCCGGGCTCCTGTTCCTCATGTTGTCCACCGCGTTTCCCTTTCTGGGCTTCAGCGCCAGTGGCCAGGAGCGGACGGTGACCTTGCTGCAGAGCGTCGTGATTCTCTTTGTGGACCTGCCGTCGCTCGGCGCGATCGTGTTCGTGGCAATCGTGTTGATTCCCGCGGCATTTCTGCTCGGCGCCATCTACGTGTGTGTTGCGCTGAAAATGAATCGCAGACTGCCGGGCACGGTTTTCGTGCTGCGCTGGACCCTGATGCTGATGCCGTGGAGCATGGGGGAGATCTTCCTGATCAGCATCCTGGTCGCGTTTATCAAAATCGTCGAGATTGCCGATGTCGCTTTGGGTCTGTCTTTCTGGACCTATGCGTTCTTCACGGTATGCATGGCCGTGGTCATGTTGTACCCGGACAAGCGTCAGCTTTGGAACCGGGTGTGGGCGTTACATGATGACTGAACTCACGGCAATGTCCGCGATCTCGCAGGGCCTCCAGGGATGCCCGATCTGTACCTCGGTGGGTCCGGCCGAGAAGATGCATTGCGCAGGCTGCGGAGCGTCGTTGCACGCAGGATGGAGCGACAGCATGCAGAAGACCTGGGCGTGGTTGACCACGGCGGCGATCCTGTATTTCCCGGCGAATTTCCTGCCGATCACCTACACGCTGCATCTTGGCAGGGAGATCGAGAGCACGATCCTGGGCGGCGTCGTGTTGCTGTGGGAGCACGGTGACGAGCCAATCGCACTGATTATTTTCATCGCCAGCGTGCTGGTGCCGCTGGGAAAGATCATCGTCCTGACCTGGATGTGCCTGTCCGTGCATCTGGGCAGCCGCTTTGCGCTGCGGCAGAAAACCAGGCTCTATCGCGTCATGGAATACACCGGGCGCTGGTCGATGATCGACGTGTTCGTCGTCGGCATCCTGGTGGCGCTGGTGCAGGTCGGCAATATTTTGACCATACGGCCCGGCGTGGCAGCGGTCGCGTTCGCCGGGGTGGTGGTCACGACCATGCTCGCGTCGCTGTCATTCGATCCGCGCCTCCTGTGGGCGCCGCTCGATCGGGACGACGGACAGTGAACGACATGGCGAAAGATCTCGATCAGGAAGACGCCGAAGAACCGGGCGTCAAGTCGCAGTTCAACGAGGCAAAAGTGGTGCAGGCGCGCGTGTGGCGCGGTGTCACCCTCTCCAGGGTCTGGCTCGTGCCGGCGGTGGCGGCGGTCATCGGCCTGTGGATGACCTGGTCCTATTACGCGGGGCAGGGGCCGATCGTCGAAATCACGTTCCCGGATGGCGCCGGCATCCAGGCAGGCACGACCAAGGTCAAACGCAAGAATGTGGACATTGGCGAGGTGCTGGACCTGCGCCTGTCCGAGGATGCCGAAGAGGTCGTGTTGTCGGTACGCATTTTCGATCATGCGAGGGATCTGCTGCGCGGAGACAGCCAGTTCTGGGTCGTGCGTCCGCGCATCGGCGTGGGCGGCATTACGGGACTCGGCACACTGTTGTCGGGTTCGTACATCGAGTTGTCACCCGGTTCCGATGATGAGCTGGCCTACGAGTTCATCGGTCTCGAGACGCCGCCGGTGACGCCGCCAGGGACGCCGGGCTTGCACGTGACCCTGAACAGCTTCGGCAACCAGACCTTGCGCGAAGGTGACCCGGTGCTCTTTCAGGGAATCGAAGTGGGCAGGATCGAGTACGCCTTTTTCGACAACCAGAAACGCAGTTCTTACTACAACGCGTTCATTGTGGCGCCCTATGATGAGCTGGTGACGGAGAACACGCGCTTCTGGTTCAACAGCGGCCTCAGCATGGAGTTGTCGGCCGACGGGATCCGCTTCGATATCGCGTCGCTTGCCTCGGTGCTGGCGGGTGGTGTGGCTTTCGACGTGCCGGACGGGCTGCCGCTCGGTGAGCAGATAACCGAGCGCGGCTACTTCACGATCTATCCGAACGAGGCCGCGAGCCGCGAGTTCTCCTATGAAAATGCGCTTTCTTTCATCATCCTGTTCGAGGATTCCATCCGCGGCCTGCGACCCGGCGCGCCGGTGGAATATCGCGGCGTCAAGGTGGGCGAGGTCGTCAGGACAGACATCGAGTACCGCGAAATCGGCAACTTGCTGGAACCCGGTTCCAGAATCCCGGTGATGATCGACATCGTGCCGGCCCGGCTCGGTTTCGAGGACGACGACTCCGTGCTGGACGCAGTCGAATCGCGGATCGACGAGCTGATCGCCGATGGCCTGACCGCCGGGCTGGCGGTCGGCAACTTGCTGACCGGCCAGAAATACGTCGAACTGCAGTACCTCGGAAACGGCTTCGGCGACACGCAGACGTTTGCGGGCTACACGGTCATCCCGTCCATCGACGGCCAGCTCGACCGCTTGCTGAGCAATGCAAGCGACGCCATGAATACGATCAACGAGTTGCCGCTCAGCGAGGTCGTGAGTAGCGCGAAGCTCGCGCTGGATCAAATAGCGAGTACGCTCGCGGAGTTCGAGAAATCGGCCGCCAGGCTCGACGACATCCTCGGACATCCTGCGAGCGCGGAACTGTTGGGGTCGCTTAACACGGCGCTGACGAGTTTCCAGGGACTGGCGACCGATTTTTCCGAGGGCTCTGCCACTAACGACGAGCTGCAAAAAAGCCTGCAATCATTGGCGCGCACGTTGAACGAGCTGGAACCGGTGCTGAGAAACATCCGGCGCAGGCCCAGCAGCCTGGTCTGGGGCGGCAGCGCAGAACGGGATCCGGAGCCGCGAGGGGAACGGCAATGAGGAGGAGCACATTCGTTGTCGCCCTGTTACTCGGATTGAGCGCCTGCGGCTCGAACCCGGTCGAGGACCGTTATTACAGCCTGGTATTGGCGGCGGACGATGCGAGCCAGGCGGTGCGCACGGACGCGGCGATGGCCGTGCTGGTCGTCGGCCCGATACAGCTGCCCGAGTACCTGCAGCGGCCCGGGCTCGCATTGCAGGTCGGTGCCAACGAGATACGCACGGCAAACCACCATTTCTGGGCAGAGCCGCTGGACGAGGCCATCGCGAAAGTGCTCGTCCGGGACATTTCGAGCGAGACCCGTGACATCGTGGTGGAACGTGACATCGGCCGCTGGACGGAGGGGGGCGACTGCCGCTTGAGGATAGAATTCGACAAGTTTCATGCAACGGACCGGGCGCGCGTCGTCAGCAGCGGCCGTTACTGGCTCTCCGCGTCGGAGTCGGCGGCCAGGCGCGAATTCGACATGACGCAAACAATTTCCGCCGATGGTTATGCGCATGCCGTGACCGCGTTGCGACAGTCGTTGAGAACTTTGGCGACACAGATCGCAGAGGCCGTGGAACGGAGTTCCGCCTGCGCCGGGCGCCTGAATGATGAGTAAAATTCAAATCTTTATTGCGGCATTGATCCTGCTCGCGGCTTCACAAGTTCTCGCCGACCGGGTCGATGAAGTGCGATGTCGCGAGATCGGCTTCAGCCGTGCCGCGGAGGCGCGGGACGCCGAGCGCTTTGCCTCGTTTATCGACGCCGACGCGCGTTTCGTCGGCAACACCGTTCTGCACGGGACCAAGGCCATCGTAGCGGCGTGGCGCGGGTTCCTGACGGCGCATGGTCCCTCGATCAAATGGCGGCCGCAGTTCGTCGAGGTGCTCGAAGACGGAACGCTTGCCCTGACACGCGGTCCGTACCGCGTGATTTCGATCGACGAGTCCGGTCACCGCGAGGAGAGTTGGGGCACGTTCAATTCGGTGTGGCGCAAGCAGGCCGACGGCAGCTGGAAGGTCGTCTTCGATGCGGGCAGCGAGGCCGCCGAAGCGCCGGCCGACGAGATCAGGGCGCTGCTGGATCAGGTGAGCGATTGCCCAAAATAAAGAAGGCGGGACCGCAAGCTATTGCTCACCCTCGATCGCGAATCTTACTCTCAACTCCTGCGTGATGAGTTGTCGTCCCGGGGCGATCGGCACGGCTCTCGCCTCCTCAGCCATGGCATAGGCGATCTGCGGCATCGCGACCGGGCCGGAGAGTTCCTCGACGGATAACACCTGACCGATCTGCACGCCGGCCTCCTGTGCATAGAGGTTTGCCTTGCGCCGGGCATCGGCAATCGCCAGGCGGCGCGCCGCGTCCCGCAGCGAAGCCGCCTCGTCGATGTCAAAACCGACCTGGTTGACCTGGTTCGAGCCGGCGGCGACGACCTCGTCCAGCAGCTTGCCGAGGTCTGCGATGCGACGCACCGCGACCCGCACCTCGTTCGTGACCCGGTAACCCGTCAGGCGAGGTGGTTCGCCAGAGCGGCCGTAATGGTACTCGGGACCGATACTGAAGTTGCTCGTCTGTATGTCCTCATCGGCGATCCTGAATTCCTTGAGGGTGGCGAATACTTTCTCGACCGCCGCGGAGTTCTGGCGCAGGCTGTCCGATGCCGATGCGGCTTGCGTGACGACGCCGATGGTGACACGTGCCATGTCCGGTTTCGCCGAAACCTCGCCCAGCCCAACGACCGTGATCGCCGGCTGGGCATCGGCGGCCGCGGCGACCAAGGCTTCGCTGGGTGAAAAGCAGGCGAACAAGGTGCAGCCGCACAGGATCAGTGAAGTCGACTTCTTACTCATGACTGTGACACCCGGGATAGAACGGAAACGATTATAAAGACCACGGGGCGCCGGTGTCTGCAGGCAGGCTGTCAACGGGTTTCCCCGACATGCCGACTCTTTTGAATCAGCGCGAGGAAACAGACGGTCGATAAGCCGGCCGCGCCGAAGATCATGCACATCACCATGATCTGATAGCGCACGGCAATGAGGGGTGAGACGCCGGACAGGATCTGGCCGGTCATCATGCCCGGCAACGAGATGACGCCGACGGCGAGAAAGGAATTGATTACGGGGATCATCGAGGCGCGAAAGGCGATCTCCCTGGCTTTTTGAAAATCACAGCCATTATTAAGCTCCGCCTGCAGGCGCTCCAGCGCCAGACTGATGTTGGTCATGCTCGCGGAGAAGATCATGCCGGCCAAGGGGATCACGATGTTCGGCTGGAACCACGGATCCAGTTGCAGCACGCCCTGCGTGATGAGCGCGAGCGTCGATGCCCCGCCGAGTACGACGGAATAGAGCGACGCGGGGAACAGGGGTGCTTTTGAGGTACTGGTGGTATTCAAGGCAATCCAGCTCGCGGCGAGCAGCATGAGGGTCAGTACGCCACTGACGACGAGGCCGGACTCGGTGCGAAAGATGTAAACGAGGACGTAACCGATCAGGGTCAACTGCAGGATCATGCGGGCGATCGCCTGTAACGAACGACCATAGCCCTGGCCCCAGCGCCACATGAGGACGACGACGATGGCGACGGGAATGAACGAGAGGGCGAGGCGGGGGATGGAGATCGTGGTTAGTTCCAATGTCGATACCTCATGTTGCATTGCGCCGCTGCGCTCGCAATGACGATCGACGAGTATGGTTGGCTTGTGCGGTTGCCGCAATTAGCAGATTCGTCGATAGTTCTAGTAGCCAGCGTCGAAGTCGATGACGTAGCGAAGCGGTTGCTCGTTGACGTAACGGCGATAGTTGTCGACGAAGATCGGCACGATCAGAGACGGCAGGCTAACCGCGGCGATGTGCGCCGTGATATTCAGATTGGGTGTTTCCCAGAGTGGGCTGTCTGCCGGTATCGGTTCCGCGTCGAAGACGTCGAGCGTCGCACCCGCCAGTTCGTTGTTCTTCAATGCATCGATCAGCGCTTCGTCGTCAATGACGTTGCTGCGCCCGATGTTGATGACATAAGCGTGTCCCGGCAATTTCTTGAGGGCCGCACTGTCGAGCAGCTTGTCCGTTGCCGGTGTGTCCGGGAGGATCGCGACGAGGTAATCGAGTCCGTCGAGAAATTCGTGTAGCTGACTCGTGTTCATCACTTGACGGAATACCGGTACCCGTTTTCCGGAACGGCTCAGGCCCCGCACCTGCATGTCCATGAAGTTGGCCTTCACGGCGATGTACCGGCCGATGGAGCCGGTGCCCATGATGCCGAGGCGCTTGCCGTGCAGGGCGCCGGAGAAGTCCTTGAACCACTCGTGCTTTTTTTGCTTCTCGCTGCGCTCGAGGATCTTAAGCTCGTGGGCGAGCAGGTAGCCGATGACGTATTCCGCCATCTGCGGGCCGAAGGCGTCCTTGATGCCGGTCAAGACATAATCGCGGCGCTTTGCTTCGATCAAGGGCGTGACGCCGGCCCAGGAGGACTGGACCCACCGGACCGTGGGCAACTTCGGCAGGATCTCCGCGATCATGTCGGGCCTGCCGAAGAGGATCGGCTCGTCCGTGTAAGTCTCGAGCGCCTCTGTCGCCGACAGGCAGGCCTGGTAAGAAATCGATGGTTTGGCGATGCGCTCGAGTTCCTCGGCATAGTCTTTTGCCGTGGCGGTGACGATGAGGCAGGACGGGTTTTTGTTGTTGGTGCTGATCCGGCGAGTATATCAATTGCTTACTCGTGAATTGGAAGCGCAAAAGATCGTCGGGCAGATCGCGGCTGGTTGCTCTCGGACATCCATCTGGTTGGCTCGGGCATCCTGCCGCGGCGCTTCGCGCCAACGCCTTCGCCGCTGCCCAAAATCGCTCCCGGCGATTTTGTCGCGACTCAAGGATTGCCATGTCCAAAAAGCCGCTCCCACCAGCGGATTTGTGTGAGGTTCACGGCTACAGCCGCCGCACAAAAAACGTCGTATTTGATGACATGGCAATACGTGTATACACGAATTGCGGATCACGATATGAAGCGTAGGCTACCTTATCGAGGCTTCGGCCTCATTGTCGATGGTTGCGGCCATCGGCACCGCCCTGCTGAAAGAGTTCCGAGACTCTGCCAGTGTCGGGGGCGGTGGACGCAGAAGGTAGAACCACGAGCGATGCGGCCAAGAGAAATCTGACACGCTGAACTTGCGGAACGACTTGAGGGTCTCGGAGTAATCAAGCCGCTATACCTTGGGCAGCCCGACTACGAGAACGGAATCGAGCTTTTTTCGAGGATCGGACCCCATTGAATGTGAACCGAATTTAGTTACGAATCCCGGGACCAGCAGACCTGTCCAGGCGTCCTCAACAAACTGAAAAGCGGCCAATCCCCCTCGGCCGCTTTTCTTTTTCATGTTCCGGATCTCCCGGCACGATGGCCACGGCGGCTTGAGACCAGCCGGTAATTCGTCGATCATGCAATACCTTGTCAAATAACCCCACGGGAAAGCTATGTGTGACGAACAGACGAACCGGGATGCCGAGGCGTACCTGAAACGCAATCCCTTGTCGCGGCGCGAGTTCAACAAGAGGAGCACAGCGGCCGCGATCGCCTTGATGCTGCCGCCGGTCGCGAATGCGGTCGAGGTGGTCGAATCGGAGGTCATGGTGCCGACGCCGGATGGCGAGGCGGACTGTTACTGGGTGCATCCGGCAGAGGGCAAGCATGCCGGCGTCATCGTCTGGCCCGACGTCATGAGCATTCGCCCGTCATTTCGCGCCATGGGCAAGCGGCTCGCCGAATCCGGCTACTCGGTGCTGGTCGTCAATCCGTATTACCGCACGGCCAGGGGCACGATCCTGCCCGAAGGCAAGTCGTTCAGCGACCCCGACACTCGCGAGATGCTGAGAACGCACGCGAGAACCCTGTCGCCTGACACCTGCGTCAGTGACGGGCGCGCGTTCGTCGCATGGCTAGACCAGCAGCCGTCCGTGGACACCGGCCGCAAGATCGGCACGACGGGTTACTGCATGACCGGCTCCTACGTGATGCGGCTCGCCGCCGCTATGCCGGACCGCATCGGCGCCGGCGGCTCGTTCCACGGCGGCCGGCTGGCAACGGATGCGGAAGACAGCCCCCATTTGCTCGCACCGCAGATGAAAGCGGCATTCCTGATCGCGATCGCAGAGAACGACGACGAGCGCAATCCGAATGAAAAAGTCATGCTGCGCGAGGCATTCGACGCCGCCGGTGTCGAGGCCGAGATCGAGGTCTACGAGGGTACCCTGCATGGCTGGTGTCCGCCGGATTCCAGGGTGTACAACGAAGCGCAGGCGGAACGCGCCTGGAGCCGGTTGCTCGCACTGTTCGAGCGGCAACTCGCCTAACGCCCGGTCCTCAGTCGTAGACCACCGCCTGGATGATTGCCAGGTGATCGCTGACGCCGCGTTTAAAGGCTTCGACGTGGACGCGCTCGTCGTTGCCGTGGAATCCGGCAGTGTCCGATTCCGGGACGATCATCGGATCAAAGCCCAGACTCTCGATGCCGAGGTCGCGGGTGAAGTGGCTGTCCGTAAACCCTGTTTGCACCACGGGCATCACGCGCGAGC
Source organism: Woeseiaceae bacterium (assembly GCA_041598995.1). Lineage (GTDB taxonomy): Bacteria > Pseudomonadota > Gammaproteobacteria > Steroidobacterales > Woeseiaceae > SZUA-117. Next base: position 7,375 of record JBFHXJ010000038.1, on the reverse strand, counting down.
CCGGGTGGCGTTCGGCGGTGACGGATTCGATCGCCCTGTACAGCTCAGATTCCGTAGAGCTGACCGCCGGCGTGAAGGCCATGATGACGGATATATCGACGCCGGTGTGTTTGAGCATCTCCCGCAGCTCGCTGACAAAAACGTCGCTCGGTCTGTCGGGCAGGATGCGGCAATCGATCTCGGCCCAGGCTTCGGGCGGCACCACGTTGATTTTGCTTGATCCCTGCATTCGCGTCAGTGAACAGGCGTCGCGGGTCAGTGCGTGAAGATAGGGCGAATGTGCCTGTAGTTCTTGCAGGAAGCCGGGCTTTTTCACCGCGGTTGCGATGTCGGCATAAGCCTCGGCCCATTCGCCCGACGTGCCCGGAGCCATGCCCTGGAACATGGCGTCTACCGGCGGCAGGATGCGCGGCGGGAACGAATTTTCCCGCAGGATGTTCAATGCCTCGACGATGCGCGTGACCGAAGAGGTCGGATTGGGTGTCGAACCGTGCCCTGGCTTGTCCACCGCCGTCAGGCGCAACCACACGGGTACTTTCTGCGTGACCTCGACACCAAACACGCGCTCGTTGGCCATGTCCGTGCCGTAGTTGCCTTCATTGATCAGCAGACCCACGCCGTCGAAGATCTCCGGGTGATGTTCGACGAGCCAGCCGGCGCCAAAAAAGCCACCCGCTTCTTCGTCCGCCGTGGCGACGAACAGCACGTCGCGATTTAAGGGTACGCCCGCGCGGTGCAGGCTGATGAACGTGGCGAGTTGCGAGATACCGGTGCCTTTCATGTCGAGCGCGCCACGGCCGTAGAGATAACCGTCCCGAATCTCGGCCGCGAGGGGATCGGTGCGCCAGTACTTCGGATCGGCGGGCACGACGTCGGTGTGATTCAGCATGATAAGCCCGGGCTTGTCGCCGCCCTCGAGTCTTGCCCAGAGGTTGCCGCGCCCGGGGGCACTCTCGGCCGTCGCAAAGGGGATGCCCTCGGCCTCCAGGATCCGGCCGAGGAACTCGACCGCGCGGCTCTCGTTGCCGGGCGGGTTGATGGTGTCGACGCGTAAGAACGCCTGCAGCCAGTCGAGGGCCTCGTGCTCAATGGCCTGCGCGAACGCAGCATGGACAATGAGAAATTGATTTAAAACAGCCAGATATAGAATCTTTTTAAAGTTCATTGTAGTTATTGTTTCCGCGCGAGCCTGGACGCGGAGTTTGAGCTAACCATGAATTCGAGGCAATGCGTTTGTTCGATGGTGACGATCCGCGGCTTGAGCCGCTCGTACGATGCGCGGGCCCGGTTTTGCTCTCGAGTGCGACGCGCTAGACTTCGCGCTCCAGATTTTTATGGACCGGAATGGGAGGGGAAGGAATGAACAAGAAAACTCACCGAATATTGCAGATCGGACTGGCGGGTCTTGTAGGAGCAATCCTGGTCGCCTCATGCCAGGGGCAGGCACAGGACGCTGCCGATAAGCTCAAGGACGATGCGTTGCGTGCGGCTTGGGTTGGCATGAAGGACGGCGCGACCGTCGTCGACTGGGAAGGCAACGTGCTCAAGGAAGGTGACAACGGCTACACCTGCCTGCCGACGCCGGCAATGCTGTCGGGCTACGCACCGATGTGCATGGATGCCGAGTGGATGAAATGGGCCGACGCCTGGGCGAACCGGAAAGACTACAAGGCCGAGACGCTGGGCATCTCCTACATGCTGTCGGGCGATGAAGGCGCAAGCAACATCGATCCCTATGCCGCCGGTCCGACCGCGGACAACCAGTGGATCGAGGAGGGCGCACACCTGATGATTCTCGCGCCGCCTGAATTGCTGGCTGCATTCCCGACCGACCCGTACAACGGCGGCCCCTACGTGATGTGGAAAGGCACGCCGTATGCGCACCTGATGGTGCCTGTCGGCAGTCGCGACGAAGACTGAATTTAGATGCGTAAAAGCCCCGCCGTTGACGGCGGGGCTTTATTTTTTCAGTCAAGGCTCGAACGTCAGGGATTGACGTGGACCCGCGGGTCGTAGCAATAGCCGTTCGATGTGACGATGTAGTAGTCGTGATCGGTACTCATCGGCACTGTGCCGGGGATGTTGACATGAAAATCGGCCGAAGTAGGACGGTTTATACCATTCAACCACGTGTCGGCCGGATCCTTCGGCACGACAACGACGACAACATCGGTGTTCGGCGGAGTTACCTGGAAGTTAACCGGTGTGCCTCGATCCGCACAGACGTTTGGCGGCGCTATCGTCAGGCCGGCTTGTACATTGAGCGTCACGACCTGGTTCGTTCTTTGGCATTCAGGTGGCACCGGCATCGGCTTGCAGATGTCTGTCCGCGGCCCATTGGGCGTCTGCATCGCGCAGGCCGCCAGCAAGCTTGTCGATAATGCACAGAGAGTTTTCTTGTTCATTGCTATTGCCCCTAATCGAAAAGTCGACTGTTGTTTTGATTAGTGATTTTCGGCAATCAGTGCCTGGAACTTTCGATGTCCTCTCAAACTTTCCAAATACGGCTCTACGGCAAGCATGTTTGCCGGGTAACCGTTGTCCAGCGCCAAGCGAAGGGAATGCAGTGCGTGCTTTTGCTCACCGACCTGCACGGCGATGAGCGCGTTGTAGTAATGGCCATACGGATCGTGTGGCGCGAGGTACAGACCTCTGGCCACGGATTCCATTGCTTTGTCGCTCTGGCCGGTCATCTGCTGCGCCCAGGCGAGCAGGAACAGGGTGTCAAAATCGGCCGGATCCACCGAAACGCGGCTTGCGGCCAGTGCTTCTGTGCGACGGAAAGCGTCCATGGCCTCGTGGCGATCGCCGGCGAAATGCAGGGCATCGGCGAGGTTCAGCCATTTGACGGCCTCACCCGGGCTCAACGCGACGGCCGCGCGGTTCATTGCCACGGATTTATGGAATTCTCCTAAATAATAGTAGATTACGCCGAGATTTGAATATGCAGTCTGAGAAGGCTGGATCGCGAGCGATTCCTCAAAGGCTTTTTTACCTGCCTCGAAGTCACCGACCATCGTCAGGGCGCTGCCCAGGTCGGTTCTGGCCTGGAAGTTCGCCGGATCGAGGTAGGAGATCTGGCGATACGCATCCGCCGCCTCGTCGTAGCGCCCCATTGAAAACAGGAACCGGGCGAGGCTGTCGATCGTGTGCCAGTTACCCGGCTGGGATGCGATGGCCGCACGGAACAGTTCCTCGGCGTCGGCATATGCCTGTTGTCGCTGATAGACACTCGCGAGACCGGTCATTGCCTCCGCGGACTGCGGATGGATTGCCAATGCCTGTTCGAAAGCCAGTCGGGCGTCTGCCGTATTCCCGGTGCGGAAGTGCAGTGTGCCGAGCGCCGTGTGCACCATGTGCAGCTGTGAATTGGAGTCGAGCGCCGATGCACAGGCGTCTTTGGCGCGCTCGATGTCGCCAAGGGCGTTGCTCAGCAAGTAGCGGAAGACAAATGCGTCGCAGAGACCAGCGTGTGCAGCGGCATACTCCGAATCGAGTTTGAGAGCCCGTTCATAGAAGCCGATGGCCTTGCCAATTGAATCAAGGGTCTTCGGCTGGTCGTAAACTTCCTTACCCTTGTGATAGAGAACGTATGCGTTCAGGTTCGTGCCTTCAAAATTCATCGTTGGCAGGATTTGCATTTCGGGCGGCAGGGCGATGCGTACGTTTGCGACGATGAGTTCAGTGATCTCGTCTCGCATATCGAAGAAGTTTTCGAGGGGGCGATCGAAGCGTCGCGAGAGTTTGTGAAAACCCGATTCCGATTCGATGAGCTGCATGATGACACGCATCATGCCGCCTTCGATCTGCAGACTGCCTTCGAGATACAACGCGACGCGCAGGCGTTCGCGTACTTTCGAAGATGCCGAATTCGCATCGAGCGTGAAAGAATCACCGCGTGACGAGACCAGCAGGCCGGGGACACGTGACAGCCGTGTAATGAGATCGTCGGCAAGTCCGCGCGAGAAAACTTCTGTCTGTTCACTGCCGTCGATATTGAGGAATTTAAGTACGGCGATGGAGTTATCGGCGATTGGCGGCAAACGGACCTGTTCGGGGATCGACTGCTGCGCGGTAATTCCTGATTTGGGAAGTCCGATACTCTGGTCGTAAATGAATACGATCACTGCAGCAAGGCCCATGGCGCCGATCACCGACAGATAAGTACGGCTGAAGCGTCGCCTGCGCGAAGCGGCGGGCGACAGTTCGTGCGGCACGGCGCGACCATCGCGAAACTCGAGGTACCAGGACAGGATCAGTGCAAAGGGGAGGCCGGCAATGACCAGCACTGTTACGAAGGTCCCGGACCAGTCCGGCAGGAGCAACTGAGCGAACACAATGTCCGCGATCTGAATGATCAGCCAGCCCAGCACCAGATATGCAATGCCGGTTTCGAGAACACCCCGGCGTTTGAGATTCTCGAACAGACCGATGGCACCGATCCCGGCATCGCTCGTGTGGACCAGGGGCAGGCTGTCTGCCTGCGCCGCGACAGGTTCGACGTCAGCAATCAGGCGATAACCGCGTTTCGGCAGTGTCTGGATGTACGTGGGATGATCGGAGTGGTCGTGTAGCGCGTGGCGGATTTCACTAATGGCGTGATTCAGAGTTTCCTGGCTGCCGTGACTGCCGCCCCAGACCTCTGCGAGCAGGGCTTCCCGCGTAACGAGCCCGCCGGGACTCGAGGCCAGGCAAAGCAGCACTTCCATCGCCTTCGGATGCAGATGTGTCCGTCCTGCGTCTCCACTCACCACTCCTTGTACGGGGTCGACGAGCAGGTCTTTGAGATAGAAACCCTGCAGGAGGACAGCTTTCACGGCCGCAGCCTCGTCACCGCCTTAGTTCAAGCATAGCAGCAAAATTCGCTGCTACCGGCGATACTCGCTTGAATTATGTGCGCTTTTCAGGAGAAAGTCCTGAAGATTCGCCGTGGCTGACAGGAGACGCCTATATTTAAAGTGTCGAAGAACCAGCGGCGATGGCCGATACCGGGTTGTCCCACACCGGGGCCCGCAGTCAATCAATGGTTTGCAGGCGATGCCGCTGCAGCTTGCCTGTGTGCGTCTTGGGCAGTTCGTCGTAAAAGCGCACCTGCCGCGGATACTTGTACGGGGCAATGCGGTGTTTGACGTACTCCTGCAGGCTTGTCACGGTCTCCGGCGTTGCAAGTGAGGGGTCATGCAGCACGACGCAGGCACGGACCAGCTTGCCGCGGGACGCGTCGTGCACACCGACGACGGCGCATTCGCGAATCAGCGGGTGCGGGGCCAATGCGCGTTCCACCTCCTGCGGCGAGATGTTGTAGCCGGAAGAGACGATCATGTCGTCCGAGCGGTCGACGAACCAGAAGTAGCCGTCGCCATCCTGCACGAATATGTCACTCGTGACGTTCCAGCCGTCCTTAACGAATAACCGTTGGTGTTCGAGATCGTCGAGGTAGCGGCAGCCCGTCGGACCGCGAACCGCGAGGCGCCCTTTGGCGTTGATCGGAAGCGCCTGGCCCTCGGTATCGACCAGCATGGCGGTGTAGCCCGGCACCGCCTTGCCGCTGGAGCCCACGCGGTCGACGGAAAGCGAATCCGACAAGACGGTGCACATGAACTCCGTCGAGCCGTAACTGTTGACCAGGCGCACGCCGGTTCGATCGCGCCAGGCCTCCCAGAGTGGCATCTGCAGGTTTTCCCCCGATGAGGCGCATTTGCGCAAGCTACTGACATCGTAGTGATCGATTCGCTCGAGCATCTGGCTGAACGAGGTCGGCACACAGTACAGGCTGTTGACGCGGTGCCGGTCGATCGCTGCCAGTATCCGTTCCGGCGTCGGACGGGGCACCATGACCACGGTCGCCCCGAAGCGCAGCGGGTAGATGAGAAAGACGGCCAGACCGAAGGTGAACGCCAGCGAAGGGGAACCGCAGATGATGTCCTCCGGCACGACCGTGTGCACTTTCGGGTAACAGTCGGTGATCGCGATGATATCGCGATGGAGGTGTACGGTTGCTTTCGGGTGACCGGTCGTACCCGAGGTAAAGGCGATCAGCGCTGCATCGTCCGCCGCCGTTCGCACTGCGCGAAATCCTCCAGTCTTGTTCTCGAGATCCCGGTCGAGGTCGGCGATCTCTGAGGTGCCCGTCCCCGTCGGCGTGAAAAAAGCCACGCGCTCCAGGTCTGGCGCGGAGGCCGCCGCGGTCTGCAGGTCGTCCGCGAGCGATTCCTCGCAGAGCGCAAAGCGGATGCGCACCCGGTTCAGGATGAACACCAGTTCATCCGGTTTCAGCAACGGCATCGTCGTTACACAAATGCCGCCGGCCTTGAGCACGGCAAGCCAGCAGGCGGCGAGCATTGGACTGTTGCCCGATCGCATTAGAACGCGATTGCCCGGGACGAGGCCGTAGTCCTCGACCAGCACGCGGGCGATTCTGTCAACGTTTTCGAGAAGCGCACGATAGCTCGTCGTATGTCCCTCGAAGTGAAACGCCGGTTTGTCGGCAAATGCTTTCTTTGTTGCCGTCTCCAGCAGTATCGCGGCGGCGTTCATGTGGTCCGGGTAATCGCACAGCGGTTTTTCCGAATAGTCGAACACCGGCCAGGTCTCTGCCGGTGGCATCATCGTGTAAATGAACTGATCGGTATGGGCCGAGGGAACGCCGCCCGGGTAATGTTGCGAGGTCTCTTTCCGGATCATTTGTGCGTTCATGGTTCCGTTCGTTGCGTTACTGGTTGGTGGCCTGTTGCGGTGCCGGTTCCTCACTGACGATCTGGATGATGTGATTTCTTGCGTTCTGCACGTGGATACGCATCGCATCGCGGCTGCCGTTGGTGTCTTTGCGCTTGATCTTGTCGACGATCGCTCGGTGTTCCTCGGCCGCGCTGTCGAGCCTTGCGAGCGGTATCGAATCGAACCTGAATCGCGTATAGAAATGCTCGAAGAGCGTCGACAGCTGCTGCGCGAGCACCCGGTTCCTGCTCATGGAGGCGAGTTGCAGATGAAACTCTGCATCCAGCATGAAGCGTTTGCGGTCGTAGGATTTTGGCCTGTAAGACGCGTGTTTGTACATTTTTTCTTCGAGCAGCGCCACGTCCTCGGCACTGGCCATCGATATCACCTGCTCGACGACGTAAGTCTCGAGCGCTTCCCTTACACCGAACAGGTCCCAGGCTTCCTGCAGGCCGATCTTCTTGACGTAGAAACCCTTGAACGGCGCCGACACGACCATGCCCTCGTGCTCCAGGCGGTGCAGGGCATTGATGACCGGGGTCGGTGACATCTCGAGCGCCTTTGAGAGCTTGCCGTAGGTCAGCTTCTGGCCGGGTGCGAGCTTCTGCTCGAAGATCATCGCCTTGACCTTCCGGTAAGCTTCTTCCGTCAGCATTCG
>JBFHXJ010000037.1:0-34583 GCA_041598995.1 Woeseiaceae bacterium | reverse complement strand
GCGGTGAATGCGACTTCTGCACCTCGGGCAAAACCAATCTGTGCCAGGCCATTCGTGTAACCCAGGGCAAGGGGCTGATGCCGGACGGCACTTCGCGTTTTTCGAAAGACGGCAAGCAGATCTTTCATTACATGGGAACGTCCACGTTCAGCGAACACACCGTCTTGCCCGAAATTGCGGTCGCGAAGATCAGTGACAGGGCGCCGCTCGAAAAAGTCTGCCTGCTCGGCTGCGGCATCACGACCGGTATCGGCGCCGTTCTCAACACGGCGAAGGTCGAGCCCGGCGCGACCGTGGCCGTCTTCGGCCTGGGCGGTGTCGGCTTGAGCGTGATTCAGGGCGCAACGATGGCGAAGGCCGGACGCATCATCGCCGTGGACATCAACCCGGCCAAATTCGAACTCGCGAGGCAAATGGGCGCGACCGACACGGTCAATCCAAAGGATTACGACGCGCCGATCCAGGAAGTGCTCATCGAGCTGACGAATGGCGGCGTCGATTATTCGTTCGAAGCCGTCGGCAACACGAGCCTGATGCGGGCGGCGCTCGAATGCTGCCACAAAGGCTGGGGTGAATCCGTCATCATCGGCGTGGCCGGCGCTGGACAGGAGATCAGTACCCGGCCGTTTCAGCTGGTCACGGGCCGCGTGTGGCGCGGCACGGCGTTCGGCGGCTGCAAGGGCCGCACGCAGCTGCCGGACATGGTCGAGCAATACATGAACGGCGAAATCAAGGTCGACGAATTCATCACCCACACGATGCCGCTGGAAGACATCAACAAGGCGTTCGACCTGATGCACGAAGGCAAGAGCATTCGTTCGGTCGTTCATTTCTGATTTTCCCAGGGGACCTGCCACCGCTAGCATGCAGCGCCCTACGACAGTCGCCGTCGCCGCAGCGTCGCAGGATGCCGCCGATGCGGGCGCAGAAATTTCCGCGCTCGGCGGCAATGCCGTCGACTGTGCGATCGCCGCGGCAATGTATGCGATCAATACGGAACCCGGAGTCTGCGCGCTGGCGGGGAGCGCCTTTGCGACGATCTGGCCACCCGGCGGCGATCCGGTCACGATCGACGGCAATGTCGCGGTCCCCGGCATGGGTCTGCCGTCGCGCTTCAGTCCTGAACCGCAGTCGGTCTACATGGAATACGGCGGTGGCGTCGAAACCATCATCGGCGCGGCTTCCGTCGCCGTGCCGGGCACGCCGGCAGCCTTGCACCTGGCCTCACAAAAGTTCGGCCGGGTCGCGTGGCGCGAACTGCTCGAGCCGACCATTCGCGCGACGCGGGACGGTTTTCCGCTGTCCGCGGCCTGCCATTACTACCTGAGTTACTCGGGGGACGTCATCTTCGGCCGGAGTGAAGAGGGTCACCGCGCCCTGCATGACGAGAAAGGCGAGGTGCTGGAGGCGCGCAGCAGGATAGTCGTGCCGCAACTTGCCGACAGCTTGACGGCGATCGCCGAAGGGGGAAGCGAGGTCTTCTATTCGGGCGACGTCGGCAGGGCGATTGCGGAGCACGTGCAGGAACGCGGCGGCTTTTTGACCATGCAAGACTTGCAGGACTACGCGGCGCAGATTCGCGATTCGCTGATAATCCGCCTGGGTGACTGGCGTATCGCGACCAATCCGCCGCCGGCCGTCGGCGGTGCGATGCTCGCAGCCATGTTGCTGGCCTTCGAGGACCGGCCGGTCAGCCGCTGGGACGACGATGCGCTGAGGCTGCTGTTGCGGGTCCAGGAAGCAGCGATGACCTACCGCAAGAAAAAGCTCGACCTGAGCGATGATATAGCGGGCGACGTCGCTCGCTTCCTCGTTCTCGCCGCCGGCGGCGAACTACCGTCACGCTGGTCCTCGGGCTCGACGGTGCACACCTCGGCGGTCGATGATTCAGGCCTCGCTTGCGCCATTACCGCTTCGTCAGGATACGGGTCGGGCGAGATGCCTGCCGGTACCGGGCTTTGGTTGAATAATTGCCTCGGTGAAATCGAGCTCAATCGCAGGGGATTCGACGCCGGACCTCCCGGCATACGATTGCCGTCGAACATGGCGCCGGCTGTCGCGAGGTCGGCACAGCGGATTCTCGCGATGGGCTCGCCGGGGGCAGATCGGATTACGACGGCGTTGCAGCAATTCCTGATCAACTACATCCAGCTCGGCCTCGAGCTCGATGTGGCCATCGCGCACCCGCGCCTGCACCTGGAGATCGACGGCGCGAACCGCAACATCGCGGTGGAACCGGGTCTCGAGCTGCCGGATACAGGGCTAACCGTGACCCAGTATCCGGAGATCAGCATGTACTTCGGTGGTGTCGTTGCGGCGGCGTTTGACGAGAAATACGGCTTTTCGGCGGCCGCCGATCCGCGTCGCGAGGGCGGCACCCGCATTGACTGACATCGATCTCACGCGCTGTTTCGTTCCAAGGCAAGAAGCGGCGAGGGATGATCGCAGCCGAGCGGTCTGCTAATCTGCCGAGCGCACCGAGATAATTACGCGGAACATACGGAACGTGAGCGACGCAAAACTGGCAGATCGTTTGCCTGATGAATTGCCGTCAGACCCGATGCACTGGGCAGATGCGTGGCTGAAAGAGGCAATTGCGGCAAAAGTGCAACGCAATCCTAACTCGATGACGATCTCGACCGTCGGCGCGGATTCACGACCATCGTCACGGGTCGTTCTCTGCAAGGACTTCGTGCCGGATCCCGGATACGTCGTCTTCTACACCAACTATCGCTCGAAAAAGTCCGTGGAGCTGTCCGCAAACCCGCACGCCGCCGCCCTGATGCACTGGGACGCGCTCGGCAGGCAGATCCGCATCGAGGGAACGGTCGTGCGCTCGCCGGATGCGGAAAGCGATGCGTATTTCGCAACGCGTGACCCGGGCAGTCAGCTCGGCGCCTGGGGCAGCGACCAGAGCGAATCCGTCGAGTCTTTCGACGCACTGGTGAACCAGGTCCGGCGGCGCGCAGCCGGACTGGGCCTGACTCTGGATCCGGTCACGGGGGAGGTTATGGACGACGACGCGCCGCAGATCGCGCGCCCCGCCCACTGGGGCGGCTTTCGCCTGTGGGCCACGACGATCGAGCTCTGGATCGAGGGCAGAAACCGGATTCACGACCGGGCACTGTGGCATCGCGACATCGTGCGCGCGAGCGAGCACACGTTCACCACCACCCCGTGGACCGGCACGCGTTTGCAGCCCTGAATCAGGATGCACACCGAAATCGTCGAGCGCGCAGTGGGTTGTCCGTTTTGCGGCGAGTCCCAGACCATCACGCTGGATCTGAGCGCCGGCGGCCAGTCCTACGTCGAGGACTGCCAGGTCTGCTGTCAACCCATGCAGATCAGTTTCGAAGTCGATGACGGGGGCAGCGCGAAACTCGAGGTTGACCGTGCCTGACAGGCGTCCGGCAGCACTGCTCTTTTTGCTGCTCGTCATGAGTTCGGCGCCTGCCGATATCGTAATCACCCAGGGCACCAACTTCGGCGTGGATGTCGATCCGGCCAACGGTCGTATCGCCATGGATCTCTTGGGCATGATCTGGGTTCTGCCCGCCCGCGGTGGACAGGCGCGCGTCATGACGGACGGCCTGACGCCGGCAGGTCAGCCGCGGTGGTCGCCGGATGGTTCGACAGTGCTTTATCGGACGAGCTCGCCGGGCGGTGCCCGCTTGTGGTTGCTGGATATCGAAACGGCAACGGTGCGTCATATCGGCGACGGAAAATATTTCGATCAGGACGCATCCTGGCACCCGGACGGCGAGCGCATCGTGTTTTCCTCGGATCGCAGGGAGTCCGGTTACGATATCTGGGAGACGGATCTGCCGACAGGCCTCTCGTGGCGGCTCACCAACCATCCCGGCGACGAAATTGAACCTGTCTGGTCGCACAACGGCAGGCATCTCGCGTACATCAGGAAAACCGGAGAACAGTATTCGCTGGTTCTCAGGCGGCATGGCGAACCGGAGCGCGAGCTGCTGGTTTCGGACGAGCCCCTGTCATCACCTTCCTGGAGACCCGATGGCACGCTGATCACCGTTCTCGCCAAGAACGGCGACGAACTGTCTGTCGACATGGTCATCCTCTCCGACCCGCCGCTCGTGCGCCAGTTGATCGGCGGCGAGGATTTCTTCGCGTCGCCCGTCAGCTGGCGGGACCGACATCAGCTCTTCTATACCGCGGACGGCATGATCAAGACCCGGGGCTTCGAGGACCTGCACTCACGCCCGTTGCCGTTTCGCGCAACGATTGCCGACCCGGAACCGCGACCGAAGACGGTCATCGCCAGGCGGGAGCTCGAGGTGGTGAATCCGCCTGCCGAGCGGCTGGTCATTCGTGGCGCGAGACTTTATGACGGCATCTGGGACCGCTACCGGCACGACATGGATGTCGTGATCGACGGTGGCCGAATCACCGCGGTGGAGGCCAGCCGGGCCCGCGACGATGTGACGGTTTTGGATCTGGGCGACATCACGATCATGCCCGGGTTTATCGACGTCTGGTCCGCCATGCCCGCGGGACCCGCGGCGCGGGCCGGGCCAAGCATACTCGCCTACGGGGTCACGACGATCGTGACCGACGACCCGGTGCACGACGGCACACTGTGGGAGCAGGAGCAAACCCCGGGGCCGAGGATACTGCCGGCCACCGACATCGGCGCTCCGCCCGAGGACAGCGCCCAACGCGAGTATTTCTTCGTCAAGGTCGCGGCAGACAGACCGGCCGACGACGCGACACGCGAGGCCATGCAAACCTGGCGGGGCCGTGGCATTCCGATCGTCGCGGAGTCCTGGAAGACCGGACTCGGTATCGGCGCGGATCTGCTCGTGGGCCTGGATTCACTGGCGAATTCGCCGGTCGGCGGCCCGTATCAGGATATGCAGGTGGCGGCACGGCCCGAGCCGGTCATGCTGATATCGGGGCTGGCCGATTCTGGCACCCCGGGTATGTCATCGCTGCTGAATTCGCGCCACGCGCGTGAATTCGGCGTGGTCAGACCACCGGGACGGCGCTTCGCGACCATTCCGGCACTGGTCCGGTCGAATGCCGCCATCGTGTTGGGTAGCAAGCCGAATGGCCTTCCACCGGGCCTTGCCCTGCATGCGGAGTTGCGCGCCCTCGCATCTGCCGGGCTGGACGGTGATGAACTCTTCAAGACGACCGGGAGCAACGCCGCGCTACTTCTGGGGCTTGAGAACCAGATAGGCCGGATCACGTCCGGTGCGCTCGCGGATCTCGTCCTCATCAGCGGCGATCCGCTCACCAAGCCTGCCGATGCCCTGTCCATCGTTGCCGTCGTCAGGAACGGGCGGTTCTTCAGCCTCGTGGGCCTTATTGAAAAGGCGAAAGGCGGCGTCGAATTATTTGACAAACCCGCCACGTCAGTCGGCAAATACCGACACCGGCCAAATTGAGAACGAATTTTTCGCAACGCCGCGGATCGGCGCCGGGCGAAGCCGCATGGCGGCTGCAAAACAGTAATAATTTCAGGAACTTTGCCTTGTTGCTTTATCACCAAGAAATGTGCGGATGCAGTATGTCGTCGAGTTTTTTTACAATATGATTATCAGCCCCCGGCAGCGAGTTGTGGGCAGCGGGTTAAGTAGCTGAAAATATTTGTCTTTTGACCACATGGCATAGGACTTGCCTTTATATTCGTGCCCAAGCGAAGTGTAACTGACTTCGGCAACCATAAAACGATACACAGAGGATTTAGACGCCAGAAGAACAACAACAACAACAATAAGAAGATCCAGATCCAATACTAATAACTACAATCTGTATCCGGTTACCGAATCACCAGTTACCTCTTTAATAATAAAAAGAGTCATTAGCCCCGCCGTCAAACGCGGGGCTTTTTATTTGCAGATGAATACCGGCCTTCGAGCGCATAGAATTCGCAGACACTTTCGCCTGCCGCGAAAGTCACATCGTTACTCTTGTGACTCGAGCGGAACGACAATGAACAACTCGATAAAGCTTGCCTTCGCCCTGACGATACTCGCCGGTTGCGGTGACGCGCCGCTGCCGTCTGACGACGCGTCGGCCGGAAAGGACGATGCACCGGCGGCTTCCATGTATGAATTGGCCGTTGCCAGCCCGGACCGGACCGATGCGGACAGGGAACGCGACGCCGGGCGGATGCCGGCCAAGGTGCTCGAGTTTTTCGGTATCGGGCGCGGCATGACGGTGCTCGACATGTTTTCCGGCGGTGGGTACTACACGGAGCTACTGTCGCGCGTCGTCGGGCCCGAGGGCCGGGTCGTCGCCCATACGAACTCGGCCTATGCCGGATTCGTCGGCGAAGAGACCGTTAGCAGGTATGCCGGCAATCGCCTGCCCAATGTCGAACACCTGCTGGCGGAGAATAACGAACTCGAGCTGCCCGCGGACGAGTTCGATGTCGTCATGCTGATCTTGTCATACCACGACCTCTATTACGTCGACGAAGCCAACGGCTGGCCGCGGATCGACGTGGCCCGGTTCCGCGCGGAGTTACACAAAGCGTTAAAGCCCGGCGGTGTGCTCGCCGTCGTCGATCATTACGCGGCGGCCGGCTGGCCGCGGGAAACGGGCGACACCCTGCATCGCATCGACCCGGAGATCGTCATCAGCGAGCTCGAGGCGGACGGCTTCGTATTGGAATCCAGCGCCGATTTTCTGCGTAACATGGAGGACGACCACAGCAAGCCCGTTTTCAATCCTGAAGTGCGCGGCAAAACGGACAGATTCGTACTCAAGTTCCACAAGACGGGAACGGCGAACCGGTAAGCGGCCGCGCGCCGGTTTTTTGCGCGATTTGGGACTCGCTCCCTGTTATGCCGGCGCCCGGCACGGCCTAATCGGGTGCTCGGCAGACACATGCAATGACGAGGCGCAAGGTGTTCAGGGCAATACGCATTACGGTACTGCTAGTTATCCTCTTTTTCGTCGCCATCAGCACCTGGCTGACGCAGGCGCGCAGCACGGACTGGAACAACAGCCTGTGGGTCAAGATTTATCCAATCAATGGTGACGGCAGCGAATTGAGCGCGCGTTTCATCGACGGCCTGACGACCGAGAATTTCCTGTCGATCGAAGAATTCGTGAGCCGCGAGATTCGCAAATACGGGCATTCCTTGCCGCATCCGGTGCGCATGGAGCTGGGTCAGGAAATCAAGGAACAGCCGCCGAGCCTGGGTGAGGCACCAGGTGCGGTGGAAGTCGCCCTGTGGAGCCTCAAGATGCGATGGTGGGCAAGAAAAGTCGCCGGGCCACAAGACGACCCGGTACCGGACGTTCGAATCTTCGTCCGGTATCACGCGCCGCAGGAACAATTCGTTCTCGAGAATTCAGTAGGCCTGCAGAAGGGTATGGTCGGGATCGTCAACGCGTACGCCGGACGCCGACAGGCCGGTACGAGCAACGTGATCATCGCGCACGAATTCCTGCATACGCTGGGCGCGACCGACAAATATGATCCGTCGAACGGCATGCCGAATTTCCCGGTGGGTTTCGCGGAGCCCGAAAAAAGACCGCGTTTCCCACAGCGTTTCGCGGAAATCATGGGGGGACGCATCGCGATATCGCGGACGGACGCCATGGTCCCCAAGAATCTCGATTACGTGACGATCGGCAACGCGACGGCGCGCGAAATTCGTCTGATCGATTAGCGGCCACGCAACGCCCCGGCGGCGTCTCTGATACCCTGCGCGAATGAACGATATCGCGAGGCTCGCATGTGCCGGCGTGTGCATCACGGTACCCGGACGGACACTCGTCGAAGATCTCGATGTCGAGATCAGGCCGGGCGAGGTCCTCGCCGTGCTGGGCCCCAACGGCGTCGGTAAGTCATTGACGCTGCACTCGGTTGCGGGACTCAGACCCGCCGACCGCGGGACCGTGACGCTCGACGGGCGCGTCATTGGCGAACTGTCACGTCAGTTCGTTGCGACACGCATCGCGCTCTTGCCGCAATACATCGAGGATGTCTTTCCGGCGACAGTCATGGACACCGTCATGATCGGCAGGCACCCGCATATTCGCCGTTTTCACTGGGAGTCCGCCGAGGACCGGAAAATCGCGGAGGAGTCCCTCGCGCTCGTCGATCTCGGCGACATGCTCGAGCGCGATATCTCGACCCTGTCCGGCGGCGAGCGCAGGCGGCTCGCCATCGCCCAGGTACTGACCCAGTCGCCGCAAATCTACCTGCTGGATGAGCCGACCAATCATCTGGATCCACAGCACCAGCTGGACGTACTGCAGATCTTCGCGCGCAAGGCGCACCGCGATGCGGCCGTCGTTGCCAGCCTGCACGATGTGAATCTCGCCGCACGATTCGCCGACAAGTGCCTGCTCCTTTACGGCGACGGCCGCTGGGAGCTCGACGCGACGAGCGCCGTTTTGACGGAGGGACGATTGACGGAGTTATATGCCACCGCGATGGAAATGGTTACCTGGCGCGACAAGCGTCTGTTCATCGCCGCCGGCGCCGGCTAGGCGGCAACGCTGATTTTGCCATCGAGTAAGAAGACTGCCTGACCGCGCAGGCCGACTCGGTCGCCACGGTCCACGCACCCCAGCATGCCGCCGCGACTCGATACCTGTTTCGCGACAAGCTCCTTCTTGCCGAGTCGTTCCGACCAGTAGGGCGTCAGGACGCAATGGGCGGCGCCCGTTACCGGATCCTCGTCGATGCCGAGCGACGGTGCGAAAAATCTCGATACGAAGTCGACGTCGTTTCCCGCAGCGGTTGTGATGACGCCGTGTCTCGTTCGCTCGGCAAGCGCTCGGAAATCGGGACGCAGCGATCGAACAGCCGCCTCATCCGGCAGCACGACCATATACATCTCATCCGCCATGTAGCTTTCGGCAACAGCGTGACCGAGCGCCGCTGTGAAGCCTTGCGGCAGATCCGTCGACACCGGCCTTAATGCGGGAAAATCAAGCACGTAGTGCTGGCCGTTCCGCTCCACGAATAGCGGCCCGCTCGCCGACCGCAGGAGGATCGGCCATTTATGGTGGTGCAGTTTTTCATGAATGACGGCGGCGCTGGCAAGCGTCGCGTGACCGCATAGCGGCACCTCGACTGCCGGTGTGAACCAGCGTATCTGCCACTCGTTGTTCCCGACCGCCACGAAGAAAGCCGTCTCGGAGAGATTGTTTTCACTTGCGATTCGTTGCATCAGCGACTCGTCGAGCCATTCCGGTAACGGTACGACGGCCGCCGGGTTACCGCCGAATTGCCGATCGGTGAATGCCGCCACCTGGTATATCGGCAATTGCATCAATCGATGTACCCCTCTAGGTATTCCAGGTACTTGCCGTGCAGCGCGGCATTTGCGGCAAGCACCGAGCGCGTTTGAAGCCCGGGACGCTGGCCGTTCATATCGGTAAACACGCCGCCGGCTTCCTCGACAATTAACGACACCGCGGCGATATCCAGTATGTTGACGTCTGACTCGACGACCGCCTCGATTTTCCCTGCCGCGAGCAGGTGATAATGATAGAAATCGCCGTAACCGCGCGTTCGCCATGAGCGTGCCACCAGGTCACCGAGCCGCCGCCAGCCGTCACCTTTTGCGAGTGATCTCAGATTGCCGGTCGACAAGGTGGCAAGCTCCAGCTCGGCGATATCGCTGACGCGAAGCCGTTCCCCGTTCAGCCAGGCGCCTCCGCCAAGCTCCGCATACGCCAGCTCGTCGAACATCGTGCCGCATGAGACGCCGAGCACGACTTCATTTCCCCGCATCAGCGCGATCTGCGTCGAGAAAAAAGGATAGCCGCGGATGAATGATTTGGTGCCGTCGATCGGGTCGACGAGCCAGAGGCTGTCTTCGTCGTCACCAGTCCTGCCGGATTCCTCGCCGTAGAACCCGTGTCGCGGAAAACGCCCGAGAATGATATCGCGGATTGCTTTTTCGCACGCGACATCGACCTCGGTCACCGGGGTCTTGTCCTCCTTGGTCGTGACCGACACGTCACCCCCGTAATGGGCGCGACAGATTTCGGCGGCAGCCTCGGCCGCCTGCAATGCGGTTTGGAGTTCAGGGGATTTTCCGGATTTCACCATGTCGATTGCTTAGGGATGAACGAAAACGCTATAAAGCTAACACCCGTAACGGATGTCGAGTGGGAATAATGGGTCATCGCCTGAGCAAGATCTACACCAAGACGGGTGACGACGGAACGACCGGCCTCGGCGACGGCAGCCGCGTCGACAAGGATTGCACGCGCGTCGAGGCATACGGCGCCGTCGACGAGGCAAACAGCGCCATCGGCATGGTTCTGGCATACGACGTCGTTCCCGAGGATATCCGGCGCTGCCTGACGGCGGTGCAACATGATCTGTTCGAGCTCGGCGGCGAGCTGTCGGTGCCCGGGTACGCGGCCGTCAAGGCCGCCTTCGTCGACAGGCTGGAGCAGGAGCTTGACCGCTTCAACAGCGCGTTGCCACCACTCAAGGAATTTATCCTGCCGGGTGGCGGCCAGGCCGCAACATGCTGTCATCTGGCTCGGGCGATCGTCAGGCGCGCGGAACGCCGGGTACGGAGCCTCGCGAAGGAGGAATCCGTCAGGAACGAGACACTCATGTATCTGAATCGCCTGTCGGACCTGCTGTTTGTCGTTGCGCGCGTGCTGTGCCGCGCGGAGTCCGGTCAGGAAGTCTTGTGGAACCGGGATCGTACTGATTAGGCGCTGTGCGAGCGGCTTTTTGTACAGGGACGTACTCATGTCGCAGCGCACAGGTATGTGCGAGCAGCGACGAGACCGCGATTTCTTTTACATCGCCTCGCCGGACAGGTTCAACAGCGCAGGCACATCCGACGGCTTGTAGAGACGGATCTGCGTCAGGCTCAGCGGCTCATTTGGTTTGGCCGTCAGGACAAAGGTCGATTTACCGCCGAGAAACTCCCGGTAGGGCTCGATGACGTAGTCGTCGAATTCGATGCCCGCGTCCAATCCCGAAGCGCGTAACGTATCGATCTGCGCGTCGACGATTTCGCGGTCCGAGAGGCCGTTCCGCGCACACAAGCTCGCAGTCCGCTCATTGAGCGATCGGTCGAGGTATTCGAGCCGGCCTTCTATCATGCGCGGCCGGTATGCGCCGGCCATCAGCGACTCCTCGGTGAGCCGGTCGGCCAGTTTCAGCGTCATGTCGAATTCGTACATGTCCTCGACATCCGCCGAAATATCGACAAACAGGTTGCGATCGTCCTGGCGATAGGCAACGTGCATGCCCATGACGAGGTCGTCGTATCCGAGCTGCCGAAGCGTTTCAGGCGCAAAGCCGTATTTGCCGGTGCAGACCGCTGCGGCTTCGTACAAGTCACTTGCCTCGCTCTTATCGAGCCCGATGCTGTAGAGCCTGCTTACGTAATCGGCCGAGGCCGACGCCCGCAGTCCTTGCACGGAAAAACCGAGTGAACTCGGTATCTCGAAATCCCTGCCCGCCTGTCCCAGCCCGTCGAGTTTTAGCAGATAAAAGAATCCCGGCGTGATGAGGCTCAGTTTGTCGACATACAACGGGTCGCGGAACCCGGACATGCGCGCGGTGATGCCATCAATGCTGAGCTCTCCCGACATCGTCGAACTGACGCCGTCATAGCGGATATCTGCAAACGGCGCCATCAGCAGCAGGACATCGTCGAGCTCGGAGCTGACCCTGTGGTGCAGATAAAACTTGGCGCCGAGGTAGCCGCAAGCGCCGAGGATCAGCGCCGTCGCGATCAGGTTTCTCATACCAGCACTCGCTCATCCCAGGACAGATGGCCCGATTGTCGCGCGTCGGGGATCCGGACGGGCATCTGACACGTCACAAAAACGGGTTTTCGGCCCGCCGGCAGGTAAGAGGATGCTCAGTCGAGCGCTTTGCGCATCACAAACGCGGTGCCGGGGCACAGGGAGCGGAATTCATCCGTCTTGCGAATCTCATCGGGCACCGAATCCCTGTCGACGATTTCGTAGTTGTGCCTCTGAAAGAATCTTTCGGCATCGTTGGTCAGTAGCCATAACTCCGCCAGACCTGCAGTTTGAGCCGCGGATTCGAGCGCACCCACTAGCTTGCCGCCCAAACCGGCGCGCCTTGCTTCATTCTCCACGACGAGTGAGCGCAACAGACCCAGCGTGCCCAGCACCTCCAGGCCGATGAGTCCGACGACGACGTCGCCATCTTCGGCGATCAGAAATCTTTCAAGCCTGTCGGGACCGAGATCGTCTACCGGCAGATTCGACGCGAGCAACAACTCCCGCACCGCCCGCCAATCCTCGGGCAATGCCTGGCGCAGCGTCGGCATGTTGAGACTAGTCACGTTCAGACTCGCGGTTCAAACGCGCTTGCTCGAGCGCGTCGCAGATTGCGGCACCGGCTTCGAGGAGGCGCGGCGTCGCCCGCCCGATTTCGGCCGCGGGCATCAGGAAACGATTGCCGTAGCGGTTGGCCGCAATGCCGGGCCAGCGATCCCATTCGTTGAATGCATCCAGACCGGCATCGTCGCCGGCCAGCATGACTTCGGGATCGCGCTCTATGACGCTTTCGACGCCGATCAATGGTGCCAGTTTGCCCAGGTCGGCGAACACGTTCCTGCCGCCGCAAACCTCGATCAACTGGCTGACATAGTGCTCGCCGTTGATCGTGTACAGGGGGCGCTTGGAAATCTGGTAGAAGACCGTGATCGGCGACGCGCCCGAGGCCTGACGCGTCAACGCATCGATGCCGCGCTCGAAATCACGGGCCGCCGCGTCGGCACTCGCAGGCATCCCCGTCAGGCCGCCGATGCGTCGCAACGCCTTCGGTACGTCGTGCAGGTTATTGGTTCTGATCACTGCCACGTGGAATCCCTGCGATTCGAGTTCATCGACGACATGCGCGGGTGTACCGCTCTGCCAGGCCAGGAGCAGGTCCGGCTGGAGGAGCATCAGGCGCTCGAGGTCGAGCATGAAAGCGTCGCCGACTACCGGCAGGTGGACGGCAGCATCGGGAAAGTCGGTGTGTGCACTGACTCCGATCAATTGCTCCCCCGCCCCGACCGCGAAGACCAGTTCCGCGAGATGTGGCGACAGAGCGACGATGCGCCGGGCCGGCTCGCCGCTCATTTCCGCCTGCGCGCTTACGGTCCACAGGCCTATCAATGTGACACACAGGTAACGAAGGGGCGTCACAACGACCAGCCGTACAAGGTCATCGCGGCAATCACGGCGGCCCAGATGAACAGCAGTCGGAATACCAGTCCGTTGGCCGCCCTTGCGCCTCTGACGCCGCGTTCGGAGATGCTCTCTCCGTCGATCTCGGGCAACGCCATGGCCCCGACACCGACCCTCGCGAGCAGAGATTCGCTCTGCTCGTGCAGCGGCAGGTGCTTGCCTTCGCCAGGCGTCCGCCAGGCATGCAATGCACCTTCGAAACTGCCGGCCATCGCATAGCCGATCGCCGTCAACCTGGCCGGGATCCAAGCCAGCCAGCCGTGCAGCATCTCCGCGGCCCGGACGATCTCGGCGCCGGCGTCGGCATCGTCTCTCGCGTGGTTGAATACGGCACGGCGGCGGATGAGGTCCGTGACACGATATGCCCAGGCGCCGAGCGGGCCGTAAGGGCCGAAGATGACGAACCAGAAGATGACGGCAAACAGGCGGTTGTTTGCCTGAATGCAAACGCACTCTTCCACCTTCCGGATTCTCTGCAACGGGTCAGTGAGGATATCCGTCTCGATGAGCGCTTTCGACGTATTGCGAATTCGCTCCTCGTCGTCTGCCTCGATCGCCTTGCAGTACTCGTCGACTTCCTCGCCGATGTCCTTGGGGCCCAGCGAGAAGAACAACACGACGACCGCAAGCAGCAGATTCGCGACGCCATAAAGCGCGTCCTGCAAGCTGAACAACACCAGGAACACCGGCATCGTCAGTATCACCGCCAGCACTATGACAGGAACCAGCGGGGGCAGATTTGCGAAACGCCTGAACTGGTGAAATCCAAGGTCGATCAGGCGGTCGAGCCAGCGCAGCCGCCGCAGGTGAAAAAGTTGTGTCGCCAGTCTTTCGACGACCAGACCGATCAGAAGGGCTAATAAGGTCATCTTTACTTGCAGGTATTTGCGCAAAGGCCATCATACAGTCGCAACCAGTCGAAAGCAGGACCCGGGTCCGATTTTCTTCCCGGTGACACATCGCAGTGGCCCGCGATGTGCCTTGCGGTAATGTGCGGATAGCACTCGCAAATGGCCTCGATGGCAGCAACGAGGTGCCGGTACTGTGCGTCCGTATACGGCGTTTCCTCGTCGCCTTCGAGCTCGATACCGATCGAGTAATCGTTACAGGTGGAGCGGCCGCGAAACCGCGACTCCCCGGCATGCCAGGCGCGACGCTCGAACGGCACGAACTGCACGATTTCGCCGTCGCGGCGAATCATCAGATGCGCCGATACCTTGAGTTCGCGAATCTCGCTGAAATAGGGATGCGCATCCCAATCGAGGCGGTTCAGAAACAGGTCACACACCTCCGGCCCGCCAAAACTCCCCGGCGGCAGGCTGATGCAGTGAATGATGATGAGTTCCGGCTGTAAGCCATCTGGCCTGTCATCCTGGTTCGGCGACGGGCATTGCGTTCCCGGCCGGATCAGACCGGCCCCGGGGCTGACCGTATAAACTGGCGTCGATGTTTCAGGCAACGGACTCGTCCGGTTACGCAGGCGAGCCTACATGGTCATTCCAGTGCTCGCTTGATGTCAACGTCGCGCTTTGCAATGCTGGTGCAGAGGTGCGATCAGCAATCGATGTCCACATTTCGTCTATTCAGCCCTATCGCAGTCCGTGCAAACGCGAACCTGTCATTGCGCGGCGAGCAGGCGCGTTACGTCGGTCGCGTACTGCGCATGAAGCCCGGCGACGAGTTGACGGTCTTTGACGGCAACGGCGGAGAATTCCCGGCAACTATCGACGTCGTCACGAAGCAGGAACTGAAACTGGTCATCGGTGCGCACGTGGCGCGAAATGCGGAATCGCCGCTCCGCATAACGCTCGTGCAAGGAATCTCGAGGGGCGAACGCATGGACTTCGTCGTGCAGAAAGCGACCGAGCTCGGCGTACACCGTATTTCGCCCGTGTTGACGAGTTACTCGGTCGTCAAGCTTTCGCCCGAGCGCGCCGCGAAACGCCGGGCGCACTGGCAAAAAATCGCACAGAGCGCGTGCGAACAATGCGAGCGCAACATCGTTCCGGCCATCGATGCGCCGCAACGCCTCGACGACTGGTTTGCCGCCAATAACGACTCGAGCGTGCCGGCGGTCATCCTCCGGGCCGACGCGCCTGCGGCCATGCCGGCAATCAGCCCGCCAGGCAATGCGCTGACCATCCTCGTCGGTCCGGAAGGCGGATTCAGCGAGTCGGAGCTCGAGCGTGCGGCGGCGGCAGGCATGCACGCGGTCAGGCTCGGTCCGCGAGTGCTGCGTACCGAAACCGCCGCGCTCGCGGCAATTTCCATTGCGCAGGCAAGCTGGGGCGATTACCGGGTCGGATGATCGGCCTTTACCTGCCAAAGCTCAGTCTCACGCCCGCATAGGCCGACCTGCCGGGTGTCCTGTAGCCGAAAACCTGCTCATAATCCTCATCCATCAGGTTCTCGCCGCGCAGGAAGATACTCGCGTTGCGATTGACACCATAGCTGACCGTCAAACCCAGTAGCCAATAGCTCTCTAGCGTCACGACCTGTGATGGCAGGGGAAACGGCGGAAAGAATTCGTCCGTGCTTTCGCCGCCATAGTCGGCGATCACTTGCAGGTTGAGACGCCCGTCGGCCGTGCGGAAGTTGCCGTAAAAATTCCCGTTGTGGCGGGGACGGCGGAATTCCCGAAATTCGCTGCCCGCGGCGTCGATTCCCTTCGAGTCGGTATACGTATATGAACCACCAAAGCTCAGCGTTTGCGAGAGTTCGAGTGTTGCGGATAGCTCGACACCTTTCCGATTGCTGTCACCGTCGCTGTTTTCTGCAGTAAAAAGAAAAGTAGCCGGATCGAAGACGAAACCGTTAATTTCGTCTTTGAGATCCTGGTAGAAAACGGCCATGCTTATCTCGAGCGCATCGTCGAACAGTTTCCTGTCGACGCCAACATCGATGGACATCGACGCCTCGGGTCTGAGATCAGGATTCCCGATGAACTGGTCCGGGAAGAAACCGAATCGTTCGATGAACGTCGGCGCTTTGCGCCCGGTCCCGAGATTCGCCCGCAAGCGCGTTGCATCGCTGACCAACCAGACAAGCGACAGGCGGCCAGACAGGGCGCCGTCGAAATCGCTGTTGTCGTCGTATCGTGCGCTAATGAGCCAGGTCAGCCGCTCCAAAGTTCTGCCCTGGACGTCAACGATATAACTCAGCACATTCATATCCTGATCCTGATTCGGATCGCCGAAACCGATCTGGCCGCGCTGTACGAACCGCGTGCGCTCGTGCTCGACGGCAAGCGACAGCAGGGTTTCAGCAATCTGAAAATCGGTCTGGTAGCCCAGCGTCCTGCGATCGGAGGAGGTAGATGATTCGAGCAAGCCGCCGCTCAGGTTCTTGTTGTCGGTATTCAGATAGCGCGCATCCAGGTGATGTGCAAAGCGACTGTCATTGCCCCT
The DNA here is from genome assembly GCA_041598995.1 of Woeseiaceae bacterium. GTDB lineage: Bacteria > Pseudomonadota > Gammaproteobacteria > Steroidobacterales > Woeseiaceae > SZUA-117. The sequence goes on along the minus strand of JBFHXJ010000037.1, from coordinate 17,994 downwards.
CAGCGTCGCCCCGATGTTTGCGTAAATGCGTTCAGCATCCGTCACCGCGTCGCCATCCTCGGGCAACCCCGTTCCGAAGAAGTCGATCGGGTCGAATTGTGACAAGGCATCGACTGCGCGCAGGCCCAGCCTTATTGCGAATGCTTCAGTCGGCTTCAGTCGCGACGACAGCGATGCCGTGGTCATCTCGGATCCATCATTTTCGGAACCGTTGTGCGAGATATTGGTGCCATCCGTATCAAGGTTCTCAATGCCGACATCGAGCGACCACCGTTCTCCCCCGACGCCGCCGCTGATGCCGCCGTTGACGGTGTCGTGTGAACCACCCTCGGCATAGGCGTTGATAAAGGCCCCGTCGCTACCGGACCGTGTGATGACGTGCACGACCGCGGCCACAGCGTCACTTCCCCACAGCGAACTCTGCGGTCCCCGAACGATTTCGATTCGTTCGACGTTGCCCGTGCTCAACAACTCCCAGCGAAATTCGTCACCGCTGGCGGGATCGTTCGCCCTGACGCCATCGATGAGTACGAGGACATGATTCGCTTCCGCACCCCTGACCCGAACCTGGGTCTGCGATCCGGTGGTTCCGACCTGGCTTACGGCAAAGCCCGGTACCGATCGCAACAGATCGGTCACGTACCTTGCCTGACGCAGTGCGATTTCTTCCCGGTCGATGACCGTTACGGCGCTGCCGAGGTTTGTTCTCGCGATCGGCGATCGCGACGCCGTCACGACGATATTATCGATTTCTTCTTTCGATTCATCGCTTTCCTGGCAGAAAGCGGGCGTAGCAATCAGTACACCGTTCGCCAAACAAACGAGCAGGACGCGATACGACATTGTTCTTCTCCCGCCTGGCTCCCCGCACCACGCGATACGAGCCGATCGGGAGGAGAGCGAGAGATTTGAAAATCCCCAAGCAATCGCCCGCCGCGATCTGGCTATGGACCGATCGAGAGGCCGGTCTCCGGGCTCATGAGTGACGTATTGGCGTCTCGTCGATCGCCTTCCCACGCTAATGCGCAGTGACCAGGGAGTGACCCTGAAGATCGACTATCTCATCTACCGTTGCGGGGGCAGCGACGGGTTTGCCACATTGGCGGCGTACCGTCTTCCCGTTCGAATTCCGGTGTGACACACCTGGAATTCACCTGTCGATGTTGCGGGTGACGATACTGGAGGGCATTCCGCTTTGCAATACGCGGCAGGTGACGGCGGTTCGGCGCTCAGGCCTGAACCGTCTCCTCGACGATCATACCCTCGAGCGCCTCGAGATCCGGCACGAGCGGGTATTCATTGATCATCTTGACGCGACACAGGACCGGGGCGTCTTCCGGCCAGCCTTCCGTGGAATCGAGTTTCAGAACCTCGCGATTGACCCGAACGAGTTGCGGGAAACCCTGTGTCAGTATGCCGAAATATCCTGTCTTGATCTTTCCGGTATTCGAATAGAAGACGACGACGCGCGTGCGTCCGGTCGGTGCCGGTATGTCCTTGCCGATCGTCCCTTCGAACGCAACGACCGGAAGTTCCCGGCCGTTCCAGTTGATCATGCCGAGCATCCAGTTCTGGCTGCCGGGTTTCACCGACGGTTGCGTGAAGCGCACGACCTCGGCAACGCAGGCACGCGGCAAAATGAGCCTGTCGTCCGACAGCGGCACCAGCAGGCTGTAAAGTTCCCTGGTTTCCGTGTTCAATGCAATTCGATTCCCCGTTCCTCCAGCAATCGGCGAATAGACTCGAGCAGCTGCGAATCCTGGTAGGGCTTGCCAAGGTAATCGTCGACGCCGATCTCTATCGCTCGCGCACGATGTTTGTCGCCGACGCGCGACGTGATCATGATGATGGGCACATCCGACACTCTCTGGTCGTTGCGAACGTGAGTGGCAAAATCGTAGCCATCCATGTTCGGCATTTCGATGTCGAGCAGGATGATGTCCGGTTTCTGTTCCTGCAGAACGCTGATCGCGTCGATTCCGTCCTTGGCGGTAATGACGCGCATGCCATTGCGATCGAGGAATCGCTCCATCACGCGGCGTACCGTGATCGAATCGTCTACGACCATCGCGATTGGCCGTTGGTCGAGCGGTGTTGGCGCCGCGGCCTTGAGCTCGACGACCGGCGCACCGGTGCGCACGAGCGTCGCCACGTCGAGTATCAGGACGATCCGGCCATCGCCAAGGATCGTCGCGCCGGAAATACCGCGAATACTCGCGAGCTGCGGGCCGACTGACTTGACGACAATTTCCTGACTCGCGATCAGTTCGTCCGTCAGCAAAGCGGTGGAATGCTCGCCGGCGCGCACCAGGATCACCGGAACAAAGGTGTCGTCTTCGGGCAGCCGTGCCGCAGGTGCGCCAAGGTACATGCCGAGGTGCCGGAAATGATAGGTCTGTTCGCCATATTCGTAGCTCGGATCCGCTTGCGCCAACATGTTCTCCAGGTCTGACCTCGCGATGCGGACGACCCCTTCGACTGTCGGCAGCGGCAGCGCATACACCTCCTCACCGGTTCTGACGATCAGCGCCTGTGTGATGGCGAGCGTAAAAGGCAGCCGAATCGTGAAGTTCGACCCCTGGCCGGTAACCGACGAAATCCTGAGCGACCCGCCGAGTTGCTTGACCTCGTTGGCGACCACGTCCATGCCCACACCGCGGCCCGCCGATTGCGTCACCTCGGTGGCCGTACTGAAACCGGGCATCAGGATCAATTGCATGATCTCCTCGTCCGATTCCTTGCTGCCGGGCTTCAGCAATCCCTTCTCGTAGGCCTTGCTGCGGATCGCCTCGACGTCCAGGCCGGCACCGTCGTCGGCCACGTCGATGACCATTTCCGAGCCTTCGCGATGCAATCTCATCGTAATGCGGCCCGTTGCGGGCTTGCCGGCGGCTTGCCTTGCCTCCGGCGCCTCAACGCCGTGGATGACTGCGTTGCGCAACATGTGCTCGAACGGCGGCAGCATTTTTTCCAGCACCTGCCGGTCGAGTTCGCCCGAGGCGCCTTCGACGGCCAGTTCTGCACGCTTGCCGACTTCAAGGGCGGTCTGGCGTGTCAGTCTCGTCAGCCTCGGGACGTGTCGCTGAAACGGCACCATGCGTGTCCGCATCAGGCCGTCCTGCAATTCCGCGGTGACGCGTGCCTGTTGCACGAGCAGCGATTCCGCATCCGACGTGACCGATTGCAGCAGGTCCTTCAGGCTTCCCATATCGCTCGCCGACTCTGCGAGCGCTCGCGACAATTGCTGGATGTTCGAATAACGATCGAGTTCGAGCGGATCGAAATCCTGTGCCACCACCGTATCCTGGTGGCCGTGCCTGATCGTCGCCTCGGTTTCGATTTCGAGTTTGCGGAGCTGATCGCGCAGGCGCGCGACGGTCTGCTCGAGCTCGTCGACATGAAACTCGATCTTGTTGATCTGCTGGCTGAGCCTCGAATGATAGATGCTGATCTCGCCGGCGGCGTTCAGCAGGTCTTCCAGCAGATCTGCATCGATGCGTGCAAACTCCTGGCGTGCATCGGCCGATCGCTGTTGCGGTGGCGGGACATGCTCCGCCGGCTCATCGGGCATGAGCGGTACGAGATCCGCGGCTTTCGCCTTCGCGGGCTTCGCTTTCTTCTTTGTCGCCTTCGGCGGTTTGAGCTTGAGCGCTTCGGCTTCTTCCGCTGCCGGCTGCTCTTCGGGCGCCGCGGTCTCGGCCGGCGCTTCGTCGATGATGACCATGCTGACCCGTTGCTCGGGCTCCGCTGTGAATTCCACCGGCACCGATTCGGCTTCGATATCCGGCTGGGTCGTTACTTCGACGGGTGGCGGCGCGGCGGCGGACAGGTCCCCGGCGTTCAGGGCGTGAATCCTTTTCTCGAGCTTCTCCGCGGCAGTTACCTGCTTGCCGGCAATTACCATGTCGCGCATGCGGTGCAGTTCGTCGATGCTCTCCTGCAGCAAGTCGTCTATTTGCGGGCTCGGCGCAATCTTGTCGTCATCGATGTTGATGAGGAGTGCTTCGAGCTCGTGGCTCAGATTACCCATCGCCACGATTCCGGCCATGCGCGCGCCTCCCTTCAGCGTGTGCAGCTGGCGTTTTAGCGCCTCCATATGCTCGTGGGACTCACGATTCTTGGCCCACAGACCCAGCGCCTGGTCTGCCGATTCAAGCAGCTCGGCCGACTCCTCGGAAAAAATCGCTGCGATCTCGGCGTCGTATTCCGCCTGGGCCGACGGCGCTTCCCCGGCCTCCTCGGGCTCGCCGACGGTGAGCGTCGCCACCGGTTGCGTCTGGTCGGCCGGTGGCTCGACTTCGTTCGCCAGAATGCCGAGATTCTCGATCAAGACCGCAAAATCGTCGCGAGCGCCATCGGCCTTGTTGATCTCGCCGACGATCGATTCGATCGCGTTGGCCGCGGCGCGCAGTACTTCGAGTGCCGATTCCGGGAATCCGGCTTTCAGGTCATAGACCTTGCGCACGTAGCGATTCAGCGCCCCCGCGACCGCGACGCCGCGATCGACATTGGCCATATTGGCGCTGCCATGCAAGGTGTGGCAGGCACGATAGAGCTTGTCGGTAACGTGAAACGGTGCCTCGTGACCGTCGCAGGCATCGATGTAATCGTTGATGACTTTCAGATGGACCGTGGTTTCCTTTGCGAAGATATCGAGTAGCACCGGATCCATCTCGAGTGCCGCCGAATCGTCTGAAACATCTGCCGCGACCCTGGTCTCGACGGTCAGTTCGGCCGCATTCGGATCGCCTTCCGCAAACGCGCTGGCGCGCATCATCATCAGGTTGACGTCGGAAACCGGATCCGAACCGACCTCGAGCTGCTCGACCAGTTCCGGCACGACTTCCGCGGCCTGCAGAATGAACTCGACCATCGGCGGCGTTCTGCCTAGGGTACGGTTGATCAGGCGGTTCAGCAGGTTCTCGATGCACCAGCAGTACTCGGCGATTCGTTCCGCCCCGACCATGCGTCCTGAGCCCTTGAGCGTGTGGAACGAACGGCGAACCGTAATCAGCATCTCCATGTCATCGGGAGATTCAGCCCATGCCGGCAGGTCGCGCCGGATGGTGGCGATCTCGTCCTTGGCCTCCTCGATAAATAACTCCAGGAGCTCCGGATCGAGGTGCTCGGCGTCTGCTGCGACGACGGGCACCTCGACCGCCATGGCGGCTGCCTCGTCGACTCTGGTCTTCGCGGCCTCTCGCTCGTGATCTGCGGCAATGGCGTCGAGATCCTGCCTGGAAACCTTGACCGTCTGCGAAATCGCGATGTCCTCCGCGGATTCGCTGCTCAAACGTTTCTCAAGGTCGCGCAAGACGGCGAGGCACGCTTCTGCATTGTCGAGCATGTACCAGGGCTCGCTGCGGCCGGCTTTGACCGTTTCCATGTAGTACTCGATGCTCACGATGGCATCGGCCAACCGGTCGGTTTCCTTTTGCGACAACCTGCTCGGCCCCGCACCGATCAATGCCAGCTGGATCAGGTTGCCGACACGATCGACGACGTCCATCGCCCGAGTCTTGTTGAGCATCATGAGGCCGGCCTTGATGCCGCGGAGCAGTCCGGGGACGCTGTCGAGACCCTGTGCTGGCCCGGCCGAGCCGAGACTCTGGCTGAAAGTCTCCTTGATGCGCGCGAGATTGATGATGCTCTCTCGCATGACCGCCTCGGCGACGTCCTTGTAGTTCGCATCTGCGTCCGTCGGCAGCGCGGCTTCGTCGCCCGGCGTCGGCGCTTCTGCCGGCACGATCATGCGCAGCAGTTGCTGATCAAGACGATCTTCGACACGCAGCAGTGTCGAGGCAATTTCGATGATCGTCTGCTCGTTGCCCGCACCGCCCCGGCTGACGACCTCGCGCAGACGGTCGATTTCCGAATCGATGTCGCCGCGCAGGGCGCCGAGTCCCAGTACGCCGAGCGTATCGCTGATCTTCTTCAGGAGATCCAGTTGCGGCACCAGCTCCGTCGGCTTGTTCATCCCGGTCCGAACATAGATGTCGAGCACGTCTTTGACCCGAGCCAGATCTTCCTTGATCGCCGTGGCGACGGTCTTCATGAGTTTTACGCTCGGCGCGGCGAGACTTTCCCTGGCGTGTTCGACCTGTTCGTCGCCCGGAAGGAGCTCGGCAAGATTGAACGCCGCACGAATCTCGCTGATTCGTGGTCCGGCATTGCTGGAGCGAGCAACGTAATACAAAAGGTTATTCAGGAGGTCGGCGACGGGATGATTGTCAAAAGCGCTGACGCCTTCGTCGATGAGCAACTTGATCTGCCGGTCCGTCTGGCCCAGCAGACGTTTGAGGGCGACCGAGGTTTCGAGTCCGCCGTTCAAGAGGGACTCCAGCACGCCGCCGACGACCCACCAGAACTGGTACAGGTCGTCGCGCTCCGACGCACGCTCCAGCGCCTCGATGACGCTCAACAAGGCCTGCAAATGCCGCTCGCTGTCCGTGCCCTTGATCCAGCCGAGGAGCGCGAGCTGGAATTTCGGCCGCAGCCGGGCGGCGACCTCGATCGGATCTTCGCCGCTCGACTCGCGGTCGCCTTTCCCGTCGGTCTTGCGTTGCGGCGACAGATTCAACAGCAGCAACGTGCCTTCCGACAAAAGCGGCTGTCCGCGCGCGGCACGCAGGTCGTTCAGGATCGGCAGCAGCACCAGTGCGATGTCCCGGCCGCCGCCGAGAAGTCGCTCGATGTAGATCGGCAGTTGCACCATGGCGCGCGTAAGCGCATCGAGCCCGTCCTCACGACCCTTACCGGGACGCAGGTTGGCCAGATAGGCGCAAACAGCTTCCATTTCCTCGGCGAGCAGCGCAGCGCCGTAAGTCTCGGTCAGCTTGAGCGCACCCGATACCTGATGTAAGAGCTGACCACTCCTGACGAGCGCGCTCGACCCGCCACGACCGTCGACGCAGTCCTCGAGTGCCAGGTGTGCATTGCGAATGGTCTCCATCAGCTCGTGGCTGACGAGGGCCAGCGCATTGACCTCGGCATCCGCGGCCGCATTCGTGACCGGCGTTTCCTGGATGCCCGTTTGGCTGCTCATCGCTCGTTGGGTTGCGCGCGTAGATTCAACCTGCGGCTTTTGTCCCGGCCGGAGCCGTTCGCGCTTGCGGCGGCGGTGGTGCCTTGGCCGCCGCCTGCGATACCTCCGGTGCTGCGGATTGAGGCTTTATCTTGGTCGTCGCCGCAAGCTTGCTCGCCTGCAGCGCCGCATGTGGCAACGTAAATCCCGCTACCGTCTTCCGGAGCTGCGATGCGAGCTCCGAAAACTTGGAGACCGACTGCGCCGTGGCCCTGGTCGCTTTTTCGGTCTGATCACTGATTTCCCTGAGTTTGGTCGTACGGCGCGTGACGTCGGCCGCCGACCCGGCCTGCTGACGCGCAGAACTGGAAATATTCTGCACCAGGTTGGCTATCTGGTTGGAAACCTGTTCGATCTCGTCGAGCGCCGCGCCTGCATTTTCGGCAAGCAGCGCGCCACCGACCACATCGGTCGTGCTCCGTTCCATGGAAATCACCGCTTCATTGGTATCCGACTGGATCGTGCGCACCAGTACCTCGATTTGCTTGGTTGCGTTGGTCGATCGCTCTGCCAGCCGTTGTACCTCGTCGGCGACGACCGCAAAGCCGCGCCCGGCTTCACCGGCCATCGAAGCCTGGATCGATGCGTTCAATGCAAGGATGTTCGTCTGCTCGGCAATGTCATTGATGAGCTCGATGATGTTGCCGATTTCCTGCGAGCTTTCGCCGAGACGCTTGATGCGTTTGGATGTCTCCTGGATGGTTTCGCGAATGGCATTCATGCCGTCTATCGTTCGACGCACCGCATCGCCACCTTTGTGCGCGACTTCAACCGAATGCCGCGCTACATCGGATGATCGTTCCGCATTGCCCGAAACCTCTTCGATGGAGCTGGCCATGGACACGATCGACTCCGTCGCCGCCGCAATCTCTTTTTGTTGCGTGCTCGCGGCACGCGCCATGTGTGCGGCCGTGTTTTCCGTCTGCTTCGCCGCCGCGTCGACCATGATCGCGGTTTCGTTGATCGTCGCGACCAGCTCCCGCAGTTTCTCGATCGCGTAATTGATCGAATCGGCGATGGCGCCGGTAATATCCTCGGTGACTGTCGCCTCTACCGTCAGGTCGCCGTCGGCGAGACTGCCGAGCTCGTCCAGCAGCCGCAGGATAGCCTGCTGGTTCTTCTCGTTTTGCTCGGCCTGCGCTCTCGATGTCTTCTCCGACACCGACGTCCTCGAATGCATGACGATAAGACCGATGACGAGCGCGAGTGCCAGGCCGAGCAAGACGAACGGCACCACCGGATGACTCAGGAAATCGCTGCTGTCGGTCGCGCTGGCAGAAAACTCGGAATCGAGCAGATCATCGGATACTGCGGCGATCCCGGCCAGGCTTGCACCAATGCCGCCAAGGTTCGCCTCGACAGCAGGCTCGACGCGGGATTCGATGTCCATCAATTCGCTGATGATCGGCACCAGCGCAAGCTCCCTCGTTGCGTCATCGAGCGGCGGGATGTCCAGGTTCGTGCCGGCACCGGACAGCGCATCGGTAACCATGCGCAGGTAGGTCATGTTGGTGGCGATTGATGCCGCTATCGTCTCGACATCATTCGACGCCGCGTCGGCCGCGAGCAGCGCAAGCAGGTTCTGTACCTCGGCACCACGTTTCTGAAACTCCTGAATTGCCGCCGTACTCCCTGACACGTCGAGCAGATCGTCGCTCAACGCTATCATTCGCGGCATGCGTTCGTTGACGAACGTCGACGCCGACACGACCGCCTCGACCGCCCCGCGTTTCGCCACGATCGCCTCCGCGTGATGCGTCAGCTCGTCCCAGGCGCCGGCCCCGCCCGGAATCGCCGGCAAGGGATAATTGCGGCGCACCGCATCGAGCCGCCGCACATCGTCCTCGAGTCTCGGAAAGCCGTCCAGATCACCGCCGGCCGCCGCCATGGCATGCAACGGTATGGCCTGTGAAATCGCCGCCAGCGAGGCACGCGCGCGATCCGGTGCAGTGCTGTCGTCCGACTTCAAATACAACAATCCTCCGGTTGCGAGGACGCACAGGCCGAGTAACACGGCAAGAATCAGGATTACTGGTGATTTGTCAGTTTTTCGAGCCATGGCATTGCCACACTAAAGTCAGTTCGCATTGTACGCCGTGTCAGTCTGCGGCGGCCTGTAAAAACGTGCTGCTTTCGAGCAAATCATACAGATTGAAAATAGGCCAGATATCGTGACCGCGTTGATAGGCGCCGCTCAAGAAACGATCGCAGCGAACGGCAGTCTGCGGTGCCTTGTCATCGAATTCGTTTTTCATGAAGCGCCTGAATCCCTGCACTTCGTCAACGACCAGACCCGCGGGGACATCCCGATGATTGACCGAGATGACGCGGGTTGCACGCCGGAGCGAGGTGCGACCGGAGCCCAGCATCATCTGCAGATCGACGAGCGGCAACAGCTGGCCTCGCAGGTTCGCGATGCCCAGCATCCACCGCTTCGCGCCGGGCACGCGCGTCATCGTTTCCGGCAACATCAGGACTTCGCGTACCTGGTCGCGGCTGGCGACAAACTGTTCCTGACCGATGCGGAATCCGATGCCGACCCATTCCTCCGGCAGGGCATCCGAGCCTTTACCCGCAAATGCCGCACGACTGCGACGCTCAAGCTCTTCGAGCAACTCGAACGGTTCGTTGACAAGCGCCGCCAGTTCCGGGGTCTTTGCCACTATTCAGCCATTACCGTCTTGATTTTCTCGACCAGCTCTTTCTGTCCTATCGGCTTGACGATGTATTCGACGGCGCCCTGACGCATGCCCCAGATCTTGTCCGTCTCCTGGTCCTTGTTGGTAATCATGATGATCGGGATGTCCGAGGTCTTTGGGTCGTGCGTCAGTTTTCGAGTCGCCTGGAAACCATTCATCCCCGGCATCACGATATCCATCAGGATGCAGTCAGGCCGCGCAGTCTCTGCCTGACGAATTCCGTCTTCGCCGCTGTCAGCGACCAGCGTATCGAAGCCACTCTTTTGGAGCATGTCCTGAAAAAGATGCAATTCTGTCGGCGAATCATCGACTATCAGGATTGTAGGCATTGCGCGTTCCTCAGTTGATCTGGTTGGATATCGCCCCGATTAATTCGTCTTTGGTAAACGGCTTCGTCAAATATTGTTCCGAGCCGACGATGCGTCCGCGTGCCCGGTCAAACAGCCCGTCCTTGCTCGACAACATGATGACCGGCGTTTCCCTGAAGACCTTGTTGTGCTTGATCAGGGAACAGGTCTGATAGCCGTCGAGCCTGGGCATCATGATATCGACGAATATGAGATCCGGCTGGTGATCGGCGATCTTGGAGAGCGCATCGAAGCCATCGATCGCCGTAAAAACCTGGCAACCTTCCTTGGAAAGCAGAGTCTCTGCTGTGCGACGGATGGTCTTACTGTCATCCACGACCAGGATTTTGAGACCATTCAGACCCCGAGAAGCATTTTTTGACAAAGGATTTCCTCGCCCAGAGTGGGCCCTGCCGGGCCCGCATTTCCACGCCACCAGGTCCGCTTTGCACCCGCTCCTTGCGGCCGACGGACCGGCCCCGGCGTGCCCAAAACCGCTCCTCACTAACGATCCTCGCCGGGAAAATGACTTGTACCATATTGTCCAAAATGCCGCTACGACGAGCGCCACGGGCTCCCAGGTCCGCCTGAAAACCTTGCCGAATTCGGCACTTACGGCGGCAAGCCCTGAAGATACTCCGCAACGCACGAAGGGACCCGATCGATGCCGGCCGCGGCAGGCGTACTTTGCCCGCGGAATATCACATGGCGCCGGTAGGGGGCGCGTCGTCGGCGCTGTATAGTTAGCCGCTGCCCATAAGCTGTGGAATTCCGAGGGACCCATGCCAGCACAACCTCTTCGTCTCGGTGTCGTCATGGACCCCATCGAATCGATCACGCCCAAGAAGGACAGCACGCTGGCGATGCTTCTGGAAGCCGAAAGACGCGGTGCCGAGATCCATTACCTGAGGCAGGCGGATGTGCGCCTCATGGCAGGAGAAGCCCGCGGGACCTCACGAATCCTCAACGTTCGCGACGATCTCGAAGACTGGTTCAGCTTAGGCGACACCCGGGAGATTCGCCTTGCCGACCTGGACGTCATCCTGATGCGCAAAGACCCCCCCTTCGACATGGAGTACATCTACACCAGCTATATCCTGGAGCGCGCAGAGGATGCGGGCACGCTGATTGTCAATCGGCCGCAAAGCCTGCGTGATATGAACGAAAAGGCATACATCGCGTGGTTCGCGGACTTTGCGCCACTGACGCTCATCACGCGATCCATAGCAGACCTCAAAGATTTCCTGAAGGCGCAAAAACATATCGTCGTCAAACCACTCGGGGTCATGGGTGGCAAGTCGATCTTCGCGGTCAGGACCGGCGACAAGAACGCCAATGTGGTTTTCGAGACCCTCACGGACGACGGCAGGCGATACGCGATGGCCCAGGTCTACATTCCGGAAATCGTGGCAGGCGACAAGCGCATCCTTCTCATCGACGGCGAGCCCGTGCCGCATGCGCTGGCGCGGATTCCGTCGGCCGACGATTTTCGCGGCAACCTGGTCATGGGCGCTGTCGGCAAGGGCGTCGAGCTCTCCGCCCGCGACCGCTCGATTTGCCAACGGGTGGGGCCGGTCATGAGGGAGCGCGGCGTTGTTTTTGCCGGTATCGACGTCATCGGCGATTACCTGACGGAAATCAATGTCACCAGTCCGACCGGCATCCGGGAGCTGGACAAAGCCTTCGGCCTGAATATCGCGGGTACGCTTTTCGACGCCATCGAGGCCCGGCTCGGCTGAGGCACGGCCCCGCCAGGGGCCGGGATTCTGTCGAATTACCGGGCCGGCGGGTGACTTAGGTCTCACTGCTCCTAAAGCCAAGCAGGTAAACTGAGCAAATCATTGATTTCCTGTGAGACAATTTGGCGGTCGAGCAAAGACCGCCCGCCGCGACCATGGCCGAGCTAGCGTCAGACATGGAGGACAGGTACCCGGAAGGATCGATTGATTCGATCCTGCTGGCATCCGCGCCGGCAGCGGACCGGCTGCCGCCGATGCTGTTCCTCGCCGCGCTGGTTCACGGCATCCTGATCATCGGCGTCACCTTCAATGCCGCGATCGATGATGCGTTCTCCGAGGCCATATCGCTCGACGTGACGATCGTCGCGGACCCGGAGCAGAACGTCCTCGAACCCGAGCAGGCGGATTATCTGGCCCAGGCCAGCCAGGAAGGCAGCGGCAACACGCAGGAATGGGCGCGCCCCGGCGCAGTTGCCGAGAGTGTCGTGCCGGTCGATAACCCGGGAGACATCGAGGGTGACAGCATCGATGACGCCAACTCGCTGCGGGAGTCCGCGGACCAGGTACTGACGAGCCGTACGGAACAGGATCTGAAGACGCGGGACCTGCCACGGGAAGACCCGACCCGCGACGATTCGAAAGCGCTGGCGATGGAGGCGGGTATGGAGATCACCTTACCGTTGCCACGGGAAGACGCGCCTGACGCTGCGATTCACGACGCGGATCCGCGTCAGCTCATTACCAGCGTAAACACCCGGGAATCGCGAATCGCACCCTATCTCAACCGCTGGAAGCGAAAAATCGAAACGATCGGCGTCAAATATTTTCCCGAGCAGGGACTGATCGACGGCGTCGCCGGCAGCCCGACCCTCGAAGTCACGATCAACGCGTCCGGACAGCTCGAAGAGGTGATCGTGCGCCAGACTTCGGGATCACGGGTGCTCGACCAGGCGGCACTCGAGATTCTGCATCGCGCGGCGCCGTTCGAGCCGTTCCCGGAAGCGGTGCGTGTCGATTACGACAGCCTGCGCTTCGCCTACAAGTGGCGCTTCAGCCGCATGCCCGTGCAGTCGACCGCACGCAACAACTGATTCGTGGTCTAAGAATATTACGCCGGCTCAGCGCCCGGCTCCGAGCCGGGCGTTGATCCCGATCCGTTTCATTTGCGTATCTCGACCACACAGCTGATACTGGATATATGGACCGCAACGATTCGCTCACGAACCACCTGTTGATCGCGATGCCGGGCATGGCCGATCCGAATTTCAACAGCACCGTTACCCTCGTCTGCGAACACAATGAGGAAGGCGCCCTCGGTATCGTCATCAATCGCCCGCTGAACATGAAACTGGGCGGTCTGCTCGAACAATTGCAGCTCGATCAGGCGGATCAGGCCATTGCAAGCGCACCGATTCTGGATGGCGGTCCCGTCGGGCGCGAACGCGGATTCGTTCTGCACAAGCCTCACGGAAAGTTCGAGACCTCGGTGGCGGTTTCCGATGAAATCCAGCTGACGCTGTCGCGCGATGTGCTCGATGCCATGGCCGCGGGCACCGGACCCGACAAATCGCTGGTCGCGCTTGGTTATGCGGGCTGGGAAGCCGGACAGCTCGAAATGGAAATGCTGCAAAACACCTGGCTGAGCGTCCCGGCGAATCCGGAAATAATTTTCGACGTACCATTCAATGATCGATGGAGCGTCGCGGCGAAGATCATCGGTGTCGATATCAGCCAGATGTCTTTGCATGCCGGACACGCCTGAAACGATTCTCGCTTTCGATTTCGGACTGCGGCGCATCGGCGTCGCCGTGGGCCAGCAGGTAACCGCGTCGGCCACGCCGCTGGGCACGATCAGGAACGGCAGCGACGGTCCGGACTGGCATGCGATCGCGGCACTGGTCGAGGAGTGGCAGCCGGCACGCCTGATCGTCGGCATGCCCGGCAATGCGGACGGGTCCCCCTCGGATTTCACAAGCGACGTGCAGACGTTCATCGGCGATCTCGGCCGCTTCGGTCGGCCTGTCGTAACCGAAGACGAGAGATTCTCGTCGCTCGAGGCGGCGGAACGCCTGAAGTCGGAGCGCGCCGCCGGGATCAGAGGCCGCATCAGTAAAGGCATGATTGACAGTGCCGCCGCGATGCTGATCGCAGAACGGTGGCTCAACAGGAACTCGCCGCCCGGCGAGACCATTGGCCGCCCGGCCAGCCGATAATCGGAGTAAAATGCCGCCGCGATGTCCGTTACCGAGCTCTTCGAAACCAACGACCCCGCAGACGAGACCGACCTGCAATTCAATGCCGACGGCCGGTTGCGCCACCTGCTGACCCTCCGCGGCCTGGGCCGTCAGCAGATCACGGAATTGCTCGATCGTGCCGAATCCTTCCTGACTCCGCCCGGTCGCCACGCCGCGAGGTCGCAGGCGCTCGAGGGCATCAGCGTCGCCAATCTGTTCTTCGAACCGAGCACGCGTACGCGTGCATCTTTCGAGCTGGCGGCGAAACGCCTGGGCGCCCACGTCCTGAACCTGAACGTCAGCACGTCATCGAGGAAAAAAGGCGAAAGCATCCTCGACACTATTTATACCCTGCAGGCGATGCACGTCGACGTCTTCGTCGTTCGCGATGCCAGCGCCGGCGTGCCGGGTTACATCGCGCGGAACGTCAACCAGCACGTCTCGGTCCTGAACGCCGGCGAGGCCCATGTGTCACACCCGACGCAGGGGCTTTTGGACCTCATGACGATTCGCCATCACAAGCCGGACTTCGAGAAGCTGACCGTCGTCATCGTCGGCGACATCGCACATTCCCGCGTCGCCCGCTCGGCGGCCGAAGGACTGATGACGATGGGCGTCGGCGAACTGCGGCTCGTTTCACCGCACGCGCTGGCGCCGGACCCGGCCGAATACCCGGGCGCGCGGATCCTGCACGACCTGAAGCAAGGCATTCGCGGCGCCGATGTCGTCATGGCGCTGCGTATCCAACGGGAGCGCATCGATAGCCTCGACGAGATTCCCGGCATGGACGAGTACTTCGCCAACTATGGCGTGAGCCACGAACGCATGAAGCTCGCCGCGCCCGATGCGATCGTCATGCATCCCGGGCCGATGAATCGCGGCATCGAGATCGAGTCGAGCCTCGCGGACGGGTCGAGCTCGGTGATCGTAGAACAGGTCACAAACGGCGTCGCCGTGCGCATGGCGCTTTTGGAGAAAGTCGTCGCGACCATGGATAAGAAGTGAGCGCGAGCGCGCCCGCAAGTAAAAAAGCACAGGCGAATCGCGGCTCGCTGTTTCTGGAAGACGCCGAAGTCATCTCGGTGACGCCATTTCCCGGCCAGCAGTTCATCACCCGGCTCGCTGCGCCCAAGTGCGCGGCGCACGCCACCGCCGGCACATTCGTGCACCTGCAATGCGACGAGCACATCCCGATGCGCCGTCCGCTGTCGATCATGCGCGCCAGGGACGGATGGATCGAGATCTATTACAAGATCGTGGGCTTAGGCCTGCGCGCCCTGTCGCAAAAGGAACCCGGAGACCTATTGAGCGTGATCGGGCCGATCGGGCACGGCTTCGTACCATCGCCCGAAAGACCCAACACGCTGCTCATCGGCGGCGGCGTCGGCATGCCACCGGTGCTGTTTCTCGCGGAGACGCTCAAAGACCACGATGCATTCCGGCCGCTCGTGCTCCTGGGCTCCGAACTCCCGTTCCCGTTCGAGCTTATGAAATCGCAATTATCTGCGCAGTGGTTGCCGGACGAAATCGGGAGCACGATGCCGCTCCTCGAGGATTGGCAGGTGACCGCGCGTCTTGCGAGCATGGAAAACTTCAAGGGTGTTTATCGCGGCTACGTCACCGAGCTCGCGCGCGAGTGGCTACAAACACTCGACAAACGAGATCTCGCGAAAACCGAAGTTTTCGCCTGCGGGCCCGAGGCCATGCTCGAGGCGACCGCGGCGCTCGCGAAAGAATACGGCCTGCCGTGCCAGGTGTGCCTCGAGGAGTTCATGGCCTGTGCGGTCGGCGGCTGTGCCGGCTGCGCCGTACTGGTGCAGACCGAAACAGGCCCGGCGATGCAAAAGGTCTGCATCGACGGGCCCGTGTTCGACGCCGCCACCGTCTATCCGAAACCCCAAACCTGACATGCTGAAGAAATTCGAACGCTACCCCTTAACGTTCGGACCGACGCCGATCGAGAAACTCGAGCGGCTGTCAAGCCACCTCGGCGGAAACGTCGAAATCTATGCCAAACGCGAGGACTGCAACTCAGGCCTCGCCTTCGGCGGCAACAAGATCAGAAAACTCGAATACATCGTCCCTGACGCGATCGCTTCCGGGGCGGACACGTTGGTCACGATCGGCGGCGTGCAGTCGAATCACACCCGGCAGGTTGCGGCGGTCGCCGCGAAGATCGGCATGAAGTGCCGCCTGGTGCAGGAGAGCTGGGTGCCGTTCCAGGATGCCGTCTACGATCGCGTCGGCAACATCCTCCTGTCGCGCGTCATGGGCGCCGAAGTCGAGCTCGTGGACGAAGGCTTCGACATCGGAATTCGCGAAAGCTGGAAAGCCGCGCTGGAAGACGTTCAGGACAAGGGCGGCAAGCCCTACCCGATTCCCGCAGGTGCATCGGTGCACAAGCACGGCGGACTGGGCTATGTCGGCTTCGCCGAAGAAGTGCGTACGCAAGAGCGGGAACTCGGACTCACTTTCGATTACATCATCGTGTGCACGGTCACCGGCTCGACCCACGCCGGCATGGTGGTCGGCTTCGCGCATGACGGCCGCGCACGAAAGGTTATCGGTATCGACGCCAGCGGCACACCGGCGCAGACGCATGCGCAGGTGCTGAGCATCGCTCGGAAAACCGCCGAACTCGTCGAACTCGGCCAGGACATTACGCAAGACGATGTCGTGTTGAAAACCGACTACGCCTATCCCGCTTACGGCGTACCGTCAGACGAGACCAACGACGCGATAAGACTCTGCGCGAGACTCGAGGGCATGATGACCGACCCCGTGTACGAAGGTAAGTCGATGCAGGGTCTGATCGATCTCGTCAACAAGGATTTCTTTCCGGCCGGTTCGAAGATCCTGTACGCGCACCTCGGCGGCGTGCCCGCCATCAACGGTTACAGTTATATCTACCGAAATGGATGAGAAAGACTTACTCGAGATGTTGCTCGCCGTCTCCGGCGACATCGATCAGCAATTCGAATTCTGGCTTTCCATCACCTTCGCCGTGCTCATCGCCTCCCATGTCTGGGGAGCCAAGCTGAATCCCTACGTCAAATGGCTGCTCGCGACACTGTATGTGTTTGCTTCCGTGATCCTGTTTCTCAGGTACCTGCTGGCCATCGAATACATCAGCTACGTAAGAGACCTTTACACGCAATACGATGTCAACGAGCCGTCGAGTCCGGGCAGCAGGATCGCCTTCCTGCGACGGGCACTGTTTGTCGTTGGCACGATAGTGACCACGATATTCGTCATATTCCCTCGAGCCGGGCAGCGGCATCCGGATCAATTAGAATCCTGATCACGCACAAGAGCCGCGTGACCCCCATTTCCAGCAAAGCACTCTCAGATCGAAAACGAAGCCTCATCGCCGTCATCGCGTCGATGGTCATCGTCAACCTGGTCTACGGGCTGACCTTGCCGCTCCTGTCGCTGGTGCTCGATGCCCAGGGGATCAGCAAAACCGTCATCGGCCTGAGCATCGTGAGCCAGGCGTGTGCCGGGGTGCTGCTCGCGCCGCTGATATCGCGCCTGATCATGCGCTTCGGGGCCGCGCGTGTGATGCAGCGGGCAACCCTGCTCTCTGCCGGCACGATCGTCGCGCTCGGCCTCGTGCAAAACGTATTCGCCTGGTTCCCGCTGCGCTTCCTGCTTGGCGCGGCGGGCGCCACACTATGGTCCGCCAGCGAAGCGGCCATCAACGAGCTCGCGGACGACGCATGGCGCGGCAGGATCATCGGCGTCTACGGATCGGCCGGCGCGGCGGGCTTTGCCATCGGCCCGCTGATACTGCTTGCAACCGGAACGAGCGGCCTGCTGCCGTTTTTCGTCACCGCCCTGTTCATTGTCGCTGCCGGCCTGCCGCTGTTCTGGTTGCGCAATGAATCGCAT
>JBFHXJ010000036.1:0-35887 GCA_041598995.1 Woeseiaceae bacterium | reverse complement strand
GGTCGCCTCCAGCCCTCGTGACCAGTAGATGAACACGGACACGACGTCGATGACGAGCCAGTACCACCAGTTCTCAAGCACCTTGCGAGCGACGAGGAAGGTCGCCCAGATCGCGCCGAATGTCGTCGCCGAATCGACGTAGGGATACGCCGCGTCGGTGAATGTCGCCAACAGGTAACCGGAGAGAGCCGCGAATACGACGATTGCTGCAATCGCATATGCGTGCACGCGAAGTGCCCAAATACAAACCGCCAATTCGTCACCGGTCCTGCCGCCGCGCCACATCAGCAAGCCGTACACGGCCATGGCGAAATAGAACACGTTCAACAGGGACTCCATATACAGGTTTGCCCTGGCAAACAAGTACACGTATATCGCCGTGCTCGTGGCCGCACAGAACCAGCACCAGATGTTTTGGCGAATCGCCAGAACGAGGTAGCCGACTGCGAGAATGACCGCAGCGAGTTCCAGGCGCGGTAACGCACCGTAGTACAGGATGAACTCGCTGACGAGGGACTGCATCAACCCGCTAGCGGATTGTTGAGTATCCGAATCGTGAAAACTGCTTTCGGGCACTGATCGAAAGTCGCCCTGATCTCTTCACTCAGGACGGCCATCACGTCATCGTACTCGCCGCGAATCTGTGTGCTCATCGCATTGGTTTCGACTTCGACCGAAGATCTCCGGTTTAGGCGTTCGACGATGTCCTTGATCGGTGGCAGGAAATCATCCGCAAGCGGATACAGGCTTATGTCGACCGCAACGCGCATCTGCCGTCTGCTCCTAAAATTTCCACTCGAATGTCAGGCCGGAAAGCCGCGGGTCGCCCTGCCTGATGTAAAGCGTGTTCTCGAATAACGGCGGTTCGTTGCCGAAGAAGAAGCCGCGCACCGCATATTTCTCATCGAACAGGTTGCGTATCCAAAGGTGCGCCGACCAGCGCTCGGCATCGTATCCGACGCGTACGTTCGCGAGCTCATAGGACCAGGATTTTTGATCGTGGCTGTAGTCGAAGTAGAACTCGTCTTTGGCGGAAACGTCGATCCGGCCGTTCCAGCCGCTCGGATGCCGATACGCCCCACCCAGCGTCAGCGTGTAGTTGGGCGCATGTGCCTGGTCGCGACCATCGAGATTGACTTCCGCCGTACCGAACTCGGATATTTCAGCATCGAGTAGGCCAGCGCTCGCAAAGAGCTCCAGGGCGTCGGTGACGAACCAGCGCAGGTCCATCTCGAGACCCTTGGTCCGGCCCTTGTCGGAATTATCGGTGAAGAACACGAACGATGCCGGGTCGTTCGGCACGAGCTGGAACGAGGTGCGGATCTGCTGGTCGCGCCGTTCGCTCACGAAAGCGGCTGCATTGATGTGAAGCCGGTCATCGAGCCAGCGCCCCTTGAATCCACCTTCGAGGTTCCACGCGTACTCGGTATCGAACTCGCGGCGCTCGTCGGGGACGCCGAAGCCCGGATTGAAGCCTCCCGCCTTGTAGCCGCGCGCGAGACTCACGTAACCGGTCGTCAGTTCGGAGAATTCGTGGGTAAACGTAATCTCGCCGCCGATCATTGACTCACCCGGATCGAAGCGCAAACCCGACGAGTTAGAATAATCGGTCGTGCGGCGCTCTGCCCGCAAACCGATACCGAGCCGGTTCGTCTCGCCCACGTCAAAGTCCAGCCGTCCAAACAGCGCGGCATTGACGGCTTCGTATCGCCCGGAAAAATCGTCCTCGACCGTAAACGTATACCCGAACACTGGATCCGGATCGACCAGGATGCCTTCCGTGATCGTGCGCAGATCGTCCTCCATTTTCATCCCGTAGACGCCGACGAGCCAGTCCGTCGACCCATTGAAGATGCGCCCGTTCTCTGAGGAGGCCAGGCGGAATTCCTGACTCAGCGTGCGGCGGTTGCGATCGTTGTCGACGATGAAGTCGTATGTGAACGGCTTCCATGAGTCCGCATTGCCCCAGTCCGCATCGAAAGTGAACCCAATATCCGAATCCGCATATGTCGTAATCGACATCAGGGAGAAATTTTCGAGTCCCTCCCAGGTACTCTTGATCGCGGCGCCAAAACTTTCCTGTGCATCCCGGCCAGGCTTGTCGGACAACATCGTCAGGCTGTTGTCGATGGCGAACGCGTCATAGCCGTCGTCCACGTCGCTGATCATCGTGGTGAGATCCACGGTCCAGGTGTCGCTTGCCCGCCATCGCAACCGGCCCCGAAGCGTGGTCTCCTGTCGGCCGTTCGTGTCGTCGCGACGCAGGTAGGTATTGTCTCGAAAACCATTCCCCTCGAAATAATGGGCGCTCAATCGATAGGCCAGCGAGCCGTCGCCATCGAGAGGGCCACCGAACGCAATCCCTGCGGCAAACAAGCCGTCGGAACCGGCATCCATCTTCACGCGGCCCTCGAATTCCTCACCTGGCGCGACGCTTTGCACGTAGACCAATCCGCCGAGTGCATTGGCGCCATACCGACTGCCCTGCGGCCCGCGCAGGATCTCGACCTGCTGGATGTCGAACAGGGTCGCGATCGTGCCGATGCCGCTGAAATCGATATCGTCGATCAGGAAGCCGACCGACGGATTCGGCGCACCTTCGTATTGCTCGAGCTCGCCGACGCCGCGTATCTGCAGGTATCGCGCGCGGTGACCGTCGCCCGACCAGTTCAGGTTCGGCACGAGCTGGATCAGCTCCTCGAAGTGCTGCACGGCTGCGTCGTTGACCGTCTGGCGATCCAGCATCGAGATGCTGGCGGGCAATTCCGATACGGCCCGCTCGCGGAAATCTGCCGTGACGATGATCTCTTCGATGACTTCCTGTGAAAACGACGGGACGGAAACGGACAGGACGAATGCAAGGCAAGTCAGGCGACTTGACTGCAAATTATTGACTGAGCGCATAGGGAAATCCTCTTCCTACGCCGGCATTACCCGGATCAGGTTCTAAGGGTTTCCGTTTCGACGCGGATTCCTTGCCACGCCACGGATCTCAGGCCATTCGGCCACCCCTGTGACGCCCCGTATTATACGCCAAAATTGAGGGAATCGCGGCTAAAGCCGCTCCCCGGCGTGCCTTATTTCTCCAATCGGGCGATCAGGCTCGAGGTGTCCCCAATCCGCCCGCAGTGACCGGCGCCGGCCGCAAGATCGGCGCGGATTGATCTTGAGTGCACGTGCCGAAAGAAGCGCTGCTGCGCCGATGACAATTACCGCGCCTACTCCAATCGGGCGATCAGGCTCGAGGTGTCCCACCTATTCCCGCCGAGATCCTGGACTTCCGCATAGTAGCCATCCACGAGGCGCGTCATGTCGAGCCTGGCGCCGTTCCGCTCCGCTTCCTCAAGCGCGATTTTCAGGTCCTTGCGCATCCATTCGACTGCAAATCCGAATTCGAACTCGTTGCGGATCATCGTCTCCCAGCGGTTTTCCATCTGCCAGGACTGGGCGGCACCCTTGGAGATGGCGCCGACGACTTTCGCCACGTCGAGGCCCGCGCGTTTAGCGAAGTGCAGCCCTTCGGACAGTCCCTGGACGACGCCGGCAATGCAGATCTGGTTCACCATCTTGGCCAGCTGACCGGAACCGACCGGACCGATCAGGGTGCAGGCTTTCGCATAGCAATCCATGACCGGTCGTGCCCGCTCGTATACCGATTCGTCGCCGCCGACCATGATCGTGAGCTGGCCCGATTCGGCGCCGGCCTGCCCGCCCGAGAGTGGCGCGTCAAGAAAGCCGATGTTTTTCGCGGCGGACGCGTCGTAAATCTCGCGCGCGACGTTGGCCGATGCGGTCGTGTGGTCGACGATAATCGAATCGGCGCCGATGCCGTGCATCACGCCGTGATCGCCGAGTATCACCGCACGGACATCATCGTCGTTGCCGACGCAGGTAAATACCAATTCGGCGTGCGTCGCCGCATCCGACGGCGTGTCTGCCCGCACGCCGCCGTATTCTTTCATCCAGGCGTCGGCCTTCGCCGTCGTTCTGTTGTATACCGTGACCTCGTGCCCGGCGCTTGCAAGGAATCCGGCCATCGGATATCCCATGACACCGAGGCCGACAAACGCAACTCGCATGTTGGTAAGGCTCCTTTATTGTTCGTATGCAGGAGCGAATTTATTCGCGAACCGGCGTCGAGCCAATCGCAGCTGAAGCCGCTCCTACAGCCGCTTTATCGTCAAATTCGCTGTTATTTATCAGGCCGCTTGGTCTGTGCCAATCGCTTTTTTGTTTTTCTTGCGCGGATCGAGACCGATCGAGCGCGCGATGATTTCCCGCATCACCTCGGAGCTGCCGGCGTAGATCCGGGACACTCTCGCATTGAGATACAGGCGGCAGATCGGGTATTCATCCATATACCCGGCGCCTCCGTGAAGTTGCACGCAAGTATCCACAACCCTGCCCTCCAGCTCGCTCGTGAAAAGCTTGGCCTTGGCCGCATCATCGGCACTCAGCTTTCCTTCGTTGTGCTCCAGAACACACTGGTCGACGAAGGCCAGTCCAACATCGATCTCCATGCGCATGTCCGCCATTCTGAATCTCGTGTTCTGGAAGTCCGCAATCGTCTGCCCGAATGCCTTGCGTTCCCTGATGTAGTCCATCGTGATATCGAACGCCACCTCACTCGTCGCCAGGTAGCCCACCGCGCCGAGCAGACGCTCCTCAGCAAGAAAATGCATCAGGTGGTAGAAACCCTGGTTTACCTCGCCGAGCAGATTCTCTTTCGGCACCTTGACGTTGTTGAAGAACAACTCTGCCGTATCCTGGCTCTTCAATCCCATTTTCTCGAGGTTGCGGCCGCGTTCGAACCCTTCCATACCGCGCTCGACGACAAATAGACTCAGTCCGTGACGTGTATTCGGGTCGGTGCGGGCGACGACGACGACGAGGTCGGCCAGGATGCCGTTCGAGATGTAGGTCTTGGAACCGTTCAACAGCCAGTGATCGCCCTTGTCCTCGGCGCGGGTGCGAATGCCGGCGACGTCGCTTCCGGCGCCTGGCTCGGTGATGGCAACCGCGAGTATGTGCTCACCGCTGACGCACTTCGGCAGCCAGTGCGCTTTCTGTTCCTCCGTGCCGAGCTCTCCGATATAGGGCCCGACCAGCCGTGAGTGCAAGGTCATGAAAAAGCCGGCATCGCCGTAACGCGCATTCTCCTCGATCAAGATCTGTTCATAGCGAAAGTCGGGTACGCCGGCCCCGCCGTATTTCTCGTCGGCCCACATCAGCAGCAGGCCCTGTTCGCCCGCCTTCAGAAAGGCGTCCCGGTCGACAATGCCTTTCTTGTGCCATTCGTCGCTGTGCGGCCCGATTTCCTTCTGCATGAAGCTCCGCACCGAGTCGCGAAACATTTCATGCTCTTCGTCGAATATCTTTCGTCTCATGGTCGTGCCCTCGGCAAGCCCTTACTTGCCCTTGAATTCCGGTTTTCGCTTCTCGAAGAACGCAGCGACGCCTTCCTCGAAATCCTTGCTGTCACGCAGTTTCTGCTGCAGCGACGCCTCGACGTCGTAAGTGCTCGCCCAGGATTCGGCAGTCGCATGCCGCATCGCTTTCTTGGTCGCCGCGATCGATAGCGGCGCGCGTTCCGTCAACGCCTTTGCCCATTTGACTGCCTGTTCCATGAGCGAGTCGGCGGGTACGACCTTGTTCGCGAGACCGAGCTCGACACAGCGCTCCGCCGGTATGCGTTCCGATTCGATGCTCAACTGAAATGCCCGCCGGTATCCGAGCTGGTTTACCAGCAACCAATTCAGCCCGCCGTCGGGCACCAGTGAAATGGTCGTAAACGGTGACAGCAGAAAAGCGTTGTCGCCCATGATCAGGAGATCGCAATTGAGCGCGAGCGACATACCAATGCCGGCAGCCGAACCGCCGACCGCCGCGATCACCGGTTTGTCCATAGTCGCGATGCATTCGAACACCGGCCGGTACTCGATTTGCAGCATGTCCTTGATGCTGGCGTCAGGATCCACACCCTTGAGGTCGGCGCCCGCGCTAAACGACCTGCCCTCGCCCGTGACGATCACGGCGCGCACCGACTCGTCTGCCGCCGCCCGCTGGCAGGCTGCCAGCAGGTCGCTGCGTAACTGCGTGTTGAACGAGTTCATCGCATCCGGGCGATAGATCGTAATGATCGCGACTGCATCGTCCTGTGCGTATTTGACGGTTTCGTAATCCGGCATTCTTCTTGACCCTCAGGCCGCGGTCCTGTGCTCGCGCTGCTCCGCCAGCCCGTAAAAGGTCTCGCCCTTTTCGGCCATCGAACGCAGGCTCTGCGGCACCGTGAACCGCGCGCCGTATGTTTGTGCCAGCCGGTCGGCTTCGGCGACGAACTTCGCGAGTCCCTCGGTCTCGATGAAGGACAAGGTGCCGCCCGTATAGGGCGGGAATCCCCAGCCGAACACGGAACCGATGTCCGCATCGGCGGGATGGGTGAGGACGCCTTCGTCCAGGCAGCGTACGGTTTCGATGGCCTGTATATAAAGAATGCGTTTGCGGATCTCCGCGGGCGCCGGTTGCTCGGCCGCCGGTGGGAAGTGTTCGGCGAGTCCGGACCAGAGGCGTTTCTTTTGACCCTCCGGGTAATCGTAGAATCCCTTGCCGGATTTCTTGCCGGTGCGGCCGAGTTCCTCGACGAACAGCCGAACGACCTCGTCGGCAGGCGTCGCTACATAGGCGTCACCGAGTGCCTTCCTGGTCTGCGCCATCACGTGAAAGCTCAGTTCGAGCGACACCTCGTCGGTGACGGCCAGCGGCCCGACCGGCATGCCGGCGTGCTTTGCTACGTTTTCGATCAACGCCGGATTGATGCCTTCGGCAAGCATTGTGATGCCTTCCTTGCTGTAGGTGCCAAAAACCCGGCTCGTGTAAAAACCTCTGCTGTCATTGACCACGATCGGCGTTTTCCTGATCTGCTGGATGTAATCCAGTGCCTGTGCGATCGCGACATCGCCCGTCTTCTCGCCGACGATGACCTCGACGAGCGGCATCTTGTCGACCGGTGAGAAGAAATGAATACCGATGAATTGCGAAGGGCGCTGCGACGCCTGCGCGAGACCGGTGATCGGCAAAGTCGACGTGTTCGAGGCAAAAATCGCATCGTCGGGAATGACGGCTTCCGCCTTGCCGGTCACGTCGGCTTTGATATCGACATCCTCGAACACCGCTTCGATGATGAGTTCGCAGCCGGCCAGCTCATCGTAAGTCGTCGTCGTCACGATGCGCTCGAGGATGTCTGCCGCCTCGTCTGCAGTCATGCGGCCTCGATCGATGCGTTTCTGCAGAAGCTCACGTGAATAGTCCTTGCCTTTTTCCGCGTTTTTTCTTGACGTATCGAGCAGCACGACCTGCATGCCGGCATAGGCCGACACGTATGCGATGCCTGCGCCCATCATGCCGGCGCCGAGGATGCCGAGTCTGGTCACCGGCCGTTTTTCGGGATCGCGTGGCCGGCGCGCCAGTTTGTCCGCGGCGCCCTTGTTGATAAACAGGGTGCGCGTCATATTGCGCGATGTCGGATCCATCAGGAGTTGCGTGAAATACTTCGATTCGATGTCCAACGCCTTGTCGATCGGCAACACGCTGCCCTCGTAAATCGCCGACATGATCGCGAGCGGTGCCGGATAGTTGTGGTTGGTCATCTTTTGCATGAGAGCCGCCCCGATGGTCTGCGTCTGCACCGCGACCGGGTGCATGAGGCCCGCGCCGCCGGGCACCTTGAAACCCTTGCGATCCCACGGCGCATCCGTCGTCTCCGTGGTTTGCACCCAGAGCTTCGCGGCTTCAACCTCCCTGCCGGCCTCGACGACTTCATCGACGAAACCCATTTCCAGTGCATCGAGCGGCGCAATGTGTCTGCCCTCGGTGGTCATGCGCAATGCCGCCTCGATGCCCATCAGCCGCAACAGTCGCTGCGTGCCCCCCGCGCCGGGCATGAGACCAATCTGCACCTCCGGCTGTCCGAGCCGGGTCTTCGGGTCGTTTCCGACCACCCGGTAATGACAGGCGAGCGCCAGTTCGAGGCCCCCGCCGAGGGCCGTACCGTTGATGGCGGCAGCCACCGGCTTGCCGCAGGTCTCGAGCTTGCGGTAGGCCTGCTGCAGGCTGCGGCACCAGCCGTAGACTTCAGCGGCGTCGCTGCGCTCGTCGAACGTCGCGACCAGGCTTTTCAGGTCGGCGCCAGCCATGAAGGAATCCTTGCCCGAGGTCACCACCGCGCCCTTGATTTTCTTGTCCGTCGCGATTCTCTCTGCGGCCGTCGCGATATCGTCTATGAATTCTGGCGTGATGACGTTCATCGGTTTGTCTTTGACGTCGACCGTCAGAAGAGCGATGCCGTCCGATTCAATGTTGATGTCAATTGTCTTCATTTCGTTTCCCGAGAATTTCAATTTTGTGGGAGCGGCTTTTCGTATACGGATCTACTAATGTCGCTGCGCACATGGGTGTGCAAGCAGCGACGAAGCCGCGATTCCCTGTTCACACCCTTTCGATGATGGTCGCCGTGCCCATGCCGCCGCCGATGCAGAGGTTGACGAGCGCTGTGTTCAGATCGCGACGCTCGAGCTCGTCGAGCACCGTCCCGAGGATCATCGCGCCGGTCGCGCCGAGCGGATGTCCCATCGCAATTGCACCGCCGTTGACGTTGATCTTGTCTTGCGGGATGTCGAGCAGCTGCATGTACAACATCACGACGGATGCGAATGCCTCATTCAGCTCGAATAGATCGATATCGTCGGTCGTCATGCCACAGCGTTTCAGTACTTTCTCTGCCGAAGGCGCGGGACCGGTCAGCATGATGGTCGGATCGGTTCCGATCGAGGCGAAGCCCCTGATCCGCGCACGCGGCTTGAGGCTGAACGCGTCGCCGATGTCCTTGTTGCCGACCAGCACGGCAGCCGCGCCGTCGACGATGCCGCTCGAGTTGCCGGCCGTATGGACGTGATTGATCGCCTCGACTTCCGGATACTTCTGCAGCGCCACGGCATCGAAGCCCGCTTGCTCACCGGGAACCTCGAATGCCGCCTTGAGTCCGGCGAGGTCGTCCATCGTCGTTCCCGGTCTGATGTGCTCGTCCTTGTCCAGCAACGTCATGCCAATGTGATCCCTGATCGGTATCACCGAGTGATCGAAGTAGCCCTTGTCCCACGCGTTTGCCGCGCGTCGCTGACTCTCCACCGCATACCCGTCCACATCCTCGCGCGAGAATCCCCACTTGCTCGCGATCAGGTCGGCGCCGATGCCCTGCGGTACGAAATAGATCTTGTAGGCGATCGAGGGATCGGCATGCATGGCACCGGAGTCCGAGCCCATCGGCACGCGCGACATGCATTCGACGCCGCCGCCGATCACGAGATCCGACTGGCCGGCCATCACCTGCCCGGCTGCCGTGTTCACGGCCTCGAGACCGGATGCGCAGAACCGATTGAGCTGCTTGCCCGGCACGGACTCGGCGTAACCGGCGTTCAACAGCGCCGTACGCGCGATGACCGCGCCCTGCTCGCCGACCGGCGCAGTGCAGCCCATGACGACGTCATCGAGCTTGCTCGTGTCGAGTTCGTTGCGGTCGCGCAGTTCGGCGAGTACCTGCGCAGTCAGGTCGACCGGTGTTATTTCATGAAGGGAACCGTCGGGCCGGCCGCGGCCGCGCGGGCTTCTGACGTGGTCGTAGATAAAGGCGTCTTTCATTGGCGTATTTCCGTCATCAGGGTTGTTTTTTCGGCGCGAGTGAGATTCTCAGCTGCGCTTTCATGTCGTCATTGGCTTTCCGGAAGTCGATCGACTGCGGATTGATGAGCCAGAGATAGGTCATGCCCGAGATGTAGGCGATGTACTGCGCCGCGATGCTTTTCGGGTCGGCGCTCTCGGCAATCGACCCTTCGGCCTGGCCGGCGCGAATCCAGTCCGCGACGTCGTCCTGTTGCCGCTGGTGAATATTCACCGACGTCTGTCGATACTCGGATTTCGGGCTCGCCGCGGCGCAGTAGAGGATCTGCAGCACGCGGGCCTCGCGCGGATAATCGGACACGAACTGGAAGAACGAGTCGAGCGCGGCACACATGGCTTCGATGCCGATCTTGTCATCTACATCAGCTTTCAGATAATCGAGCCAGTGCCTGGAAATCGATTTGCAGACCTCGTCGAAAAGTCCGGCCTTGGAACCGAATCGATAAGTCGCCAGACCGCGGCTGTAGCCGGCCTTCTTGCCGATCGCGGCGAGTGTCGTCTTGTCGGTGCCGCGTTCGAGGATCAGCTGGATCGCCGCATCGACCATCGCCTTGTCGGAAATGGCGCTGCGCTCCGCCTGCGTGCGCGGCTGACTCTCCTGCGGGATTTTCTGCGGCTCAGTGGACAAGGGGACTCGGGTCAGGAAAGTTTCTGTTTTTCAAACACTTGTGCACGATAACCAGAAACTTGTTGTCAACAAGCAAGTGAGTATACGCGCCTTTCGTGCCGGACTCAAGCGGGGCGTGCCCGCCGCGATAGACTCTCGCTTTCGCCTGCCGCCGGGAAAGTAACGACAATGAAGCACATCCAGTGGGCGTTGCCGCTCGTATTCTTCCTCGCAGTGACGGCATGCTCGCGCGGGACACCGGATGCCGGCTTCCGCTTCGTCGAGGCCACGATTGACGACGTGCACACGGCCATTCTGTCCGGTGACACGCGCTGCGTGGACGTCATCGCCGGTTATCTGCAACGCATCGAGGCCTACGACAAGCCGCGCGGGCTGAACGCAATCATCTTCACAAACCCGGCCGCGCTGCAAACGGCGCGGCAGATCGACGAACGCCTCGCGGCGGACGGCGAGCTCGGCGCGCTTTTTTGCATACCGGTGCTGTTGAAAGACAACTTCGATACGGCGGACATGCCGACGAGCGGCGGGTCGATCGCGCTCAAAGACAGCGTCCCGCCCGACGACGCATACATGGTGCGCAAGCTTCGCGAGGCGGACGCGATCATCATTGCGAAGACCAACATGGCCGAATGGGCGTTCAGTCCGCGGCAGACAGTGAGCTCGTCTTACGGCCGGACAGCGAATGCGTACGATCTCGATCGCGTCCCTGCGGGGTCCAGCGGTGGCACGGCGGCGGCGACGGCCGCGAGCTTCGGTGTCGTCGGTATGGGCACCGACACCGGTAATTCGATTCGCGGGCCGTCGTCACACCTCGCGCTCGTCGGTATCCGCTCGACGATCGGGCTGACCAGTCGCGACGGCGTCATCCCCTTGCTCCTGGACCACGACATCGCCGGTCCGATGACGCGCACCGTGACCGACGCGGCGAAAATATTCAATGTCGTTGCAGGTTACGATCCCGCGGATCCATACACCGAAGCGGGCAGAGACTACCTCGAAGACGACTACACGGCGTTCCTCGATGTCGATGCGCTGCATGGCAAACGCATTGGCGTGCTGCGCGCGCTGGTCGACACCGACGACGCCGATGCCGAGATCACGACCGTGTTTGCGCAGGCGCTCGCGGATCTGAAAGCGGCCGGTGCGGTGATCGTCGATCCCGTGGAAATAGCGGACCTGGAATCCTATCTCGACATGGACTGGTGCAATCGCTTCCGTTACGACATGCATGTCTATCTGTCCTCGCTCGGCGACGCTGCGCCACTACGGGACGTGATGGCGGTGAAATTGTCCGGCCAGCATTCGCCGCTGGTCGCCGATGGCCTCGACTACTTCGGCCAAGAGCCGCCCGATGTGCACCCCGCGAGGCAGGATCCGCCCTGCCCGGACTATTTCGACCACCCGGGCCGGCAAGCCTACCTTGCCGATACCGTTGCGGCGATGGATGAGGCGCAAGTCGACGCGCTCGTCTACCCGACCTGGACCAATCCGCCGGCGCACATCGACCGCGGGCGTATCGACTACAAGGGGGACAACAGCCAGCTTGTGGCCCCGAACACCGGTCTGCCGGCGATCACCGTGCCGATGGGTTACACCGGCGGTCACCTGCCCGCCGGCCTGCAGATCCTGGGCCGCCCTTACAGCGAAGGACTGCTGTTCGGACTGGCATACGCCTACGAGCAGGCGACGCAACACAGGGTCCCGCCTGCCCTGTTTCCCGAACTCGGCGATGGCGCGCCGACGATCGTCGCGCCGCGCTATTCGCACGGTGACGAACCAATCGGCACGGTGCGCGAGGTCTATGACGGTGCGCTCTACCCGGATATCCAGGTCAACACCTTCCGCAACATCCATCGCCTGTTTCCGACACGGACGGTTGCTGCTGCGCACTCGCCTTACCCGCTGCAGGTAGCGGATAAGCAACTCGGCAATTTCCGCTTCGAATCACGCGGCAGGACCTGGGACCTCTACGACTTCCTGTCATTGAACCGGGTCGCCGGCATACTCGTTGTTCACGACGGCGAGATCGTGTTCGAGCAGTACCTGCTCGGCAACAGCCGCAAGACGAAGTGGATGTCGATGTCGGTGGTCAAATCGATCACAGCGACGCTGGTCGGCGCGGCCATCCGCGAAGGCTACATCGACGACATCAATGACCCGCTGACGGAGTACCTGCCGCAATTCGCAGGCAGCGCTTACGACGGCGTGACCGTGCGCCACTTACTACAGATGGCCTCCGGCGTCGCCTGGAACGAGACCTACACGGATCGCTCGTCCGATCGCCGCGCTATGCTCGAGGCACAGATTTCGCAGCGACCGGGATCGATCCTCACGCTGATGGCGAAACTCGACCGTGCGGCGGAACCTGGAACGCGCTGGAATTATTCGACCGGCGAGACTCAGGTCGTCGGCGCGCTCGTCGCGGCGGCCACCGGCATGCACGTCGCCGATTACCTGTCGGCAAAGATCTGGCAACCGTTCGGCATGGAAGCGGATGCGACCTGGTGGCTCGATTCACCGGACGGGCTCGAGATCGGTGGCAGCGGCCTGTCCGCGACGCTGCGTGACTATGCGCGTTTCGGCCTTTATATGCTCAACGGAGGAAAAATCTTCGGGCAGAACACATTGCCGGACTTCTGGATGGAAGCAGCGACGACGCCGAAAGTCATCGGCGGCGCGAGCGTCGAATACGGCTACATGTGGTGGCCGCTCGAGCTTGGCGCTTACGCCGCCATCGGCATCTTCGGCCAGTTCGTGTACGTGCATCCTGCGAGCCGCACGGTCATCGCGATGTGGGGCGCGCAACCGAAGCCGCTCGGCACCGATGTCATCGACGAGTACGAATTCTTCAACGCCGTCGTTCGCGAGCTGTCCGGCAACGAATAGAGGGTCAGAGCCCGGCTCTGAACCCTGCTACTGCCAGAGATCGGTGCTCAGGTACTTGAGGCCCGAATCGCAGGCGATGATCGCGACCGTGGCGCCGGGCAGCGGGCCGTCGAGCAGTTGCAGCGCCGCCGCCAGGTTCGCACCCGACGAGAAACCGGCAAAGATGCCTTCTTCCTTCGCCAGCCTGCGGGTGCATTCGATCGCGTCGTCCGGGGAAACCGCGACAAACCCGTCGGGCGTCAGGCCTTCGAGTTGCGCGAGCGTGCGCCTGGCGTAGCCGCCGCCCTGTATCGGGTGATCCGTCCTGGTGACCGCCTCACCGCTGAGGGCGGCTGCGCCTTGCGGCTCGACCACAAAGCACTGGACGTTCGAATCCTTTTCCTTGAAATACCGGGCGCATCCCGCAAAGGTGCCACCCGAGCCCGCGAAGTCGCAGAATGCCGTCATTTCACCGCCGGATTGCTCCCAGATTTCCGGTGCCGTTCCGTAATAATGAGCGCGCGCATTGCCCCCGTGCCCGAACTGATCGGCGCGAAACGCGCCACGTTCCCGCACGAGGCGTGCGGTCTGCCTGTCGACGAGCTCCAGATCTTCGCCGCTGACTTCGCCGGTTTTCGAGCCCGGCGCCTGCTCGACGAGCACCACCTCGGCGCCGAAGGCGCGCATCATTCGAGCGCGTTCCGGGGAATTGCCTTTGGACATGACCGCGACGAAGGGATAGCCCTTTGCGGCGCACACGATCGCAAGGCCCGTACCCATGTTGCCACTCGTGAGCTCGACGACGGTCTGACCAGCGTTGAGCGCACCGGACGCCTCGGCTTCCTCGATGATGCGCAAGGCGGCGCGATCCTTTTTGGAGAAACCCGGGTTCAGGTATTCGAGCTTGGCGAGTACCCGGCCGTTGATACCGCCTGCAAGTCGTTTCAGCTCGACCAGCGGCGTGCGGCCGATCGTCTCCAGAATCGAACCGAAATCTCTTTGTTGTTGCACAGCTTCACCACGCGAAATGGGGTCGAAGCGAATTCGTCATGTTCCAAAAGTTCGCGAGAGATCAACGCACGAAAAAATTCGCTTCGACATCATTTATTCAAGCGCATCGATATCGGCATCCTTGAGACCCCAGTCCGCAAGCACGCCGCGAATATCCGAGATCTGCTCCGATGCGGGCCGCGATATTTCGGATGCAGTGCGCGAGAACCTCGGCGCCGGTGCGGGTTGCGTGATGCCGCCGACTTCGATAAACGTGTTGCGCGCTCGCAGGTGTTGATGAACCGGCGCCTCGTCGAGCGTCAGCACCGGCGCAAAACAGGCATCGGTTCCCTCGAGCAATGATTGCCATTCAGCACGCGTCTTGCCGGCGAACACGGCTTCGAACCGCACGATCTGCTGCGGCCATTTGTCACGCGCGTACTGTTCGGCAGGCGGAATGTCATCGATGCCGAGCAATTCGACCAACGCCTTGAAGAATCGCTGTTCGATCGCACACACGATGATGTAGCGATCGTCGCGCGTGCGATACGCGCGATAAAACGGCGCCCCACCGTCCAGCAGGTTGCTGCCACGGCGGTCCTGCCAGATGCCTGCCGCGCGTAACCCATAGAACAGCGTCATCAGGGACGCGGCGCCGTCGACCATGGCCGCGTCGACGACCTGGCCCTTGCCGGAACGGCTGCTCTCCAGGAGCGCGGCGAGCAGTCCCAGCGCCAGGTAAGCACCGCCGCCGCCGAAATCGGCGGTCAGGTTCAGCGGTATCGAGGGCGGGCCGTCTTTCTCGCCGATCGCGCCGATGACCCCGGCCAGTGCGGCGTAGTTGCCATCGTGACCGACCGCCTGCGCGAGTGGTCCGCTCTGTCCCCAGCCGGTCATGCGTCCATAGACGAGCCGCTCGTTTCGTGCCATGCACTCGTCGGGCCCCAAACCCAATCGTTCCATGACGCCGGGACGAAAGCCCTCGAACAGGGCGTCCGCCGATTCGCAGAGCTTGAGCACGAGACTGACGCCCGCCCTGGCTTTCAGATCGACGCCAATCGCCGGGCGGCTGCGGTTCATCAGGTTGAATTCCGGCGGCATGCCCAGTCCCAGATCGGCGGCCGCCGTGCGATCGATACGAATCAGGCTCGCCCCCATGTCGGCAAGCAGCATGCCGCAGAATTGTCCCGGGCCGATGCCGGCGATCTCGATGATCCTGAAACCGCTCAGTGGCCCCATACGCGCATCCGGGTCGGGAGACTCACAGGGAACTGCACAAGTGGCCGCCGTCGACCGCGACGATGCTCCCGGTCATGTAACTCCCTGCATCGGAGGCCAATAACAGCAGCGGGCCCGCGATCTCGGGTAACTCGCCGACGCGACCCATCGGTACGTGTTCCCTGGCATACTTTTCGCCCTCGCCCTCGGCAAACTCTTCTTCGTTCATCTCGGTCACGAAGTAACCAGGCGCCAGCGCGTTGACGCGGATGTTGTAACGGGCCCATTCGAGCGCCATCGCCTTGGTCAATTGCACGACCGCAGATTTGGCGGCGATATATGACGCGAGCGACTTGCTGACCCGCAGTCCCAGAATCGATGCAATGTTGACGATGCTCCCCGGTTTTCCGGCTCTGATCATCTGTTTTGCGGCCGCCTGCGCCAGCATGAAAACGCCTTTCAAATTGGTGTCGAGCACCGCGTCCCAATCGTCCTCGCTTATTTCGGTGAGAAACTCAAGCTTAGCGATGCCGGCATTATTGACCAGAATATCGGGAACGCCGGCTTCGCTGACGGTCTCGCGCACGCAACTCGTCACTGACAGCGTATCCGTGACATCGAGTTCGAGGCAGATCGCCTGCCCACCGCGGTCCCGCACGATCTTTGCCGTCTCCTCGAGTTTTTCACGACGCCTCGCCGCGAGTACGACCAGTGCACCCGCATCGGCAAGCGTTTGCGCAAATTGCCTGCCGAGACCGGTACCCGCGCCGCTGATGAGCGCTACCTTGCCGTCGAGAGTGAATTGATCCATGGCAGTCCTTTCTTGATGTTATGCGTCTGGCAATGCGCCCAGGCGTTTCTGTTTCTTGTAGGTCCCCGTCGCAGTTGCGCACAGCCGCTTATGCTCCGGGTCGAGCAATCTTGCCTGTGCAAAGAACAGTGACTTGTTCGCCCGTATCAGTTCGCCCTCTGCAACAACGGTTTCGGAACGAAGGGGAGAGAGGTAGTTGCAGTTCAGATTGACCGTAATCGAAACGAACTCTTCCGTAGTGCCGAAACTTCCGGAAACAGCGCCTGCAATGTCGAGCAAGGATGCGATGACACCACCGTGCAGGAAACCGACCGTATTACGGTGCTCCGGGCGCACCGGCATCTCCAGCCTGGCGAATCCGTCTTTCCACTTGGTGAGCCTGAAGCCCAAAAACTCGAGATAGGTCCCCTCGTAGAGCGTCGGGTTACCCAGGACACCCGGCGTCTTGGAATTACTCACCGGGCAACCACCCCGCTTCTGCGCAATATGGCCAGGAACACGTCGGGCTCCGGTCGCACGCGGTAGTTATCGGTCTGGTCGGAGAACACGATGGTGCCCGACGGCCCGGTGACGACCAGTGTCGGTAACACGGTGTCCGACGGATAGTCGCGGGCGAAGCCGGCCGGCACGCCATTGGGCTGAGCGATCTCGAGCTCCGTGGCCAGGACATTGTCCTTGTCGACCAGGAATCCGAACGGCACGTCGTAGCGTTCGGCGAGCACCCGACTCATCGCATCGGGCTGCGGGCTGATGAGCCATACCTTGATGCCGAGACCGGCGAACTCGCGGTAGCGCGCGGCGATCTCAGAGATCTGTGCCATGCACAGCGGACACCAGTTTCCACGGTAGAACAGCAGCACTGCAGGATTGCCGAGCAGGTCGGCGGATCGGTGCACCTGGCCGCGGTAGTCGGGGAGCTCGATATCCGGCAGTTTGTTGCCGACGCTCAGCACAGGGCTGTCATAGCGGCCGAAGGTCGAATACCAGAATGTGTACAGCGCAAACAGAGCGGTACTGGCGAGTGCCGCGGCGAGCGGCAACCAGCCGGCTGTTCCTTCCACGAACTTTTCCCACACGGCCGCCATGACGCCGGTGGCGGCAACGAACATCAGCATCGGCAGATGGTCGCTCGTTCGCGCGACCTGCATCCACATCAGGCGCCCGACGATCAGCGGTAAAGGTACGGATGCCAGCGCCGCGCCCAGCCAGGCCACACGTTCGTCGTCGCGGACGAATGCCATGATCAGTGCGCCGATCAGGATCATGATGCTGATGACTACCGCCGG
Organism: Woeseiaceae bacterium; assembly: GCA_041598995.1. Taxonomy (GTDB): domain Bacteria; phylum Pseudomonadota; class Gammaproteobacteria; order Steroidobacterales; family Woeseiaceae; genus SZUA-117. The sequence goes on along the minus strand of JBFHXJ010000036.1, from coordinate 18,357 downwards.
CAATATGAAGAAGGATTTGTATTTGGCGTTGATCACGAAGGCCGATGTTAACCGTTTTTTGCCCGCATTGGGGTCAGCGCTGGCGCTGACTGCTCGTCACATGTTGCGGCGATATTCTCCCCCGACCTCGTACAGCGCTGCCGAAATCTGGCCCAGTGAGTTGGACCTGATGGTTGACATCAGCTCCTCGAAAACATTGCCCCGCCTGCGGGCGACATCCTTGAGTCTCGCCAGGGCGGTCGGGCTCTCTTCGCGGTGTGTTTCCTGGAATTGCCTCACGTGCCCGATCTGGTCTTTTTTCTCGGTTTCGGTCGAGCGAATGAGCTCGAGGTCGTGCACTTCGTCTTCCTGCCCCGCCTTTGGCAAGAACATATTGACGCCAACGAGCGGGTACGAGCCGTCGTGCTTCAGGCTCTCGTAGTAAAGGCTTTCCTCCTGGATCTTGCCGCGCTGGTACATGGTGTCCATGGCGCCGAGCACGCCGCCGCGCTCGGAAATCCGGTCGAACTCCTTGTATACGGCTTCTTCGACGAGGTCTGTCAGTTCCTCGATGATGAAGGAGCCCTGCCACGGGTTCTCGCAATAATTGAGTCCCAACTCCTTCGAAATGATCATCTGGATTGCCACCGCGCGACGCACGGACTGCTCCGTCGGCGTCGTAACAGCCTCATCGAACGCGTTCGTATGCAGGCTGTTGCAGTTGTCGAACAGCGCGTAAAGCGCCTGCAGCGTAGTGCGTATGTCGTTGAAGCTTATCTCCTGCGCGTGCAGGCTGCGGCCCGATGTCTGGACGTGATATTTCAGCATCTGGCTGCGCGGGCTCGCACCGTAGCGCTCGCGCATAGCCCTCGCCCAGATACGCCTTGCTACGCGGCCGATGACCGTGTACTCCGGGTCCATGCCGTTGGAGAAGAAAAAGCTCAGATTGGGTGCGAAATCATCGATCGACATACCGCGCGCCAGGTAGTACTCGACGATCGTGAATCCGTTCGATAGCGTAAATGCGAGCTGGCTGATCGGATTCGCACCGGCTTCGGCGATGTGATAGCCGCTTATCGATACGCTGTAATAATTGCGCACGTTGTTGTCGATGAAGTATTGCTGCACATCGCCCATTATCTTCATCGCAAACTCGGTCGAAAAAATGCAGGTGTTCTGCGCCTGGTCTTCTTTCAGGATATCCGCTTGCACTGTTCCGCGGACCGATGCGAGCGTGCGTTTTTTTATCTTTTCATAGACTTTGGGGGGAACGAGTTTATCTCCGGAGATGCCGAGCGTCCCCAGACCGAGCCCGTCGTTTCCGGTCGGCAGTTCGCCGACATATTCCGGCCGCTTCTTGCCTTTGAAATAGGCGTCGATCTTCTTTTGCGCCGCATCCCATTCGCCCGACTCCTTGAGATGTTTTTCGACCTGCTGATCTATCGCCGTGTTCATGAAGAACGCGAGGATCATCGGTGCCGGACCGTTAATCGTCATGGAGACGGATGTCGAAGGATCGCAGAGGTCGAACCCGGAATACAGTTTTTTCATGTCATCGACGGTCGCTATCGACACGCCCGAATTGCCGACTTTGCCGTAGATGTCGGGCCGTTCGTGCGGATCCTCGCCGTACAGCGTCACGGAATCGAACGCCGTCGAAAGCCGTGCCGCATCCTGCCCCCGGGACAGATAATGAAAACGCTGATTGGTCCGCTCGGGCGTACCTTCTCCTGCGAACATGCGCGTCGGATCCTCGGAAAGTCTGCGGTACGGATAGACACCACCGGTATACGGATAGGAGCCCGGCAGGTTTTCCTTCATCAGGAATCTGAGCAAGTCGCCCCAATTGCTGAACTTCGGCGGCGCTATTTTCGGAATCCTCTGGCGACTCAGGCTTTCGATGTAGTTGGCGCCGCTGACTTCCTTTCCGCGAACCTGGTAACTGTACCGTTCAGCGCGAATCGACTCCAGGCGCGCCGGCCACTCCTGCAAGAGTCTCAATCCTTCCGCGCCGATATCGCCGATCGCGTCCTGGTAACGCTGGCGCAACACCTGGACGCTGGAATCCGTCGGGTCGGCGAGCGCATCGGGCGGATATTGATCGAACGGCTGCGGCAATGCGGGATCATCGAGCTCACGAAGTGCTTCGTAGAGGTTCTGCAGGCGGCTCGCCGCAGACGCCTGCTTGTCGATCGCCCGGTTGATGTCGCGGCCCTGCTCACTGATCTCGGCGAGGTAACGAATCCGCGCGCCCGGAATGATCGCCATCGCACGCGGCTCGCGCTGACTCACGTCGATATCGGGTATCCATTGTTGCCTGTCGAGACCCATCTTGTCGGCCAGTCGCCGGCAAAGCTCATGGAACATCCAGTTGACGCCCGGATCGTTGAACTGGCTCGCAATCGTCGGGTATACCGGAACGTCTTCGTCAGGGAGCGTGAATTGCGTATGGTTGCGCTTCCATTGCTTGCGGATGTCCCGCAATGCATCCTCTGCGCCGCGCTTGTCGTACTTGTTGAGCACGACGAGGTCGGCGAAGTCGAGCATATCGATCTTCTCGAGCTGGCTTGCCGCACCGTAATCGCTCGTCATGACGTAGACCGCGAAATCCACCATGTCGACGATCTCGCTGTCGCTCTGTCCGATGCCCGCCGTTTCCACTATGACGACGTCGAATCCCTGCGATTTCAGGAACAGGATGTGATCCGCGAGCATCTCGCTGGTCGCGAGATGCTGCCTGCGGGTCGCGATCGAGCGCATGTAGATGCGCTCGGACCGCAGCGAGTTCATGCGAATGCGATCACCCAACAGCGCACCGCCCGTTCGCCGGCGTGTCGGATCGACCGCCAGCACGGCGATGCGTATGTTCGGATAACAACCGAGGAAACGATTGAGAATCTCGTCCGTGACGCTGCTCTTTCCCGCACCGCCGGTACCGGTGATGCCGACCACCGGCACCTTGCCTGCCTTGACCTGCCATTGCCTGCGCAACTGCGCGAGCTTCGTGGCGTCGTACAGGCCGTCTTCGATCGCCGAAATGCCGGCCGCGATATCAACGCTGCTTGCGGACGAGGACTCCCCGGGCGCCACCGTTTCCACGCGGCCTGCCTCGGTCCGGCGAATCAGGTCCCTGATCATTTCCCTGAGGCCCATCTGCATGCCATCGTGCGGGTGATAGATGCGTGCGACGCCGTATTTCATCAGCTCCGCAATTTCCTCGGGTGTGATGGTGCCGCCACCGCCGCCGAATACCTTGATGTGCGAGGCGCCGAGTTCTCCGAGGCGATCGATCATGTAGGTGAAGAATTCCTTGTGCCCACCCTGGTAGGAACTCACCGCGATGCCATCGGCGTCTTCCTGTATCGCCGCGCGCACGATGTCGTCGACACTGCGGTTGTGGCCGAGGTGAATCACCTCCGCGCCCTCTGCCTGGATCAGGCGCCGCATGATGTTGATCGCGGCGTCGTGGCCGTCGAAGAGCGAGGCCGCGGTGACGAAGCGAAGCGGTGATTTGCGGGTCTTGCGCGAGGCATCCGGCAGGTCGCTTGCGGCAGTGCTCATGGACCGATATCCTCAACTCATACGCCGGAAAATCCCATATTTCTGGGAAAATTTAATAAAAATCAATATGTTCCGGCATTGCAAAAATTTTAATCTACATTAAAATAATGCACGCCGGCGAAGAACTCAAGTACCGGCTACCGATTTTGAGGATGCAGGATCACGTCAGCCAGGACGATGGCCAAAGTCGCAGATGAAACGCGTTTCGAGGCGCAGCGGCACCGCATATTGAAAGCGGCGGCCACCTGTTTCAATCAGAAAGGCTTCAGCGGCACCTCGCTGAAGGACGTGGCGCGGCACCTCGGGCTGACCGACGCGGCACTCTATTACTATGTCCGGAACAAGGAAGAGCTCGTCTACCAGTGTTACCTGCGTGCCGCCGAGCTCGGGCGCGAGGCGATGGACCGGGGCGTCGAGGAAGGCAGGAACGGCTCTGAAAAGGCGTATCTGTATATCAGATACCACGTAGAGATCATGGTCGGCGACCGCGGGCCGGTAGCGATCATGAGCGAGATTCCTTCGCTGAGACGCGCGCATCGCAATGAGATTCTCGAGGTCTCGCGCCGGCACAGCCTGGGATTCGAACGAATCCTCGAAGAAGGCATGGCTGACGGCAGTATCGCGTCGTGTAACGTGCGCATGACCGGCAATGCCATCATGGGCGCTATCAACTGGATTCCCAAGTGGTTTCACGGGGACAGCAGGATGGCGCGCGAGATTCTCGAGGAGTTTCCCGGCATCCTCATGGCCGGCCTGAAAAGGGGCCTCTAGAAACCGTCAGTCCTGATGTGAGCGCAAAGCAAGCCGCGCACAGTATGGCCGGTGTACAAGCAATATATGAGGCCTCGAGCACGGCGCTAACAAAACTTGCGAAAACGGGGCCATCTCTAGCCGTTCCTTACGACCGTCTTCAGGGAATCTCGATTAGATTCAGGGGATATCGAGCGAGGCGAGATCGGCCTTGACCTGTTCTTCGAATATCCTGAGCTCGCTGGCCGCGGATTCGAGTTCGATGTCATGGATCTCGACTTTTGTCTCGAGATATTTGAGTCGCGCTTCGAGCCGGCGGCGCACGTTGCTATAAAAGTTGGGATCTTCCGGCATCCCGGACGGCCTGATGATCGTAAGGGGCGTGGAAACGTTCGACGTGGTAATACGTGTGCCGGTCCGGCCCTTGAGCGTCGCCAGGTCCCTCTGGATCAGTTTCATGATCAATGTCGTGTCGCCAATTTCTTGCAGCAGTTCCCGCAAAATCGCGTTGGAGCGGCCGATCTCCTCCGGCGACAGCGCGCTCGCCAGCTCATTGCGCACACTCACCAGCATTTCGTTGCCGCGTTCCGCGCTCAGCCGATACCAGGCCAGCGCCCTGGCCTGGTCCTGCAGCACGCCCAGTCCATTTAGGTGCATATAGCCGACCATGTATTGTGCGTATTTGTCGCCCCGCGGCGCGAGTTCATTCTCATAAATAAACAGTGCGCGATCGTAATTGCCGGTGTCGAACAACTCGTCCACCCTTTCTTGCATCTCGAGGGTTCGCTGGTCGGCGGATACGCCCGGAAACGGTTTGTAGTCCTGGGATGCGGCGATCGCGCAGCTTAAGCACGCGAGCATGCCGGTGATGATTGCCAACCTGGTTTTCAAACTAGTCTCCCTGTCCGCGGATAGTCGTGCTGACCGTGCACAATTGGATTCTCCCTTGTCCGCCAAGTTCCCTCTTGGCGTGCGCCGATTTTACTTGCCTCCCCGGCTGAATTCACCGTTGCGGATCCCGGAAATCCGGCTTTCTTTTTTGAAGGTTAGCGCCCACCGCCTCGGCCTGGTTCGCACCCCGCATGACGGCAAGCTGCAATTCGGCCTCGCGCCGCAGCGATGCGGCTGCATCGGTCTGCCAGGCGTCCGCGAGCAATTTCTTGATGGCGCGGATTGCGTCCGGTGAACGCGCGGCAATATCCCGGGCCAGTGCCGTGGCGGCTGCCAGCGGGTCGTCGCTGATTGCCGTCACCAGACCGCTCTCGCGCGCCTCATCGCCGGCCACGATGCGTCCGGTGAAAGCCAGTTCCTTCAGCCTGTCGGGCGCTACCAGTCGTCGGGCAGTGCAGCTCAGGGCCATGTCCGGTATGAGGCCCCACTTGATTTCCATGATCGACAACCGTGCGTCGCGTGCCGCATAGCGGATGTCGGCTCCCAGCGCGACCTGCAAACCAGCGCCGAATACGACGCCGTGCAATGCGGCGATGACCGGCACCGGCACTTCCTGCCATACCCAGGCCGCACTTTGAAAGATGTTGGCCGCCGATCCTTCACGCGGATCCATCAGCTTGCTGCCGACCGCAGCAATACCGTCACCGCCGAAGACCGAGACATCGATCCCGGCGCAGAAGTTCTCGCCTGCACCGTGCAAGACGACGGCGCGCAGCGACGGCATGTCTTTGAGGGAATCGCCAGTCTCTGCGAGTGCCTCGAACATCGCCATGTCAAGCGCATTATGCTTGTTCGCGCGATTCAGCATGACGCTTGCAACGCCGTCTTCGATATCCACCCGGACCCGGTCGCTCATCCGTCTCTCTCCCGTCGACCATCCAAGTCTAACAGTGGTTAACGGCGAAATATCTGTAAATGACCACGAACAAGTACAGCCGGCCTGTCTAGCCGGCGAGCGTACACCTGCCGTTGTCGATCACGGTAACATCGCGCTCCTCCACACGGCAGCGAAAAGAAACGACATTCCGGTCCTGCCACATATAGGTTGCAATGCGATCGCCGGGATACACCGGCGACGAAAAGCGCGCGTCCAGTCCGCTAATCAAAGTGAAATCGTAATCGCAGATCGTTTTCAGGATGGCGTGGCATGCGATCCCGTAAGTGCAGCGGCCGTGCAGGATCGGCGCGGCGAAGCCGGCTCGTCGTGCATAGGTAGGATCGGCATGCAATGGATTGAAATCTCCTGAAAGGCGAAAAATCAGTGCCTGATCCGGACGCGTCGCAAGTTCACAACGCAGGTCGGGCTCCCGTTGCGGCAATTTGTGTGGGGCAGGCGTCTTCCCGGCCGGCCCACCGAAGCCGCCATCGCCGCGCGCGAGCAATGTGGTGCCGAGCGAAAACAATACGGTCTCGTCCCGTGCAAGGCGTGCCTCGGACTCGAGCAGAATCCGGGCGCCGCTGTCCGGGCCGAGGTCATATACGCCGACGACACGGTGATTGGTCAGCAGTTTTGCCGCCGGCGGCAAGGGCCGGTACAGCTCGAGGCGCTGCTCGGCATGCAGCACTTTGCTGCGATCCCAGCCGCAATCGTCGAGAAGATGGGCCGGCACCGTCATGCTGGCCATCGACGGCACCGTGTGCAGTGCTCTGAGTTCCGTGACGTATTGCAGCTCGCGCCGATCCATCGGGTCGCTGCCGAAGCCGATCCCGAGCGCGTACAGCATGGTATCGTTCTCAGTGTACTCGAAGGGTTCGTCGAGAATGGACGTCGACATCAGGTCGTCATAATTGATCGTCACGCTATACTCGGTATTCGTCAAACGCATTGCTCAAGGGGCATGCATTTTAGGATTGCGTGCTCTGACCGGCAAGCGAAGCCCTTGACCGGGGCCCGGCCGCCGGATAAAACTCCGTGACATGAATGTCGACGAGTCCCTGGTCTTGAGAGCCGCCCACATTTCCGACGCGAGTGCCATTGCATCGATGTCCCGGCTGCTTGTCGAGCATGGCCTCAATTGGCGCTGGACGACGTCCCGCGTCAGGCGATCGATAAAGGACAGGGAGACGATGGTGCTCGTCGCGAGCGTCGACGGCCGATTGACGGGCTTCGCGATCATGAAGTTCCGCGACGATAATGCGCATCTGTACCTGCTCGCTGTCACGCCAAAAATGCAAGGCATCGGTGTCGGCCGGGCGCTGGTCGCGTGGCTGGAAAAGTCATGTCGTACGGCTGGCATGCGTCATATTCGGGTCGAGGTGCGGGCCAGCAATCGAAAGGCGCGATTCTTCTACCAACGTTTGGGTTTTCGCCTGATCGGACAGCTGACCGGCTATTACGACGGGCGCGAATCCGCCGTCATCATGGTCAAAACCCTGATCACAAGACAAACGACGGGCCTTCTCTGACGTTCACGCGCGCTTCGCGAGTTGCCATCCCAGCTCGGCCAGCGGTGCCACGGCATTTGCCGCACGTTCGGCATGTACGCTTGCGGCGGTCCCGTCCCTGACACGACCGGCAATTCCCTGCAATATCGCTGCGATGCGAAAGAAGTTGTAAGCCGAATAGAAATCGCGATTGGCGATACCATGCTCTCTCCCGGTTCTGTCGCAATAAAGCGCGACATACTCTTCCTCCGACGGAATTCCCAAAGCTTTGAGATCCTTGCCTTTGAGGCCTGTACTGCCGATGCCGATCTCGGGCAACTGCCAGGCCATCAAGTGATAGGTAAAATCGCCGAGCGGATGACCGATCGTCGACAGCTCCCAGTCCAGGATAGCGACGATGCGCGGTTCTTTCGGGTGAATGATCATATTATCGAGACGAAAGTCGCCGTGCACGATGGCTGCCGAGTCGTCGTCCGGAATATGTTCCGGTAGCCATTGCATCAGCTTGTCCATCGCCGCAATCTTTTCCGTTTCGGAAGCCACGTACTGCTTCGACCAGCGCGAGATCTGCCGCGAAAAGTAATTGCCCGGCTTGCCAAAGTCGGTGAGGCCGACTTTTTCGAATTCGATGTTGTGAAGGTCGGCAATCGTCCGATTCGCGTGATCGTAGATTGCCCTTCTCTCGTCGCGGTTCGACTGCGGCATGTCGAGTTCCCAGAATATGCGCCCTTCGACGAATTCCATGATGAAGAACATCGTGCCGATGACCTCGTCGTCCTCACACAGCACGTATGGCCGAGGTACAGGGAAATCGGCAGCATACAGCGCACTGATGACCCGGTACTCCCGGTCGACGGCGTGCGCCGACTTCAACAATTTGCCGGGCGGTTTGCGGCGCAGCACGTAGCGGCCGGACGGCGACTCGAGCAGGTAGGTCGGATTAGACTGACCGCCTCTGAACTGGCGCACACGCAAGGGGCCCTGGAACCCCTCGACGTGCGACAGCATGTACTCGTCAAGCGGGTCGAGGTCGAAGCGGTGTGCATCGAGGACTTCCCGCGTGCCGGAAAACTGTTCCTGCCGCGAGGTCATCGCGGTTCGACGAAGAAATCCGGCATGAGGTCTTGCGACGGGTCCATCGCGTAAGGCGTGAGGTCGGTGACTCCCGCGCGCTCCATGATCTCGTCATCGATGCAGAAGTTGCCGGTGAATTCCCGGCTTGGCCGGGTCAGGATAAAGTGCGCCGCATCGGCCATGATTTCGGGCTTGCGCGAACGCTGCATCATCTCGTCGCCACCCAGCAGGTTACTGATGGCCGCCGTCGCGATCGCCGTTCTCGGCCATAGCGCGTTGACCGCAACGCCCTGCTCCCGAAACTCCCCGGCCATGCCGAGGACACACATGCTCATGCCGTATTTCGCCATCGTGTACGCCACGTGACCCTTGAACCATTTCTCGACCATGTTGAGCGGCGGTGCCAGGTTCAGGATATGCGGATTACCGGACTCGAAGAGATGCGGCAGACAGGTCTTCGAGACCAGGAAGGTGCCGCGGGTGTTGATCTGGTGCATCAGGTCGAAACGATGCATCGGCGTCTGCAGGGTCGGCGTCAGCGAGATCGCACTCGCGTTGTTGACGCAGATGTCGATTCCGCCGAATTCCTTGACGCCGGCCGCGACTGCCGCCTGCACTGCTTTCTCGTCACGGATATCGCACACGGTCGGCAAGGCCTTGCCGCCGGCCGCCTCGATCTCCTCCGCCGCCGTGTAGATCGTGCCAGGCAGTTTGGGGTGTGGTTCCGCGGTTTTCGCCGCGATGATGATGTTGGCGCCATCTTTCGCCGCGCGCTTGGCGATGGCCAGGCCGATACCGCGACTGCCGCCACTGATAAACAAGGTTTTGTCTTTGAGATCGCTCATATGATGCTCCACTGGATCGCTTGTCGCATCATACCGAATTCGTATCGCCGCTTCGTCGCTCCCACCGCATCAGTATGAAATGTGGGAGCGGCTTTCGGCGTGATCCTTTACATCCTGAAGATGCCCATTGGTGTCTCGGTGGAGCGGGGATTGTTCATCGACGCGGATATGCACTGGCCGAGAACTTTTCTCGTATCGACCGGGTCGATGACGCCGTCGTCCCACAGTCGTGCACTCGAATAATAGGGATGCCCCTGCTTCTCGTATTGCCGCCGGATGCGCCTTTCGTAGTTCGTGAGCTCCTTTTCGGTAAACTTCTCGCCCCGGGCTTCGAGCCCCTCGCGCCTTACGGTCGACAAGACGAGCGAAGCCTGTTCGCCGCCCATCACGGAAATTCGCGCGTTCGGCCACATCCACAGCATGCGCGGCGCGTAAGCGCGACCACACATCGCGTAATTCCCGGCGCCGAAGGATCCGCCGATGATGACCGTGAACTTCGGTACGGACGCGGTCGCCACCGCATTGACCATCTTGGCGCCGTCCTTGGCGATGCCGCCGTGTTCGTATTTTCGGCCAACCATGAATCCTGTGATGTTCTGCAGGAATACGAGTGGTATGCCACGGCGGTTGCAGACCTGGATGAAATGCGCACCTTTGAGCGCCGATTCAGAAAACAGGATACCGTTGTTGGCGACGATACCGATTGGATAACCGTACAGGTGGGCGAAGCCGCAAACGAGCGTCGGGCCATACAGCCGCTTGAATTCCTGGAACTCGGAATCGTCGACCAGTCGCGCAATGACCTCGCGAACATTGTATTGAAAACGGAAATCACGGGAGACTATTCCGTACAGTTCCTCGGCGGGATATTTCGGCTCGGCCGGCTCGCGCAAGTCCAGCGTGATCTGTTTTTTCCAGTTCAGGTTCGACACGATCTCGCGCACGAATGCAAGCGCCTCTGAATCGTTTTCGGCGAGATAATCCGTGACTCCCGAAATCCGCGAATGGACGTCGCCACCACCGAGCGATTCGGCATCCACGATCTCGCCGGTTGCCGCCTTGACCAGCGGTGGACCGCCGAGGAATATCGTTCCCTGGTTCTTGACGATGACCGCCTCGTCACACATCGCCGGGACATAAGCACCGCCCGCGGTACAGGAGCCGAGTACGGCTGCGATCTGCGGAATGCTCTTCGAAGACAAGCGCGCCTGGTTGTAAAAGATACGGCCGAAATGGTCGCGATCGGGGAAGACTTCGTCCTGCAGCGGCAGGAACGCACCGCCGGAATCGACGAGGTAAATGCACGGCAGGTGATTCTGCTCGGCAATCTCCTGCGCGCGCAGGTGTTTCTTGACGGTCAGGGGATAATAGCTGCCGCCTTTGACGGTCGCATCATTCGCGACGATCATGCAATCGACTTCGCTGACCTGCCCGATGCCCGCGACGATGCCGGCGGACGGTACTTCGTCGTCGTACAGACCGTATGCCGCCAATTGTCCGATCTCGAGAAACGGCGCGCCGCGATCAACAACGGACCGGATACGATCGCGTGCCAGTAACTTGCCCCGCGACAGGTGGCGTTCGCGGGCACGTTTGCTGCCGCCCTCCGCCACTTTCTCGCGTACGGCCTTTAAATCTTCGGCCAGTTTGCGATTTGCTGCTTCATTTGCCGCAAAGTCTTTGGAGTCGGTCTTAATTTTACTGGTCAGTGCCGGCATTTACCTTGCGGGTTGGTTCAATTCACCCGGTTGCTTCGTACAATTCGCGACCGATGAGCATGCGGCGAATCTCGCTGGTACCCGCCCCGATTTCGTAAAGCTTCGCATCTCGCCAGAGGCGCCCTGCGGGATACTCGTTAATATAACCGTTCCCGCCGAGGGCACGAACTGTTTCCCCGGCCATCCAGGTCGCGCGCTCGGACGCAAACAGGATACAGGCTGCAGCATCGAACCGCGTCGCGTGCTCCCTGTCGCAGGCTTTTGCCACGGCATAGACATAGGCTCGGCTTGCATTCATGGCCGTGTACATATCGGCGATCTGACCCTGCATCAGCTGGAAAGTACCGATCGGCTTGCCGAATTGCTTGCGATCGTGCACATACGGCATGACCAGATCGAAACAGGCGCGCATGATGTCGAGCGGTCCCGCACCGAGGACCAGTCGTTCGTAATCGAGTCCGCTCATCAAGATGACGGCACCCTTGCCCTCCGCCGCCAGCAGATTCTTGGCCGGTACGCGGCAATCCTCGAGAACAATCTCACAGGTATCCGAACCGCGCATGCCGAGCTTGTCGAGTTTCTGCGCAACGGCGTACCCCGGAAAGCCCCGTTCGACAATGAACGCGCTCAGCTTGCGCGAGGCGCCCTTGTCGGGAGCCGTGACCGCGTATACGACCGAGACATCGGCTTCCGGTCCGTTCGTAATCCACATCTTGTTGCCGTTCAGCACATAATGATCGCCGTCGCGAACCGCCGTCGTGCGCATACCCATCACGTCGGACCCGGCGCCCGGTTCGCTCATCGCGAGTGCCCCGACGTGTTCGCCGGAAATAAGCTTCGGCAAGTATTTCTTCTTCTGTTCCTTGTTTGCCCAGCGGCGCAGCTGATTGACGCACAGATTGGAATGTGCACCGTACGACAGGCCGATCGACGCTGAAGCGCGACTGATTTCCTCCATCGCGACGACGTGTGCGAGATATCCGAGACCGGCGCCGCCATCTTGTTCCTCGACCGTTATACCCAAGAGGCCGAGATCGCCGAGCTTCGGCCACAGGTCTCTCGGGAACTGGTTGGAGGCGTCGATATCCGCGGCAAGCGGCGCGATGTGGTCGGCTGCGAATTCTCTGACCGACTCGCGCAGCATATCGATCTCGTCACCCAGTCCGAAATCAAAATCAAACATGTCAATACCCTGAAGTGCCCGGGACTCGGGCCCGCACGGTATTCTCTAACGATTGGAAAAAATTCTGAATACCATACCGAAGGTATAGTTAATTAATTGATTTAATTGAAGAAATCAGGAGTCTCAGGGCTGCTCGAGGGCGTCGATGAAAAGCGAGAACAGCGCGTACTGCGAACTGATGCCGAGTTTTGCAAACAGGTTTCTCTTGTGCACCATCACCGTTCCCGGCGCGATATTCAACTCCCGTGCGACTGACTTCGACGAGTGACCACGGAGCAGTAACTGGCTGATCTGCCGTTCGCGGCGCGTGAGTATGTTTTCTCCGAACTTGTCGAAGCATTCGGTCAGCCGTTTGTGCACGCTGTCCTCGCCGTGCGGACTGCCGGCCTTCGCCACCCATTCAACCCAGGTCTTACGGATTGCGGACTGAACGACCGGCTCGATCAGCTCGAGACGTTGCAATTCTGCCTTGCTGAACATCTTGTCCCTGCGACCGATGACGAGCACGACCGTCGTCTGCGGTGAGACCTGCGCGAGGTAATCCATTTCATCGAGCAGATGCGTGCGTTCGCAATACTGTCGGTAATACTCGCTGGAGCGAAACCGATCGGGCAATTCATCGCGGAAGCGGCACAACGTGGGCTTTTTTTTCTTGATCGCGAGCTGGTAAAGCGGATCGAGGAGATAAGGCCCGGCGAGGTACCGCTCGAGGTAATGCTTCCTGCCGGCCGGCTCCAGGGTGTGATGCAAAACCATCGGCCGGGCGTCGTTGTGGAAGGCGATGAGACAGGTTCCCTCGTGATCGACAACCGACTCGATCGCCTCGATCATGGCTGAGGCAGTCGAATCTGCCTTGGCCGACGCAATAATGCCGGCAACGGCGTTATGCCATGCCGCGGTTTCGAATTTGCCCGGCACCGTGCCCCTGAATCAGTCCGTCGCTTGTTTCGCCGGCGGCTCGTACAGTGCCGCCACCGCGCCACCCGGATCCCTGATGACGCAAAAGCTGCCTCCGCTCAGTGGTCTCGGCTGCACGATGACCTCTCCACCGTTGTCCGCGCAAGCCGTGGCGCTGGCGGCGACGTCCCTGACGACGATGTAGATCAGCCACTGCGGCGGCAGGTCCGCATTGCTGCCGCGCGCATGACAGATACCCGCCGCAGGCTCGCCGCTGCCGGGCATCGTCATGTTGAAGTCCGCATAGTCCCCCATTTGCACGTTTTCCGGTTGCCAGCCGACCACTTTTGCATAAAAGTCCCGCAGCCTGTCTGCATCGTCGACCGTGATGTCGATCCAGCTGATCTTCCCTACTTCTGTTACTCCGCTCAATGGATGCCCCCCGCTGATTGATTCAAGCTCCCGCATGAGAATTGCATTTATATTCAAACACTTACAAAAAGCCGCGGGGCGCGAGGCGCCCTGCAGTCAGTGAACATAGCCAGAGCGTCCGCAGCTCGCAAGCGAATTGGCTGCCAGTACACATGATCACGGCCGGTTGCTAGCATAGCGGCCTCGCGGCCCAACGGACCCGATAATGAATTTCGATAACAAAGTGGTCATCGTGACCGGCGCGGCGCGCGGACTCGGCCAGGAATATGCAAGGCAATTCGCCCGCCGGGGCGCCAGGGTCGCTGTGAACGACCTGCGCGACTGCTCGACCACGCTGAAACTCGTCGAACAGGAAGGCGCCGACGGCATCGACACCAGAACCGACGTCACGAGCGCAGAAAGCACCCGCGAAATGGCTGCAGCGGTCGTCGAGAAATTCGGTCGCATAGACGTGCTCGTGAATAATGCCGCCCTCTACGGCAGCCTGACGTTCGCGCCATTCGACAAGCTCGACGAGGCTGAATGGGATGCGACGATGAACGTCAATGTCAAAGGCATCTGGCAGTGCTGCAAGGCCGTACTGCCGACGATGAAATCGCAAAACGAGGGATCTATCGTCAATGTCTCGTCGCTCGCCGCCGTGTACGGCATGCCGAACGGCCTGCATTACACAGCATCGAAAGCGGCGGTAATCGGGGCGACTCGCGGGCTGGCACGAGAACTCGGTCGCTACAACATACGGGTCAATGCGGTAGCACCGAATGTCGTCAACACCGCCGCGACCGGCGAGGTGTTCAAGGAAAAGCGTGACAAGATCGTCGAGGTGACGCTGTCACAACAGGCGATCAGAAAGCCCCTGGAAACGGAAGACATCGTCGGTGCCGTATTGTTCCTGGCGAGCGACCATAGCAGATTGACCACGGGTCAGACGATCATGGTCGACGGCGGCACGGTTTTTCTGTAAAAGGCCAGCTCAAAATGGAATCAATTTCACGGGATCAACATAAATGAAGCTTGTTACAGCAATCGTCAAACCGTTTCGGCTAGACGACGTCAGGAACGCGCTCAGTGAAGTCGGCGTACAGGGTATGACGGTTAGCGAGGTCAAGGGCTTCGGACGGCAGCGCGGCCATACCGAGCTCTATCGCGGCGCGGAATACGTTGTCGATTTTCTGCCTAAAGCAAAAATCGAAGTCGCGGTTGCGGACGATCGCGTCGACGCTGTCATCGAGGCAATCGTCACCGGCGCCAAAACCGGCAAGGTCGGTGACGGCAAGATTTTCGTCACGCCGCTCGAGCACGTGTACCGGATCAGGACCGGCGAGACTGGTAATAACGCCTTGTAAGGGATCGCGGCTTCGTCGCTGCTCGCACATCCCTGTGCGCAGCGACATAAGTACGTCCCTGTACAAAAAGCCACTCCCACAAGTCGCTCCTGCAAGCCGCGAAGTTCTCAGCCTACGCCAAGCACCTGCAGCGTTGTACGAATCAGCATCACCCACAGCGCAATCGCCGACAGCTGATAAGCAAGGAAACGGTGCTCGACCTTGTTGTAACTGCAATGCACCAGGCTGTGGATGATCCGAAAGCCCAAAAACCACCAGGCTGCCGCAAGGTAGAGCCTGTCGACGGAATCACTCACGTACAAATACAGGCATACCGCATAAAAAAGTACCGGCAGCTCGAACAGGTTCTTTAGATTGTGCGACGCGAGATGGACATGCGGCGGCACGACGTTCGCCGCTTTGTCCGGTGTATCGACCGTCTCGAGGTCGATGTTTTCGCGTCTCAAATAGACAATGCGCCGCGCATACATGTAAATCCATACCACCAGCGTCAGTAGCATGACACCGAAGAACGGCAGCAGGATATCCGTGTTTTTCACTGAAAAGTCGGCCGGCACATCGCGGTAACGGCCGGACCCGCGGACCGCTTAGCCCTGCGTAAAATGGAAAAAGTTCAGCTTATTGCCGTCGAGATCCCGGAAATAGCCGGCATAGAAATTGTCGCCGCGAAATCCCGGTGCGCCCTCGTCGCTGCCGCCGAGCTCAAGCGCCCTGGCATGCATGGCATCGACCTTGTCGGTCGCATCCAGTGGTATCGCCACCATGACGCCGTTGCCGACGGTCGCCGCGTTGCCGTCCGCCGGTTTGATGATCGAGATCGCGGGGCTTCCCATGCCGGTCGACCAGGCGATGAAGTTATCGGCTTCCATCAGCCGCTTTGCGCCTAAGTCGCCGAGCAGTGCATCGTAGAATGCCGCAGCCTCGTCCATCTTGTTCGTGCCCAGCGTTACATAGCCAATCATCAGTATCTCCTTCTTGTTCGTTCGATTTATATGGAAAGTAGATCTTGTCTGATTCAGGTCCCAAACCTGGCTCTGGCGCCTCGCCTTGCCTTCTTTGCCTCGAACTCACGGTTCTTCGAGGGCGCACTCGTGACCAGCGAATCGATCAATCGGCGCGCGACGATGGCGACATCATCAACCGCCTGATTGAAGACCGCCTCGTTCGCCCTGGAAGGATTTGCAAATCCGCTCACTTTGCGCACGAACTGCAGCGATGATGCGCGAATCTCCTCGTCAGTGGCGGGCGGATCAAAATTAAAGAGCGTCTTGATATTACGGCACATCAGGGCCTCCGTTTCTTGTCGCCGGCGCGCAGATGACCGACCAGTGACGGACTTTTTCGGCAATCGTCATCGACGCATGCGCCGGGCTGGTCGACGGCATCGTTTTCATATCGATATCCTCGATGGTACCGATTCCCCGCCGCACGACAAGGCGTTCGTAGAGTTCCGCGGCTTTCCTGCCATTGAAGCAGACTAGCCTCAGATCCGGATGTTCCTTGTAAAAGGTCCGAAAATTATTCGCTTTTGCGCCTTTTAAATCGATCGCCGCATCCAGGCTGCCGTTTCTCGGCGCAGACCGCAGCACGTCCCAGACAGCGACGCCGCGCTGCCTGAGTATGTTGGTGCGCGCCGCGTAGGGAAGATCCGGTTCGGCGCCGACGAGCTCGCCCATCACCCGCCAGAACGCATTTCGCGGATTGCCGTAGTATTCCTGCTTTTGCACCGAGAGCTTGCTCGGTAAGCTGCCGAGTATCAGTATCCGGGCGTCCGGCGCCGCAATCGGTTCAAAGCCGGTTATGCGCTCAGACGCCGCCGGTGACATGAATGACGGTACCGACCGCGTAATTGGCGGCATCGGACAAGAGCCATACGATCGCGCGTGCGACTTCATCGGGTTCACCGCCGCGTTTCATCGGGATGTTTTGGGCGAGACGAGCGACGCGATCGGGCTCACCGCCGTCGGCATGCATTTCGGTAAGGATGTATCCGGGCCTGACTGCGTTGACCCTGATGCCGAGCGGTGCGACCTCGCGCGCCAGGCCGACGGTCATGGAGTCCAGCGCACCTTTCGACATCGCGTAGTCGATGTACTCGTGCGGCGCGCCAGCAAGCGCGGCGACCGACGAGACGTTGACGATGGCGCCGCCGCGACCGCCGTTTTTGACCGACATTCGCGCGACTGCCTCTTTGGCACAGAGGAATGCTCCGACGAGGTTGACATCGAGGATTCGCCTGAGCCGCGCGACGTCGATGCCGGAATGGTCCGTCTGGGTATCGAGTACGGCCGCGTTATTGACGAGAGCAGTCAGCTCCCCGAGCTCTGTGGCGGCGGTGTCGAAAAGCATCTGCACATCGTCCTCACCACTCACGTCGGCCGCGACGGCAATCGCTTCGCCACGCTGCTCGCGAATTTTCCTCACGACTGCCTCCGCCGCACGCTCGTTTTGACGGTAGTTAACACAAACCTTGTAACCCAGTGCGGCGGCCTGAATCGCCGTCGCGGCACCAATGCCGCGGCTCGCACCGGTGATGACGAGCGCCCCTCTGCTCACTGGCGCTCCGCCGTCGCGTAGAGATAGGCGGGCATCGCACAGGAGAGTCCGATCGTCAGGTTCAATGCGACGAACAACGCGGGATTCGGACCCTTGCCGCGGCGGCGCTGATGAAACATGGCGACCCAGAAAACGGGCGATGAAATCATCAAATCCGCCGTGAATCCGGCCGCAGGCGAATTGGCGAACAGCAGCGCGATGAAATGCCCCGGACTGAAACCGGTGGTCGAGAAATGTTCGATGAAAAATATATACGGCACGACCGCGCCGATGACCGCCAATGCGAGGTAAACGTGTCTGATGTTCATCGCCTGGCCTTCTCCAGTTGCGCGTATTTCGTTGCGCCGAGAAAATGCAGGGACACGTAAGACTCGTCTCCGACGACCCAGCTGTCATGCGGTTCGGCCGGTACATGAAAGAGTTTGCCTGGCGTCAGTTCAGTGACGCGGCCGTCGGCGAATGCGGCAGTAGCGACGCCGGAAATGACCATGCCGACGTGTTCGATCGTGCAGAATTTCTCGCCGACGCCCGGCCCAACGTCGACCGACCATTTCCAGCCAGGTTCGTAGGTGGCGCGACCTATCGTCATGCCGCCGAGCGTAACCTTTTCGAATTTGCCCTTGCTGAAGCGCGTAATCTCGTCCGGTTCGTCGAAAGACTTGAGGATTACTTCTAACGGT
>JBFHXJ010000035.1:0-37310 GCA_041598995.1 Woeseiaceae bacterium | reverse complement strand
GCATCGATAACGATACCTGGCTGCAAACGCTGACAAAGCTCGAATATGGCCGCCTCGCGCACCGTCGTATCGATATTACTGTCATCAGCCGTGTGTACACCAAGGGGATAGATCACCGGCTTTGATTCCGGCTTGCGCATGGTGATGGCAGTGACATGAAAAGTCGGCGCCTTGTAGGCCTTGCCCATGTAACCCGCCCACTCGGGGTGGAAGTGATAACGACCCTGAACGTCGGCCGCCTCTGACTCGGCCGTTTCATAACGTTTGTCACGCGGATGGACGTAGCCTTCCAGCACATACTCCGATTCGGCGAGCGCCCAGGCGTCGACCGTGCGCGCCTTGACCAGCTTGACCGGCTCACCCTGGATAGCGCCGGCCACGGCGATTTCGTTACATCCCTTCGGCAGGATGAGATAGTCAAAGCCTGCGCCGGCCAACAGCGTGCACGCCGGCGGTACGCCGAAGCACATCGTGATAGGGATCGGTGCTTCATCACGATAATGTTTCGTGATCACCTGCCACATGTGCGAGCCGGGCGAGATCTGGAAAGTGCCGACATTACCCCAGCGGAAATTCATACGGTTGTATCCGAGATCCGCACCGCCGTCGAAATAGTCACCGACAACACACCGGATACCGGAGCCTATCGTCAGTTCGCTTTCGAGATCGGTGTGACGTATCGCCGTGATCCATTTGTTCACGTCGAGATCGTCTGTGATGATGTGCTCCTGGCAAGGTGCCTCGTCCTGACTGACTTCAACGGGGTCCAGCGGTTTTCCGAAGGCCGCTGCGATCTTATGCGTTCGATCCACCGGACCGTCAAAGCCAAACATTCGATCGATAACGTTGATATCGGAAAACAGATTCGTGATAGCACGTGCATGCGGTTTTCCTTTGACGTTCTCGAACAGGATTGGCGGACCGCCATCGAAGTGTTTTTGTAATCCTGTAATCTCGAGATCCGGATCGACCTCTTTTTGTGTTTCTATCAGATCGCCGTTAGCGCGGAGCCAATCGATCGTTGATCGTAGACTGCTGATGTCACGTGTGCTTGCAATGACTTTTTCGGGGATCGCGGCCATGATTGGTCTCCGGTTAGTTCGTATCAGGATTTAGACGTCTTTTTCTTTATGGAACGGACGCTCGACACACTTCGTTGCATCTCTCCATCCCAGCGTTTGGCCAGGTCGAGGGAGATGTCGAATTGATCGAGGACGCGCATGACAACATGATTGACCATGTCATCCAGCGTCTCTGGCAAGTTGTAGAAGGCTGGCATGGGCGGCAGGATCAATACGCCCATGCGTGACAGCTTGAGCAGATTTTCCAGATGTATGTCATTCAACGGCGTTTCACGGGCGACGAGCACCAGTTTGCGCCGCTCTTTCAGAATGACATCCGCGGCACGATGCACGAGGTGATCGCCCTGGCCGTGTGCGATCGCGGCGGCCGTACGCATGGAGCACGGCACGACGACCATACCGTCGGTGGCAAATGATCCGGACGAGATCTTGGCGCCCATATTGCCCGGACCATGAACCTCGGTAGCGAGATTGCAGATTTCCTCGAGGCTCCGTGAGGTCTCGTGTTCGATCGTTCTTTGCGCCCATTTGCTGATGACCAGGTGAGTTTCCACCTCGGTATCTGACAGCACTTCCAGGAGTCGGATGCCGAAAATGGCGCCCGTCGCGCCGGTCATGCCTACAACGAGTCTCTTCACGATACCTCCCGCTTTGGAGCCGCGGCTGTTCGCTGGCCAATATCACCCTGCAAAACGTTCCGCGGCAGACTGGCCGCTATCTTCGCTCGCCGACGTTACTGGAGATATCCGTAGTTCTCGCAGGGGCGTAGGCAGAGCGTGGGCCAAAAACCCTGAAAAACCAGCTAATTTAGTTAGATATCTAACAAATTTTCCTTGCTACGTCAAGCTGTCGCGGTGGCCAATGTTGTGTTAAATGTTCATTTCGCAAGCGCTGAATTTGCGCTCATAGTGGCGAGGACGACGAATCTGATGGCTACTCCGAAAAGCGCCGGCAAATCCATACCGCGGCACGAGTCCGATGCGGTGTTCCAGTTCAAGCCGGGCCGCAGCGTCGGATACCTGCTGCGCGATTGTTATCGAAGTTTCTCGAGGGCGCTGGAAGCGCGCATCAAGCCTCGAGGTATCGGGCTCGGCCAGTGGTATTTTCTGCGCGAACTATGGGAAGAAGACGGACTGGCGCAGGGTGACCTGTCATGGCGCGTTGGAATGACGGCGCCGACAACGGTCGTCGCGATCCGTCGCATGGTCAAGGATGGACTGGTCGTTCGCAAACAGGACCAGGGCGATCGGCGAAAAGTGAGGATTCATCTGACCCGCAGAGGACGCGAATTACGAGATGAGCTGCTGCCAATGGCGTTCGACGTGAATAACATCGCTACGGAGGGGTTCAGCAAAAAGGAAATCAAGCAATTTCGCTCATACGTCGAACGCATGAAGAGAAATCTGTTTGACGCCTGAATTTTGCGCGTTGCCGCTCAGGCGTAATCAAATATCAACCAGCGCTGCTTTGACGCGTCGGGGCGTGAGTGGCGCGCGCCGCATGCGCACGCCGGTCGCATCGAAAAACGCATTGGCGATCGCTGGCGGCGCAACGCGAGTCGTCGGTTCGCCGGCACCACGAGGACCGAGTTCCGGTCGGCTGATGTGCCTGATCTCGATTTTCTCGGGTGCGTCCATGGCGTCCAGAATCGAATAGGAAAGCCAGTCTTGCGATTCGACCATTTTGCGGTTGAACCTGACTTCCTCGAACAGGGTCCGGCTCGTCGCCTGTAACAGGTTGCCCTCTATCGTCCGGTCCAGGGTAAATGGATTGATGATCAGGCCATAGTCGGCGCCGACCCACATGCGCCGAACCCAGATGCGGCCCGATGTTGCATTGACCTCGACTTCCGCGACGACGGCATTGACTGCGCCATTGCGTCGCGCATACGCAATACCGGTACCGACATAATTGCCGTTCGAATCCCGTTTCTTGCGTGGCGATGTCCGCGGTTGCCAGCCCGAGATCTCGCGCGCCGCCTCGAGTGCGGCGGCATCGCGGGGATCCGTGACATGCCCGAGACGAAAATCAATTGGATCGGTTCCGCTGGCCAAGGCCATCTCGTCAACGAAAGATTCCGATGCGAAGTGGACTTCGGCCCCGTAAGGGTCACGAAAGTGTGCCGTGCGCAGCGGTGACGCCTGCGCCCGCAGCGGCGCTAGTGCGTCCCAGCTGTATCGCTTGTGGCGGAACGCATAGGAATCGTCCGGGGTGCGCATGTTCCACCTCGGCGTGCTGACGTGGCCCAGCAGGTGCCCGGCCAGAACCTCGCTCGGATCGTTCTCGCGCGAGTTCATGTCGCTGCGCGAGAAGCCCTTGATGTGATGGTGGTAAGCGATCACCTTGCCAGCGGCGTCGAGTCCGGCGCGACAGGTGATGACCGATGCAGGGCTCTTCGGATCCCACGCGTGACCCTCGTTGCGCATCCACTGCAGGCGCACGGGAGCGCCGACGGCCTTCGACAGTACGGCCGCGTCCATCGCGCCGTCGCCGGCATCCGAACGTCCGTAGGATCCCGGGCCCGGCATCCAGATTCCTCTCACATAGTCCAGGCCGAGTAGCGCCGCAACGCCCTTGGCCGTGTCGTAGGGTTTTTGCGAGTCGGTCCAGATGACGGCGTGTTTGCCGCGCACGTCGGCAATGCCGGCGGCCGGTGCCATTCGCGCATGGCTCTGGAAGGGCCACTCGTACTCGGAAGTCACTTTTCTTGCGGCGCCGTCGATAGCCTCGTCGACATTACCCTTGTCCATCTCGACTTTGGACATGGCCGGTGCGGCGGCACGAATCCACTCGAACAGGTGTTCGGAGTCGGTCGGGAAGCCGACGTCGGACTCGTCCCAATCGACTTTGAGGGCTCGCGATGCCCTGACGGCATCCCATTCCCTGGGAGCGACCACGCCGACGAAGTCTTTTTCAATGATCACCTGGACTCCGGGGATGTCCTTGACCGAATTCCTGTCGACGGACTTGACGCGTGCGCCCGCCGTGCGCGGGCGTATCATGCGACCGTGCATGAGTCCGGGTACGTCGACGTGGTGCAGAAATTCGGTCGTCGCCAGGATCTTGCCGGCGATGTCCTTGCGCCGAACCGAGGTTCCCACAACCTTGTAATCCTTCGGATCCTTCGGCCTTGCGCGGCCCTTCAGCGCCAGGCTGTTGCCGAATTCACCGTTCCATTCGATCGGCGCGTCGAAGAAACGGTCGCCGACGAGCTCGCCGTACGAGATCGATTTGCTGCGATCACGCTTTGCGTGAACCACACCATGGTTCACGTCCAGGTCGTCAACCGCAATCTTCAATTCCGCGGATGCTTTCTCCAAAAGCACCAGCCGCGCTTCCGCGGCGGCGGCCTGGAAGGCAACGCCGGAGCGCTGCACGCCAGTCGAGCCGCTGGCGCCGCCCTGATCCGCGCACAGCGCGGTGTCGCCGAAGACGATGTTGACGTTGTCGACGTCGACGTCCAGCTCCTCGGCGATGATCTGGGCGATGGCCGTGTCCACGCCCTGGCCCATGTCCATTTTTCCCCAGTATCCGGTCACGATGCCGTCGCCATCGATCGCGAGCCAGGTATCGAGTTCGGCCGGGTTGAGATCGCGTGTCAGCGGGCGAGCCTCGGCGTCGTTCGCGCCGAACCACGCAGCCACCGGCACATGCATCGTGATGACCAGGGCGCCGCTGCCCTTCAGCAACTCGCGGCGTGCAATATTCGGTTCACCCGCGGCAGTCATCCCGCCATCTCCGAGGCCGCACGTTTGATCGCACGCAGGATCGACATGTGCGTTCCGCAGCGGCACTTGAGCCCGCTCAGCGCTTGCCGGATTTCTTCATCGCTGCGGCGTGGATTCTCCTCGAGGAGTGCGGTGGCGGTCATGATCCAGCCGCTGATGCAGTACTCGCACTGTCCCGCTTCCTCTTCGATGAACGCTTTTTGTAGGGGATGTGGATTACCCGCGGTGCCAAGCCCATCGAGAGTGCGTACTTCGCCGTTGACCGCCGATATCGGCAACGTGCAGGAACGAACTGCCGCACCGTTGATGAGCACCGTACATGCGCCGCATTGAGCGAGACCACAGCCGAACTTCGGCCCCCTTTTTCCGAGTTCATTGATAAGCGCGTACAAGAGCGGCATCGCGGGATCCGCGGTGATCGCGTGTTGACGACCGTCGACGGTGATCGTGAAGCGTTTATCCATTGCTATCGCCTGTCAATCCTGGAGCCATTCGACGACGAGCCCGTCGAAAAGCGGGATCTCGAATGCCTGTTCGAACAATCCGTACAGGATTGCCCAGGTCGCCACGGCGCCGATCATCGCAATCTTGAAACCTTCCGACTTGCCGAGATACAGGAATCCGAACACGAGGCAAGGTGCCGCATAGAGAAAGCCGAATCCGAGAATGCCGAAAAAGTATAGCAGCAGCCAGATGAACATGTGCGCCTGGTTCCATCGTGCCGCAGCTCGTTGCGCTTCGGATTCTCCGGTGTCGTCGAGCGGCGCGCGGATCTCTTTGATGACCTGAAAAAATGCCAGCACCGTACCCGGGATGCCGACCAATAGCGGCATCAGCCGTGCTTTCTCGGGGAACCCCATGGCCATCAGCGTCATCGTCAGGAAAATCGCCAGCATCGCGAAGGCGGTCAGCGCCGGACCGCTAAGGAGTGCTCTAGACTTCATAATGATGCTCCGCTACAACGGCCGGGCGGGTTCGCGATCGCCAGATGTAGATGCCGAAGCTCACGACGATCAATGCCATCATGATCAATGCGCCCGGACGCAACAGGAACGCGGCTCCCCAGAGGGCCGTGGCTTTGTGGAAAGACTCCTCGACGATCGGCCCGAGGATCAGGCCGATGACGAACGGCGGGCGCGGCCAGTCGTGCTTCTTCATGAAATAGCCGAGGATCCCGAGCACGGTGAGCAACACGAGATTCTCCCAGGCCCGGTGGCTCAGATACGACCCCAGGTAGGTGAGCGTAAACACGAACGGGATCAACAAGCCGCCGCGGACATAGCTCAGGTAACCGAAAGCGGGCGCGAAGGCGAAGAACATGAGCACTGCGACGATGTTCGCGATCATCAGGGCCCAGATCAGCGTCCACACGATTTCCATACCGGTCAGGGCAAGACTGGGCCCGGGCTGAATACCGAGCATCACAAACGCGCCCAGCAGTATCGCCATGCCCGACGATCCGGGAACGCCGAAAAACAACGTCGGGAGCAGGGAACCGCCTTCCTTGGAGTTGTTCGCCGTCTCCGGAGCGATTACGCCTTCGACCGCGCCCTTGCCGAAGCGCTCCGGTGTTTTTGAAGTCTGAACGGCATGGCCGTAACAGATCCACGAGGCCGCATCGCCGCCGAGGCCCGGGATCATGCCGATGAAGGCGCCTATGATGGAGGTGCGTATGGTCAGGACCCAGTGACGCATCACATCGCCGATGCCCTGCAGCACGCCACCGAGTCCGTAACTCGCACTTTGTCGTCTGTCGCCGGCCATCGCGCCCCCGGAAATGCCGAGCGCGATCATCTCGGGGATGGCGAAGATTCCGAGTACTGCCGTGATGATGTCGATCCCGTCCCAGACGAACAGCAGGTCGAATGTGTACCTCTGTGTGCCGGTCTGCGGGTCAAGGTTGACGAAGGCCATCATCAGTCCGAATAGGCCGACGATCAATCCTTTCACGAGCGAGTCCCCCGCCAGCATCGCAATGAAAGAGATGCCGAAAAGTGCGAGCAGAAAAAACTCAGCGGGCCCGAAAGCGAGTACCACCGGCCGCAACAGCGGCATGATCGCCAGCAGGAACAGCCCGCCAATGACCCCGCCGACACCCGAAGCGCCGAGTGCGGCGCCGATTGCTCTGCCTGCTTCTCCATTGCGCGTCATCGGCAGGCCGTCGACAACGGTTGCCGCATCCGGGCCGGTGCCGGGAACACCGAAAATAATGCTCGGAATCGAGCCTCCCGTATGTACGACCGAGTGCATCGAAATGAGAAAGATCGCACCCGCCAGCGCGTCCATGCCGAACACGAACGGGATGGCGAGCACGATACCGAGCTTGCCACCCAATCCGGGTACGGCGCCGAAAAACATGCCGGCCGGCACCGCGATGAGGAGCAGGAAAAAATGGTAGGGGGAGCCCACTACGTTCATCAGCGACGCGAAGATTCCACCAATGTCCATGTTGTCTCCCGCGCAACGATGCAGCGGCGTCGCCCGACTAGCGGATATCGGCGCCTAATGCCTTCTTGATGATCTCGACAATTTCAGGAGGCTGATCGAGAGCGGCAACGACGAGTTCCCTGACCTCGTCGCCAAATGCCGGCTCGATTGGCCGCCCTTTGCGTTTCGCTTCGGCGAGTAATGCCGGGTCCTCGAGCGCGGATTGGTATGCCTGCCTCAAGGTGTTCAACTGTTGCTCCGGCGTACCGGGCGGCGCGGCGGTGATACGTCCGAGCTGCGCCAGTGCGCTGACCAGTTCGACGATCTTCCTGGCGCGTGGATTGTCGGCAAACTCCATCGCATTCGGCACGCCGTCGATGTCGCCGCCAATCGACAGGAGATACGCGCCGTAACCGGCTTCGACGAAACCCTGCACGGAGCTTGTCGAAGCCACCTGCCCGCAGATCTCCCCACGCATCATCGCCATTTCCGCTTCGGTGCCGTCGTAGCCGGGGATGATCCTGATTTTCAGCTGCAAGGCCTCGGACAGCAGGCGCGTGTCTGCGTACGAAGCGGAACCGATTCCCGCGCCGGCGAAAATGACTGGCTCGTTTATCGTCACGAGGTCATGCATCGACTTGATCGGACAGTTCGTCGATACGATGATCGCGCGTGGTTCGCCCGCCGCCTTGCCGATCCAGGCGAAATCACGCAGATCGAAGCGCATCGCTCTTTTGCCCTGGAGCTGCCCGTAGATCAGGCCGGCGTTGAACGTGCCGATCGTCAGGCCGTCAGGCCTGGACCGCGCAAGCGTGTTGGCGCCGACGATATGACCGGCGCCAGGAACGTTTCGAATAATGACGTGATCCGCATTCAGGTAACGTTCCAGGTAGCCGCCGATCAGGCGGGCATAGGCGTCGTAGCCGCCCCCCGCGTTTGTCGAAACGATATAACTGACATTCTTGCCCCGGTAATAATCCGTATCGTAAGAATACGTATCGGCTGCGGCAAAAGGCGCAGCAAGGGCGGCAGCCAGCAACGGCACAGCGAATCTTGAGATTCGCATGCTCAGTCTTCAGGCGGGACCCAGAGATCTTCGAATCCTTCCGCCGGCTCCAGTTGGTCGAACCAGTCGAATCCCATCGGCTTCAACATGCGGCTGTTCATGACGACGACTCGGGCCTCGGTTTCCTTATCGTCGTTGACGCGTTTATGCGCGCAATAGGGCGGGATATAAATATAGTCACCCGGCCCCCACGCGTATTTTTTCGGGGTCGTCTCCCACTCCCAGATGAATTCATCCTTGCAGGCAAAACTAACGTCATAGTGCAAATCATGGCCGCTGCCTTCGATAACGAAGGCAATTTCCTCGGACAGGTGGCGGCTCGTGCCTGTCGCGCCATTGACCGGTATGAATTGCATGTAGACATCAATACAGCATTCCACGGTATTCATGCCTTCATTGATGATGTGCTTGATGAGTCCGTCTGCCGTGCGTTCCATCGGCATGTCGTGCCATTTGACGACCTTCGTTCGCTCTTTGTACTCCTTGCGAAACTCCCTGGATGATTCGAGCGCTTTGGCGTAAAAATCAGCGCTGACATCGCTGCGCGCGCGCTCGCGTTCGATTGGGCTGACAAATGAAATCTTGCTGGTCATTGAATGCTTATCCTGTTTTTTGTAACGGCGCTCAGAGCGTGCTTGGCGGTTCGTAGTCCTCATGGCCGGGAACCGGTTCCTTCGGCGGAAACTCGACCATTTTCTGGAAGATCAGATGCATGAACAGGAACAACGGCTTGGCTTTCATGATCAAGACGATCGTTTCGTCGTCCGGATCATCGGCGAAATGCTGATGCACGCACCCGTTCTCGACGATCATCGCATCACCGGCTTCCCAGTCGATCCTCTCGCCGTCATGAACGTCGTGCCCTCTTCCCTTGAGCACGAAGAATACGGCGCTGTTCATGTGCCCGTGTTTTTGTCCATGACCACCGGGCGCAAAGGCATCGATATGGGATTCAATCGATTGCGCGATATTGACCGCCTGCGGATTGATCACTTTTTTTCCGAAGTTCTGTGGACCTCCCTTCCACTTCAGATCCTTCGTCGGATAAATTCGTGGCTGGGAAAAAAGTTCGTGCTGAAGATCGGAGTAGGTACCCTCGAGGGCACGTACGAATGTTCTTTTCTTGGTCCATCGTTCCCAAACGACCTCTTCTTTTTCGGCGGGAGGGACTGCTTTTGTGGCCATTTCGGCTCCTGGTTTTGTCGTCATGATCCGAGTTACTTTTTCATTGAGCGTTTCGATCCCGAGCCCCTAAATATACAACATCTGTTTCATCTGCGGGCACGCAAGTAGGTCAAGAAACCGCGACCAGGCGCATCGCGCCCAGAGTCAGGGCGCCGGCAACCAGCGGCAATATCAGGCCGGACAGCATGCGCAGCCGGGTAAAGGAAATGCCCAGCAACGGGATCTCGAAAATGAAAACGCGATGTAAGGCGAACACGCTCCAGGAGGTTATGAATGATACGAGCGCCGGCGTCGATGCACCCTCGTTGGCGAGCACCGCCGCTATTGAGAATGATATGGCGGGCCCGGCCGGCACGATCAGACCGGTCAGGGAACCGAGTACAACCGCTGTGAAGCCTGCCTCGGCGCCGAGGTAACGGCCGATCAATTCCGCCGGAATCAGGATGGCGATGAAACTGGCGGCGACCAGTGCGAAAAACATTCGCGGCAGGAGTTTGCATAGCTGCTCCGTGCCGCGTATCAGGCCGAGCCGAAAACTGTCCCGGCCGCGAAACACGGCGACCAGGCCGAGAACGACCATCAGCAAGTAAATGATCAATACGCCGGCACTGTTCATTGCCGATTTCCTTGCGTCGCTCCAGGCAAGACAAGCGGAAACGGAAGCCGGCGCGCGATGAGGCCGGCGACGATCGGTAACGGCAGGCATACCAGGAAGCGAATCACCGAAAACTCGGCACCCATGAACGGCAGGTCCCAGATGATGATCCGTTGCACCGCCAGCAGCGCCCAGCTCATGATGTAAGTCACCAGTATGCCGCGGTCGGCGCCAGCAGCGGCCGCGACTGCCAGCAGGGAAAACGCGGATGCCGGACCCCCCGGTGTAACAATGCCGGCCGCTGTCGCCAGCGCCAGGCCGTGCACGCCTGTGTCGGCATCAGCGAGTTGTGCAATCCGATCATGCGGCAACATGGCCCAGATGAAGCCGGCGACGAACTGTGCGGCAGTCACACGAGGCAAGGTACCCCAGACCAGGTCGAAACTGCCGCTCATCGCATCGCCGAACCGATCGGCGCCGAGCACGAAAAAACAGGTGAGACCCATACCCGCGGCAAATGCCGCGAAAAGCCACAATGAGGGTCCGAAGCCTGCGCGGATCAGCCCCGCCCACCACCCCCGGGACCAGGGGCGTGGGTCGCTCGATTGATGCGGACTATCCAATCCCGCCTGGCTCGTTGTGGCTCTCGACCAGGGTGCCGACTACGGTTCGAAACACATCGGCCTCTGCGGGAAACTGCGCTGCCAGAAAACCGGCGAGGCGGGCGAATACGATGGCCTGACCGGCCAATACATCCATGCGTTCACCGTGAGGCAGATTGGTAGCGTCACTGGCCGCCCGCTCGAGGCCCGCCTTGAACAGGCGATCCAGGTAGGCTGCTCGGACGCTCTGCTCCGTCAGGTCGGCCGGCGCATCGTTGCGCGGCGTCCCGGGCACGATACCCCGGCTGGCCGCACGCTCGAGGAATCGGTCAAACAACTCTTCGTCGATACGACTCTGCTCGTCTATCTCACCACACATGCGCGAACTCCTCTAAACTGCTGCCGCCAATCCAAATTTATGCAAGTAATAATTCCAGCATTTCTCAAACAGGCCGCGTTTCTCGAGTCCTTTTTGGAAAGCAAGAATCTCTTCATCCGAAAACAGGTACGGTTTGCCAAGCGCTGCAGCGCGAACCTGGCGTTCGGCATTCAGCTCCAGGTAGATCGCAAGCACGGTCGCCTCGAGCACGTCCTTTCCGACCACCACGGAGCCATGTGCTCGCAACAGCGCGGCGCGTCCGTCGCCCAGCAAATCGGCCAGTGCGTTTCCGATGTCAGCATTGTTCATCGACAGCGGCGATGAAAACACCGGCACCTCGCCGAGCAGTGCACCCTGCGCCATGGTGACCTGATAGCCGACCCCTGCGCTGGAAAGCAGGGTCGACCATTGCGGGTGCCCATGGACAACGGCCTGAACATCCGGTCGCGCCCGGTAGACGGCGACATGCAGGGGCAATTCAGCCGGCGGGCGCGGCGCATCATCAGGGATCTCGCCGTTCGAACCGGTGACAACAAAATCGCCTGGACCGATGGCACTCCTTATCGAACTTCCGGTGTTGATCAAGATGTTGCCGTCACCGAGACGGACACTGAAATGACCATTGAAATCAATGATGCCCAGACGTTCCAGGATGGAGATGCCCTGGGTCAATTCCTGTCTAAGAGTTAATTCGCTGCGCTCATCGGAAGTCACGGATCAGAGTGTTCCCCAGCTTTCCAGAAGCAGCCGGCCGCCGATAATGAGGGTGGCACAGCCGATAAGCGCACTGGCCGCAGCGTTGAACCACCCTGCGCTGCGCTCGAGCAGTGCGAGCGGATAAGAGGCAACGAACGACAATGCGGCCATCCCGAGTATGGTGCCGACCGCAAATGCGAGTAAATAAGTAATCGCATTCATCAGTGAATCTGCCGCCGCCGCGAGTACCAGCAATCCGGCCGAACCGGCCGCACCGTGCATCATGCCAACGACGACGGCACGACCGAGGCCCACATCGTGGTGTTGGTGGTCATGTGTGGCCTGCGAATGAGAGGTCGAATCATGAGTATGACTGTGTGCGTGTAAATGGCGTACACCGTCCGGGTGCTGGTGAACGTGAAAATGGGGGCGCTGTCGCCAGAGGCGGCGGAGGACACTGGCACCGAGAAGCAAGATCATGATGGCGACCGCGATTTCGAGCATTGCTTCCGCCCGCGTTGAGATGTTCCCGCCAAAAATCAGCAGGACGCCACAAATCGATAGCAAGGTAACTGTGTGTCCAAGGCCCCAGAAGCTGCCCCGCAAAACGAGTGCCCGACGCGATGTTCGGCCGGTACTCATTGCCGTTACTGCGGCAAGGTGGTCCGCCTCCAGCGCGTGCTGCATGCCGACCAGGCAACCAAAAAGTAATAGCGTGTAGTATTCCATGTCTGCGACCCGTATCCGCAAGGCGAACCGGATGGTATCAACTCGTGCTGGGAACGGTCTGTCGGATTAATCGTTTAGGCGGCATTTTAGCATCGGAAAGGAAATTCGGGTTATTCTCAGATGTCACGGCCGGACTGGTGGGGAAGATTGCTTACGATGAAATCCTGGCCATCATCGTTGCTTGTCGCCTGCACTATCGTCAACCTGCTGCCCGCCAGTTTGCCGGCGGTCGCCCAACAAGACCACGGTTCACGGCAGTCGAGCGCCGGGGAATCGCCGCAAGACGGACAGCAGCTGGTCGTCGAATTTTACCCGGAGTTCTTCGCAAGGTATCAGCCCGTAACGGCGCTGGACATGGTTCGGCAGCTTCCCGGGTTTCAACTCGACGATGGCAGCGGTGACCGCGGTTTCGGCAATGTCGTCGGCAATATTCTGATCAACGACCGGCGTCCCAGCGCTAAAGAAGATACGCCGTCACAGATCCTGGAGCGAATTGCCGCCAGCACTGTCAGGCGCATCGACCTGATCCGGAGCCAGGTACGTGGCATTGACATGCAGGGACAGCCGGTCGTTGCCAGTATCATGTTGCGCGATGACATTCCCGCCGCCAGCCGCTGGGAGCTGGCGGTCAGAAAAACAGATGACATCTCCGCGCTGACTCCCTCCGCAAGCATTTCCCGCTCCGACCTCTGGAGGGGGATCGAATACAACGCGGGGCTCGAGCTTCGACGACCTGCGTTTGGCGACCATGGAACGGTGGAAGTGTTGGATACGGGTGGCTTGTTAACAGAGCTCCGGGATGAAGTCAGGAAAGGCTTGCGCCAGCAGGCCGGCGGAAACCTGATCGGATCGACATGGCTTGACGATTACCTGTTCAGATTTAATTCGAAAATCAGTATCAACAATCTGGACGAGCAGAACATTTCGCAGCGTGTGCCGCAGGCGCCCGGCAACAATCCACGCACGGAATTCTTCGACGACCAGATCGATATCCTGCAGTTCGAGCTCGGTACCGATGTACAACGAGAATTGAAGAAAGGGCTTGTTGGCAAAGTAATACTTTTGCATATCCGCGAAGACGAAGAGACGCTGTCCTCTCAGCGGAGTATAGACGCCGCAGGAAACCAGACTCGAATTCGCGTGGCCGACAGCGACAATGTCGAATCGGAAAGCATTATGCGAGTGGAACTGGACTGGGCGAGGGCGTCGAATCGCGTCGTGCAAATCAATTTCGAGGGCGCTTTCAACGAATTGGATAACACCTTTGTTCTTACAGAGGATCTCGGATCGGGCCCGGTACCGGTACCGGTGACCGGCGCGAATACCGAGGTCGAGGAAGTTCGCTGGGATTTCCTGATTTTCGAGACCTGGACACACGGGCCTTTGACAATCGACTACGGGCTCGGGATGGAACAGTCCACTATCTCGCAAACTGGCGATGTCGACCAGGAGCGCGATTTTTTCTTTGTAAAACCGCGGGGCATCCTGACCTATTCACCTGAACAGGCAAAGCTGACCCGCTTGCGTATCGAACGGGAAGTCTCGCAACTCGATTTCGACGATTTCGTCAGCGCGACCGTATTCCAGGATGACGACCTGGCGCTGGGTAACCCAAACTTGCGACCGGAAACGACCTGGATCGCTGAAGCCAGCCATGAGCGACGTTTTGGTGCAATTGGCGTCATCAAACTAACGCTGTTTCACCATTGGATAGAGGATGTGCAGGATCTGTTGCCGCTGACACCGGCTTTCGAGGCGCCGGGAAATATCGGAGACGGCCGCCGTTGGGGTGCTGTGTTCGAGACGACTTTGCCACTCGATTCGCTGGGCGTGGCGGGTGGGCGCCTCGAATTCAAGGCACGCTGGCAGGATTCAACGGTCACAGATCCGGTTACGCTTGCCCAGCGCGTATTGTCCGCTGGAACCGAGAGTCGCAGGCCATTGCCGTTTCAAGGCGAGAACCGGTATGCCTACACGCTGGATTTTCGACAGGACCTCGATGCTGCGCGCGTGGCCTGGGGATGGGACGTGCGGACGCGGGCCGAACGGCCTCTTTTCAAGGTCAACGAGCTGGACGTCTACGACGAGGATGTCGAATTCAATGTCTTCGTGGAAACGACACGCTGGTTCGATATGAAGATTCGTATAAGCGCCGAAAATCTCTTGAATTTGAGCCAGCTGCGTGATCGCATGGTATTTGCCGGACTGCGCAACCTGTCTCCGCTGGACTTCCGGGAATTACATGACAGCGTTGATGGCCGGCGCGTAATATTATCGTTTGCCGGAACATTTTAAAGAGAATTTGAATCATTCTGATGGGGAAAAGCCTGTGACCAAGAGCGCAATCGTATCCGACGATACGGCCAAAAAATTCGCCAAGGAAAAAGAAACGCCGTATACCCGCTGGGTCCGAGACGAAGGACTCGACATCATCGACGGGATCTACGTTCCGGATTTGAACACGGTTGAATTAAAGCCGTGGCCTCGCCGTAACGGGCGGGCAGTGTTCATCAATCACGATGCGTCCCGGACGTCGAACGATTGTTATGTCTGCGAGATCGATCCGGGTGACAAGCTAACCGAGCAACGCCAGCTTTACGAAGAAATGATCATGATACTCAAGGGTCATGGTTCCACGACAGTGTGGAATGATGCGGGAGACAAGGTCTCTTTCGAGTGGCAGGCGGGCGCGCTGTTTGCCATCCCCGTCAATACCTGGCACCAGCATTTCAATGGCTCCGGCAAGGACGCCGTGCGATTTGTCGCGGTGACGAACCTGCCGCCGATCATCAACGTGTTCGAGGACCCCGAATTCATTTTCAATACCAGTTATGACTTCAGGAGCCGCTTTTCCGGCGAACCGGATTACTTTGCACCGAAAGACAAGCTTAGCGGTTTCTTGCTCGAGACGAACTTCGTCGCCGACGCGGTCAACCTGCCTCTGGTCGAAGCCAAGGAACGCGGGGCAGGAGGCGGACATATCCGCTTCAACATGGCCAAGAGCTCGATGAACAGCCACATTTCACAAATGCCCGTGGCGACCTACAAGAAAGCGCATGCCCACGGTCCGGGCGCGCACGTCATCGTCCTTTCGGGCCAGGGCTATACCCTCATGTGGCCGGAAGGCGAGGAGCGGAACCGGTATGACTGGAAGCCGGGCACGCTGATCACACCACCCAATATGTGGTACCACCAGCATTTCAATACCGGCGAAAAACCGGCGCGGTATCTTGCCTTCAAATACGAAGGCACGGCCATTCGCAATGCGCAAGGCGTACCCAAAGCATGGATCAGCCGTCGTATCGGCGGCCACCAGATCGATTACGCGGATGAGGGCAAGGAAGTGCGGACGATGTTTGCAGATGCGCTGGCGGAGCAGGGACTCAAACCAAATATGGCAAATTCATATGAAATGGAAAAAGAGACGTTGCCACCGCCTCGATGAAAGTCAACACCGCAGAAATAATGTTAGTCTTGTGACACAGGCCACATGAGTTCAAATCGAGGGTAGAAGAGCAATGTTTAAAATTTCCTGGTTACTCACCAGTACTGCCGTGGTGCTTTGCCTGGCGACGGATCTGAATGCGCAGGTACCTGAGGAAAACGAGGTCGACCGGAGGCGCGAGCAGGTCGGGCCGTCGATGTGGCGCCGCCGTCCCGGGGATACCCCGTACGAAATCTGGTTCGAGGAAGCCCAAAAGCGCATGCCGACATTCGTCGGCTTGATTATCCAGGACGCGCGTACTGAGCCGCTTCAGTTTTGGGAAGATATGGGCGTCGATGGCCTCTACATCAAGATGGCGGACTACCAGATCACCGACGGCTGGATCCTCGAGATCCCTGCGAAGGGCCACACGGAACCACAGAAGCACATGTTCGAAGCAGGCATGTATTTCTTCGGCGGTCCGGGACACATTCTCATCCAGCAGGAGGAGATGCGCCCACAACGAGTCGACTTTGATTACCGCACCTTGTTTTCGATTCCCTTGAACGTTCGCTATCAGATCTTCAATGACAGCGACGAGCCTGTGCGGATCGTGGCAGTGACGAGTTTTCCATTCGTGATCAACTCGACGAACAGCGTCGATTTCGTATTCAACAATCCGTTTGCGTTCCGCGACCGGTACAACGCCGAGGAAGACTACACCGATGTCAACGTCCACGTGCGCAAGAACCTGACGGTCACGAACGTCGTGCGCGATGCACTCGAGTTCGAGCTGGACGAATACGACCGACGCGGCAAGGGCACGACCAACACGCACTGGACGATGTCCGGCAACACGATGATCGACCTGCACGTTTCCGAGATGCCCGCGAAAGTCTACAAAAAGGCGCATCGACACAGCAGCGACGCCTTTATCCTGTTGCTCTCCGGCGAGGGCTACTCGATAACCTGGCCGGAGGGTCGCTACGAGGACCGCGTGCGTGTCAACTGGCACGAGGGAACCATCTTCGTGCCGCCAATCTACTGGTATCACCAGCATCTCAACCCGGGTGATGAGTCGGCCCGTTACCTCGCGATCAACGCGCCCAAGCTCGTCATCAATCTCGGACTGCGTTTCGACGACCAGCTGGAGCCGGATTTGCCGCAAATCAAGGCCGAATTCGATGGCGAAGTCGCCACGCGAGGCACGCCGGGGCACTAACCGCGGCGAGATAGTATCACCTGTTACTATTCGCGCACACGCCGAAGTGTTTGTTTTGCGCCACAAATAGGAGTACAAGAGAAAAGCAAACTAGCGTGTATTTTGCTGTCATACAACAGTACTTAAATGCGCCAGATGCATTAAAATGTGAATGTAGAGGGGGATCCACTTGCTGCCCAGGCAAGGAGATATAACAACAAGCGTCATCATTCGAAAATTGCAGCAACAGGGGGAGACTAATGTTTACTCGCAAATCATACGGCAAGAGCGCCGTTCTGGGTTTCTTCATAGCGCTGGCGTCGATTGTCACATTGAAACCTGGCACGGCTCAGGCCCAGCAGGACACGCTGGTGCTCGAGGAAATCATCGTGACCGCGCAGCGTCGTCAACAAGCGCTGCAGGATGTGCCGATCGCGCTCGAGGTGTTCAGCGGAAACGAAATGAGGCGCCAGGGCTTCCGCGACCTGGACGATCTGGCAAATTTCTCGCCAACGGTACTGATCGAGCCTCGGGTACAGGATCAGGACGTGTCCATCCGCGGCTTCGGTACCACGGGTAACGCCCTGACACTGGACGCGGCGACACCGTTCTTTATCGACGGTATCCATTTCGGGAGACAATCGCAGGTCAAGCTGGCTTTCCTGGATGTGGAAAGCCTCGAGGTGTTGAAAGGCCCGCAGCCGGTTTATTTCGGCCAGAATGCCACCGCGGGCGGATTCAATATCCGTAGTCGCCGACCCACGGATAGCTGGGAAGGCTATGTTAACACCGAGTTCGCCACCGACAGCACGCAGGAGTTTACCTTCGGCGTAGGCGGTCCGCTGAGCGATCAATGGGGCATCCGCGTAGCAGGCGCGCACGAGACATCCGAGGGCTACATGGACTACGTGGTAACGGGTGAGCCCTATGGCGCCTACGAAAACACGGGTGGTCGCGTGATCCTGCAATTCACGCCGAACGACAACCTGCAGATCACGGGTAAAGTCGAGGGCGCGAAAATCCGCAAGGACTCCGAGACCATTTCTACCTGTCGCACGGCCGGGCCGCTGATCTTCGGACGCGGCGGTCCGTTGGACGATCCAGGCGTACCGCCGGGCGACGAGCGCAGCGTCTGGGACCAGCAAGATGGCTCGGCATGGAGCACGCCGTTCACACCGCTCGATACCAAATGCTTCGACAGCACCAAGTCAGTCAGCGAGGGCGGGCCCTACTTCGAGCCGCCGCAG
This sequence comes from Woeseiaceae bacterium, assembly GCA_041598995.1. Taxonomy (GTDB): domain Bacteria; phylum Pseudomonadota; class Gammaproteobacteria; order Steroidobacterales; family Woeseiaceae; genus SZUA-117. The sequence goes on along the minus strand of JBFHXJ010000035.1, from coordinate 18,949 downwards.
ACCATTCGCGAGGAGAATTCCAACGTCGGTTCGGTCGACATCCGCCAGGCGGGACAGGGTGCGGCCGTTGAAGGCGGCAATAACGGCATTCAAGGGTACGAGGATCTCGACTCGTATAACGGTTACATCGAGGTCGCCTACACCTTCGCCAACGAAATGAGCATCGAATGGCTGAGCGGATTCTCGAGCTACGAGCGTGATTATGTGCAAGACAACAGCGATTCGCCGTTCCTGATGAACTTTCAGGGCCGCGGCGAGGATTTCGAGCAGTGGAGCTCCGAGCTACGGCTGAGATCTGCACAGGGTCGCCAGATCGAATGGGAGGTCGGTGCGTTCGTCCAGTCGACGGACCTGACGGCATTCTCAAATAGCCTTCGTGCCAACGTGCGCCAGTCGCAACGCTCTAACATCATCACCGAGGATGTCGATTTCTCGGCGATCTTCGGCACCGTCACCTTCAATATCGGTGACAATCTCTCGATCGACGTCGGTGGCCGCTACCAGGATCACGACAAGTTTGCCACCGCCGAAGGCTACGGAGCTTCGTGGGTGTTCACCGTGTGTCCGGTCGTTCCCTGTGACCTGGATCCGGCAACTGCGATTCCAACCGACATGCTGTTCGATGCCAGCCTCGAGCAAGAAGACGCAATGGGTAATGTCATCAACTTGCCATACATAGGCACACCGGGCTGCGTTCGTCGTTGCAGCAGGCCTAGTCTCGATGATCAGGACAACTACTTTATCGTCGATCCGAGCACTGTGAGATTGTTCGTACCGGTGCCGGTGGGCACGACGCTGTATGCCATGCCGTTCCGCGAGACTCGCAATGTTCCTCAGCCATGGTGGTCGGGTAACGCGTATCCCGTCGGCCTGACGGTTCCTGACTTCGGGGTTCGCGGACCCGACGGGCGCGGCGAGGGGCCCTGGGCGGTACCGTTTACAGAATCCGGCTTCAGCCCACAGATCTCGGTGCGTTACCGCGTGAGCGATAATCTGACCGTTTACGCAAGGTACGCCGAATCCACGAAGATCGGCGGCTTCGATACCGGGCAGACCTCAATTCCGAGGGATCTCGATGAGCTGACTTTCGAGACCGAGGACGCGGAGCAGTACGAGCTCGGTGTCAAGGGCACGCTGATGAACGGGCGCTTCGGCTTCGATGCAGACATCTTCGAGCTCGAGTTCCCGAATTTGCAGACGACGGCACTGTCGCCGGACCCGGAACAGACATCGGCCAGTGTCAACGCCGGCCAGCGTGTCCGCGGGCTGGAATTCAACCTGCGGTTTGCGGCGACCGAGAATCTGCGACTGGCCTTGTCCGGCGCCTTCATGGACGGCGAGATGACCGCGTTCCCCGGCGCAGGCTGTACCGATTCTGAGATCTTCGCGGCATTGAACGATGCGAACGCGCCGTGCAGGATCTTCGACGGTGATGTACGGCAGCTGCCGCCCATCGATCCGCAGGAGGCGATCGAGGATTTCACCGCTATCATCGATCGCACGGGATCCAAGGCGCCTCGCACGCCGGACTGGAAATTCGTGCTGAGCGCCGATTACTTCATGCCGTTCGGCACCGACTACGAGTTTTTGGCTAACCTCAAGGGCTACGTCTCCGACGGGTACATCATCGATGTCGAGAGCTTCGAGGAGATCGTGAACTACGAAACGCACGAGGACCTGAACATCATGGTCGGTGTTCGCAATGTCGAGAGAGGCTGGGCCATCTGGGCCTTCGGCCGTAACCTGCTCGAAGCGCGCCCGTCCTACAATCCGGAACTCGACGTATTCCCGAACGGGCTGCAGTCGCAGCACCTGAGCCCGTCGTCGTTCGCGTCCTACGGGGTCAAGATGGAATACCTGTTCGACTGATAGAGGTCGCAATACACATCGGGGCACACATCGTGCCCCGATGTTTTGCCTCATGACATGTGCGCATTTCACAGAGTGCTAGCACTCGCCGCCGCGGCGTGCTGCGCGAGCTTCGCTGCGGCCGAATCGTACCTTCCGCCGTCCGATGTCCCGCTCGAGGAAATCAGGTCGACGATTCATGCGTTCATGGATCGATCGGATATTCCCTTAGCTGGCGGCGAGAAAGGCTACGTCGAGGACATCATCCGCATCCGCGCCGTCGATCTGGACTGGGATGTCGGCATGTCGGTGCACGAGCCGGCGGACCCGGAGCGCATCGCCAGAGGAGCGGATGGCAAAAAAATAGGCATTTTCCTGCTGCATGGCGGCAGCGGCGACTTCAAGTCGATGCACAAGCGCGCCAACCTGATTGCGCGAAAACTCGGCTACAAGGTCGTCAGCATGAGCTACCCGGGTCGGCACGCGTTCCACACCGAGAGCCGCGACTGGCCGGGCAGCAATGTCACGGCACACGATTACCACGATTACACGCTCGAGGTCCGCACGCCGATCTGGCTCAGGGGCGAGCACATCACGCGCGACCAGTACGAGGTCGTCAGGGATTCAGGCCAGCGCGCCCGTTATGGAACCAGGACGCTCGCCAAGGCGAAACCTGGCACCACCTTCTATTACCGCATGGCGGGATGGCCGATCGCTTTCGAACAGGCGGGCATCGCGGCCATGCAGCGGCATTTCCCGGCGCAGGAGTACTCCATCTACCTGCACGGTCACTCCACGGGGGGGCCGTTCACGATGATGCTGTCGCAGCGCGTTCCCAACATCGCGGGCATCCTGGCGATCGAGAACTCCTCCTTCGGCTACATCTATCGCGCCCAGTCGGCCTGGGGCGGCCAGCTCGGTGCGATCGAGGGCTTCGACAGGGCAAGCAGGAACAGGGAATTGCCGTCGCGCTCCGATCCGTTCGATGAACTCTACATTCGCAGCTGGCGGGACAGGGCGCGCTATGCGGGACCCGAACTGCTCGGCAGCGAGGGGCCGGATGCGTTGTACCGCCTGCCGGAGATCATGGAGGATATTCTCGCTTCGTGGGGCGACGTGCAGCCGCGCGCCAGTTTCAAGGCGGAATACATCGTCACGCACGGCATCGAGGATTCTTTACGTGAAGCGGCAATGGTAACCGCAAAGCGGATGAGGCTCGACGGGAAAGAAACGCAGGCGCTCGTAGAGCGCTATCTCGGACTGACACGGGAACTGAGCGGCGATGGTGTCAAGCCCGTTCCGCCGATCATGTTTCAGATATCGGCGCATAGCCGCGACCACAGCAGAGAAGTCTATGAGGAGGTCGTCATCCCCTTGTTCGGAAAAATGACACCGCCGCCCAGAGTATCGTTAACCCAGTTCGCGGCCGGCACGCACGGCTATATGTCCGGCGAGGTTGTCGAAGGCATCGATCTCGGCATCGGCCCGGCGGTATTTCAGCAATGGGACGACGCAATCCGCGGCGGTTTCTTCGTGGCCGGTACCGATTGAAAAATTACCGCTATTCCCAGGCGCGGTTGTCGACCGTGTTCTCATAGGTAGCGCCTGGCACCACCATGTTCCATTTTGCGGTCCAGGCATAAGTATCGTCGAATCGTTCCCGCGTATAGGGCTGTGGCGGCGCGTGTAACAGGCGTGAGACGCGAAGCTCATTCGGTTCAAGCAGTCCGCCAGTCTCGGCAACAAAGTAGTGGACATAGGGCGTCGGATCTTTTTCGAGCACCTTGACCGCTCTTGCCTGTGCGCGGAACATCGCCGCAAGTGTCGCGCCATCGACGTCGTCGGCGGCTGCCTCGCTGCGGGTCGAATGGGACTCGATCAGGATGCGCATCCCCTGCTTCTCCGCCACGCTGATCCAGGGTTCCATCAGGGTGGCCGCGGCGACCTCACCTTTTCGCAGCGCCTCGAGCCGCTTCGGCATCGATCCTACGTTCGTCGTGACGATGTGCTCCGGCGTCAGGAATCCCTCCATCATCTTCAATGTCGTGAAGTTCGAGCCGTTGTTCGGCGTCACCGCGATCGCCTTGTCCTTCAACTGCTCTGGTTCGTAAATGTCAGAGTCGGGCGAAACGGCAATGGCGAAAGTAGACATCGAGGCGCCGAGCGCGACGATTTTTCGTTTGCGGAGTCCTTCGGCGTCGGCTTCTACAGCGCGTTTCATGATGCCCCATTCACACATACGGTATTGATCGACGCCGCCATCATTATATAAGGAGTCGAGTGGTCGATCGAAAACAGAATTCCATTTGACGCTGTGATTCGAAGTGACCTGTGCCATACCGGGCGTCGTCACGAAATCGATATCGAGCCCTTCATCCTGGAAGAAACCTTCGTCGCGGGCGACCAGCACGGGCAGGTCATGCACCGCATTCATAACAGCAACCTGGGTTTTTTTGGGATTGTCGGAAATCTGGGGATTAGCCATGTGACTTGCCCTTTATATGATATATCGTTTTGAACGAGCTTTGCCGCCGGTCGATAATCCTCCCCACCGATTCGACTGTCAACGCGATCCGGACAGTTTTCGTCGACGCCGGGCAAGCATTCAAACAGACGCTTCCTAAACGGCCAATTGATAGCATAATAGGACACTTGCCTGAGAATTATTCGAAGAACATGGAGAAAATCCTTGACTGAACAAGTACTTGCGGCAGTTCGCACCGGCAGCCACCGGACCGAGCTTCGAGAATTTCCGATGCCGGAAATTTCCGATGACAGCGCACTGCTGAAAATGGAGGCGGCCGGTATCTGTGGTACGGACGTCAAGTTCTACGCCAAACCCCCAATCGACGACGACGTCATCATGGGTCACGAGAATATCGGCTACATCGCGAAAGCCGGCAAGCACTTCGTCGAACGCAAGGGCGTCAAGGAGGGGGACCTCGTGTTCGTCGAGCACTATGTGCCCTGTTTCAGCTGCGAATGGTGTCACCGGGGCGACTATCGTCTGTGCGCGGGAACCGACTGGCGACGTAATCCGAACGCGATTCGCTACGGCTATACCTCGGCCGAGCGACCGCCACATCTTTGGGGCGGCTTCGCGCAGTACATGTACCTGCCATGGAATGCGGTCATACACAAAGTCCCGGACGGCATTACCCCCGAGCTTGCCAGCGTCGTGACGCCGATGGCCAACGGCATTCAGTGGGCATTGTTCGATTGCGAGGTCGGTTACGATTCGCGGGTCCTGGTGCAAGGGCCGGGACAGCAGGGACTGTCGCAAACAGTTGCCTGCAAGCAGGCCGGCGCCTCGTTGATCATCGTGACGGGGACATCGAAAGACAAGGCGCGGCTCGAGGTAGCGCTAAAGCTGGGCGCCGACTATACGATCAATGTCGAGGAAGAAGATGTCATTGAACGCATCGGGGAAATCACCAATGGTGAGGGTGTCGACGTTTCTCTAGACTGTACGGCCGGAGCGGGCACGGCGCCCGTACTCATCGGATTGGAAGCGCTCAAACGCAAAGGCGGTACATTGCTGGTGCAGGGCGAGGTTGCAGAGTTTCCCGATTTCCCGCTGGCGAAAGTGACGAACAAATACGTCACGATCAAGTCCGCACGTGGACACAATTTCCTCTCCTGTGAGCTGGCGCTGAAGCAACTCGCGTCCGACAGATTCCCGCTGGATCTGATCACGACGCATCGGCTCGGGCTCAAGGACACCGACCTGGCCATCAAGTCGGTCGGCGGCACGGAGACGGAAGGCGTGATCCACGTTTCGCTGCTTCCATGGCAATGATGGGCGTCGTTCATACGAAGATTGCCCGCGCCGACAGGAAGACGGTCGACGAGCTCGCGAACTACGGGGTCGCCACTGTGCATGAAGCGCAGGGCCGTAAAGGCCTGATGGCGCCGCATATGCGGCCGATCTTTGCCGGCGCACATATCGCCGGTACAGCGGTTACCGTGTCGGTGCCACCGGGCGACAACTGGATGATTCATGTCGCCGTGGAACATTGCCGCGAGGGCGACGTCCTGGTCGTTGCACCGACGAGCCCGTCCTCTGCCGGCTATTTCGGCGATCTGCTCGCGACATCGCTGATGTCGCGAGGCGTGCGTGGCCTGATCATCGAAGCCGGATGCCGCGACATCAAGGACCTCGAAAAAATGGGGTTCCCGGTCTGGTCCAGGTACGTATCCGCCGAAGGCACGGTCAAGGAGATTCTGGGCAGCGTGAATGTTCCGATCGGGTGCGCGGGCCAAACCGTCAACCCCGGTGACGTGATCGTCGCCGACGACGACGGCGTCGTCGTTGTTGCGAGGCAAGAAGCGGCCGATGTACTGGTGAAGTCCAGGGAAAGGGAAGAAAAAGAGGCGAAGAACCGACCACGTTATGCCGCGGGTGAGCTGAGTCTCGATATCTACGGCATGCGCCCCGCGCTCGAAGAAAAAGGCCTCAAGTACCTGGACGACGGGGAATGAGTGCGGCAGGGAAGAAAAAAGATGATCATTGACTGTCACGGCCATTACACCACCGAACCCGGCAAGCTGATCGACTACCGCAAAGCGCAGATCGCTCACTACGAGGACTCCTCGAAACCGGCCCCGAAACTCGAGAAAATTTCCGACGACGAGATTCGCGAAAGCATCGAGAACAATCAGCTGCGGGCATTGAGAGAACGCGGCGCGGACATGACCATTCTTTCGCCGCGAGCCTCCGCTATGGCACACCACGTCGGCGACGAGGCCGTGTCAAAAACCTGGACCCGCATCAGCAACGACATCATTTACCGCATCACGCAATTGTTTCCGGAAAATTTCGCCGGTGTCTGCCAGTTGCCGCAGTCGGTCGGTGTGCCGATCAAGAATTCCATCGATGAGCTCGAACGGTGCGTCGACGAACTCGGTTTCGTCGGCTGCAACCTGAACCCCGACCCTTCCGGCGGCAAATGGGCCGGCCCACCACTGACCGACAAATCCTGGTATTCGTTTTTCGAGAAGCTGGTGGAGCTGGACGTACCGGCAATGATCCATGTATCCAGCTCGTGTAATCCGAACTTTCACGCCACCGGCGCACACTACATCAACGCGGACACGACTGCGTTCATGCAATTCTTGCAGGGAGACCTGTTCAAGGACTTTCCCGATTTGCGACTGATCATCCCGCATGGCGGCGGTGCCGTTCCCTATCATTGGGGCCGCTATCGTGGCCTCGCGGATATGTTGAACAAGCCGCCGCTCAATACGCACATCATGCAAAACGTGTTCTTCGATACCTGTGTTTACCACCAGCCAGGTATCGATCTCCTGTTCCGTGTGATCGACATCGACAATATTCTGTTCGCATCCGAAATGTTCGGTGCCGTAAAAGGGGTCGATCCGGAAACCGGTCATAACTTTGACGACACCAAGCGATACATCGACGCACTCGATCTCAGCGACGAAGATCGGCACAAGGTGTTCGAAGGCAATGCGAGGCGCGTCTATCCGCGGCTCGATGCCCGGTTGACGGCCCGGGAGAGCCAAACCTGATGTCGTTGCGGGCTGTCCGATGCTGGTTACCAGTGTCGATGCTGTTCCTGGCGATGCCTGTTGCGGCTGATGTCGCGAAACTGGCAGCAGGACTCGAGCATCCACTGTGGAGCGCGCGCCGCGACGCCGCCGAGGCGCTGGCAGATCTCGGACCCGGCGGTCAGGCGGCAGTGCCGCAGCTGCTCAAATCCCTGGGAGACGTGCGGCCCGAGGTTCGCCGGGCAGCGGCGTACGCACTGGGTGCTGTCGGCAGCGGGTCCGAGGCCGCCGTGTTCGGCCTCGTCGAGGCGCTCCGCGACGAAGACTGGGTCGTGAGGCGGGAAGCCGTGCTCGCCCTGCATACGCTGAAGTCGACATCCGCAGTGGCGATGCCGGCACTGCGCGATGCACTCGCCGATGACTCGGCTTCGACCAGGCAGGCGGCCGCTCAGGCGCTCGAAGGCCTGGCGCCTTCGAGCCTCGATGTGCTACCGGCGTTGATCGAGGCCCTGGGTGATGCGAGCTGGCAGACGAGGGCGGCGGCGGCACTGGCTATCGGCAGGCTCGGCGCGGATGGACGCGACGGACTGGCGATGCTCGCGAACGCGCTGCGGGACAGGGATTGGCGCGTCGCCGAGCCGGCGGTGGAATCCCTGTCGCAGATCGGGATCCCGGCGGTACCGGTACTGATCGAAGGACTGGGAGATGCGGCGCTTCCGGTGCGCTGGGGCTCCGCCCGCGCCCTGGGGGCAATAGGCGAGGGCGCCATCGACGCCGTGCCGGACCTGGCGACGGCGCTGACCGACGAGCAGGTCGTGGTGCGCTGGGCCGCTGCCAATGCGCTGTGGGCTATCGGGCCCGGCGCCGGGCAAGCGACGGCGGCACTCAATGCGGCGTTGTCCGATGACCAATGGATAGTCCGCTATTCTGCGGCTCGTGCACTCGGCGCCATCGCCGGCGGAGAAGATCCTCCGACCGAGGAAACCATCGAGGCTCTGGCCGAGCGTCTGACCGACGACGATTCGCGAGTCTGCGAGGCCGCCGCATTCGCGCTCGAGGACATCGGGCCGCCCGCGCGACGGGCAATATCCGCCCTTGGCGACGCAGCAACCGGCATCGGCCGCGCAGGCCCCGGCGCCTGCAAGCTGATCGACACGGGGCCGGCCATCGACGAGGTCATGTTCGAATCGGGCTGGACGGTGCGCTGGGCCGCGGTGCGGGCTCTCGGCGTGGTCGGCAAGGGAAACAGGCAGGCGCTGCCGCCGCTGTCCGCAGCACTGGATGATGCGGAATGGCAGGTAAGGGGTGTCGCGGCGCTCGCACTTGGCCAGTTCGGCGGCGAGGTTGCGGCGGAGACAGTGACTGCGTTGATCGAACGACTGAGCGACGAATACGCGCCGGTCCGCATGGCGTCGGCAATGGCACTCGGCGAAATCGGTCCCGCGGCAGACCGTGCGCTTCCACAACTGCAAGGCCTCGTCAACGACGAAGACTCCAGGGTCGAGAGCGCTGCATTGGACGCCGTATCAAAATTGACTAGCAGGCAGTAAACAATGAGCAGAACGAGACACGATTACCGATTAATGTTCATCTCCATCGCGGCCGCCGCTACGTTCGCCGTCACCGATGCGGTTGCGCATATCAAAAATGAGGCCACGCAGTTTCCGGATATCGAATTTGCCGATGCGCGATTCGACATCGTGATGCTCGTGGGTGCCGGCATCGTTCCGGAGACGCCGGTGTTCGAACCGGATGCGCCGTTTACACGCGCCGACCTGGCCGTCTGGGCGGCGCTGGCGGCGGATCTTGGTGTGGGTGGCGAGACGCCGGACACCGATGCACTCGGCAAGGCGGCGCTCGAGCAGGGACTGCTCGATTCCGTCGAGGGACAAGCGACATACGAAGAAATCAACGATGTGTTCTTCGACGGGCAACTGACACCGGACCAACCCGCGGCAAAGCCGACCCGAGGGGAAGCCGCGACTTTCATCGCTTCGCATCTCGACACGCCGGCAGGGATTGCGCTTCTCGCCAGGCGGGGAATCCGCCCGGGTCCGGCCGGACAGCCGGCCCGGGTCGAACTGCGTCGCAACCCAGACGGCGGCAATACTTACATGATTACGGTCGGTGATACGTCACTGCCGATGTTTGCGCATGGACGCGTCGCAAACGGCCCGACCGACCTGGTGCAGTGGGACGGCCGCACCGTGAGGCGATCGTTCATTCGCGAACGGGGTGGGCTCACCTACTGGGCTTATCTCGAGGCGGAACCGATCAAAACGGCGGAGCTCGCGGGCATCCCGGTCGCGACGGCCGATCCCGGCACGCCAGTGGCAACGACGAGTCGCAATTTGCTTTACGGATTGATTTTGGCTGCGTCGGGCCTGGGGCTGCTCCTGTTTTTTCAGCGAAGGCGCAGTCTCTAGCCTGACACGGAATGGAGTGGAAGCATCGAGGTCATACTCGACAACGTCTGCAAGGAATATCCGTTGGCGCATCTCGCTGCCCTCGAGGATATCTCGCTGACCGTGGCGTCCGGAGAATGGGTATTCCTGGTCGGTGCGTCCGGAATGGGCAAGACCACCTTGCTGAAGCTGCTCTATAAAGAAGAGCTCGCGGACAGAGGGCGGGTCATCATCGACGGCAAAGACGTTACGACGGTTCCGGGAAGCAAGTTACGCCGCTCGATGGGGATCATCTTTCAGAGCTACCGGCTGCTCGAGAAAAAAGCGGCGTTCGAGAATATCGCCTACGGGGCAGAAGTGCTCGGTATTCGACCTGCCGAGGTGCGCCACAGGACCGAGTATGTTCTCGAGCTGATTGGCCTGTCCGACAAGGCCCACCGGCTTCCGAGCGAGCTGTCGGGCGGTGAGCAGCAACGCCTGGCCGTCGGACGCGCGCTCATCAATCAGCCAAGGCTGATCATCGCGGACGAACCGACCGGCGACCTGGATCCGGAAAACACGGATCGCGTGATCAGGATCCTCGAGCGCGTGCATCAGGACCAGAACGCCACGGTCGTGTTCGCGACCCACGCCGTCGAGGTCGTGAATCGCCTGAAACGGCGCGTGATTCGTCTGCAGGATGGTCGCGTCGTGAGCGATGTCACCGGCGGTTACTGGGGCGAAGCAGCGGAGCGCCCGCAATGAATCCGTGGCCCGTGCTGTATCGACTGCGGGAGGCCCGCCAGGGTATTGCCCGCAACACCTGGGCCAGTCTGGCGACCGTGGTCATCCTGATGCTGACGCTCTTGATGCTTGGCGGATTCCTGTGGCTGAACGCCAACCTTGCACAGATCGCGACCATGCTGGAACGCCAGGTCCACGTGCGCGTGTTTCCCGCCGAGGGCTTTGCCGCCGCGTCGTTGCAGCCCGTGGTCGAATCACTGCCGGGCGTGGTGCGGGTCGAATTGCTCGACGGAGAGCAGGTGTACCGCCAGCTGGTGCCGGTGTTCGGTTTCCAGACACTGATGGCGGCACTGCCGGCCGACGCGTTTGCCGACAGTCTATCCGTCGAGCTGACCGGACCCGATGTAGCCGGTGACGTCGTCGAACGCATCCGGTCGCTCCCGGGTGCCGGCGACGTCATCTGGGGTCAGGGATTCGCGCGCACCCTTTATCAGATCTCGAACGGCCTGCGGCGCGGAGGCGCGATACTGATCGCCGGTTTTGTCACAGCGGCATTGCTGATGAGCCTGACGACTATGCACCTTGCGATTCTCAATCGTGAGGTGGAGATGCAGATTCAGCGCTGGGTGGGCGTCGGTCCCTGGGGTATCCGTGCCCAGTTCCTGATCGAGGCGCTTCTGCTCGGCCTGCTCGCATCCGTCCTGGCAGGAGCCGTGTTCCTGTACCTCGGCGAAGTCATGCAGAACGCGATCGCGGCGCTCGTGCCGTTCATGTCCGGACAACTCAGGTCACCGGTGCTCGTCATCGGAATCGTGCTGCTCACCGGCCCGCTGCTGGCCCTCGTGGGTGGCGGCATCGCCAGTCACCGGGCGATCGGGACGGGCGACAGATGAAGCGCTGGCTGGCATTGGTCCTGGCGTTGCTGCTCGGCGCACAACCCGCAGCGGCGCACCTGTCCGGTGTGTTCGCTTACTTCGTCAAGGACATCAACGAGCCGACCGCGAGCACGCGGATGCTGCAGCAGCAGCTCGACAGCGTTGCCAAACGGATTGCAGCCCTTGAACCGGAGGTGCAACGCGCACGCGCGGAGTACGACCTGCAGGCCGACGCGGCCGTTCGGCGCATCCGGTTTTATGACGTCTATGCCGGCAGCGCTCTGGGCGCCTTATGGGCCGGGGCTCAGGACCCGATCGACGTACTGGCCAGCACGGACTCGCTGCAGAAAGTACTTGCCAGGGATCTTAAGGCGCTCGCAAACCTCGCAGACGCCTATCAACAACTCAGCGGGCAGGAGCGCTCGCTGCGCCGTTACGCCGAGCTTTTGGCACCGTTCAAACGCTCGGCCGAGGCGCGGCAGCGGCGTTTATCGAACGTCGCCGAAGGTCTCGTGTCTCCGTTTGCCGAGCCTTACATTGCCTACCGCATCGCCGAGGACTGGGAGACGATGCGCGGCAGCACCTTCGTGCTGTATTTCTCCTGGGCCACTCACCGCATCATTCAGCAGGGCCTCGGCGAAGTGCTGCAAAAAGCCGATATCCCGGGCAAGACCTGGCTGCTCGACGAACGCATACTGAACGTCCTGGTCGGCGGCGACAGCTTCCCTTTTATGAAGAACGCGCGATTCTTCCTCAGGGCCGACCACATCAATTTCTCGGCGCGGATGATATCCGCGCGGGACAGTTACGAGCTGCTTACCATAGGCCAATTCGAGCGCACCGGGCCAACTGGCGTACAATATCGAATTGAAGCTATCTTTCTCGATGGCATGCCGATCGATCCGAATGATCCGGACGTGCAACGGGAAATTTATCAGGGGCACCTGCTGGGCATAAACTTGAGCCCATTGCTGACAGAGGATGCCGAGGTTGCCACTTTTGAACAGCAAAACGGATCCGTGCGTTTCCAGTTCCAGTGAAGTTAAGGTACAGGGGTGAAGAGATGAAGAACAATTTCAAGGAGTTATTTTTACGACAAGCGGGCCGAGTGCTGATTTGTTTTGTCGCAGTCGTTTTTGCTTCAAGCGCTAACGCCGCGAACTCGCCCTACGCGGAGACCGTTATCCTGAACGGCAAAGTGATCACTGCGGACTCCAACGACCCCAAAGAAGTGAGCATGGCACAGGCAATCGCGATCCAGGGCGATCGGATCATGGCCGTGGGAAGCAACGCAGAAATCAGGCGGCTCGTCGCCGATTGGACGGAGGTTATCGATGCGAAAGGCAACACCGTCTTACCCGGCTTGATCGACACGCATAATCACATATACGAGACCGCCACGAGTTTCCCCTGGGTCGTCAGGGCGATGCCCGAATTGCTCGTGATCCGCGTGCGCGGCGAGTCTGTGGCGAACCTTGCGGAACTCGTTGAACGAGCCGTGCAGGCCCGCAGTCGGCAGATTCCCCGTGGCCAGTGGATACGCTTGAGGGCCGATCCCGCGCGCCTCGCCGTGCAGGCCTTCGGCAAAGAAATTACCCGAGACATGCTCGATAGTGCCGCCCCCAATCATCCGGTATTCGTGCGCACGCGAGGCGGCTCGGTCCTCAATTCCCAGGCGATCGCGGCAATGGAGGATTACTACGGTACGCGATTGCCCGATGGCTACTGGATGGTAGGTCGCGAGGTCGGCTGGTCCGGCGAGTACACGGATTTTTCGCGTTGCAGTTCGATCGACCTGATCGGCGCACAGGACCAGACCAATTTCAACAAATACATCAAGGCCTACTTCGAAGTGATGCAGGCCAATGCGCAGATCGGCGTGACCACATACAAGAGCCACATCCAGTGCGAGGGTGGCTTCAGTGCCTCGTCCCACTTGGACCGAAACGGCCTGATGGCGATACGCATGGGCTGGGGCCATCGATGGATGCAACCATTCAACGATAACATCAGGGCGACCTATCGCCGCATCGGTGACTGGACCGGCTACGGTTCGGATTTCCTGTGGAGCATCGGCAGCAGCGTCGGCGGCATCGATGCCGGTGGCGTTGGCTGGTGCACGTCGATGCCTGCCGAGGACAGGATCAAGAGTCGCGAACAGTGTCCGCCTCAACCCGCAGGGCTTGCCGTTGCTGCGATCGAGGAAATCAATACCGTCTCGAACAGGGCCAGGCGGACCGAGCACCTCGAAACGTTGGCCTCGCTTGCGGCCGAGGGCCGCATAACCGGCATTCCCGGCTGGCACGTGTCCGGCGATGGCGCGCTCGAATTGCTCTTTCAGACGTATCGCGCAGCGATGTCCGACGAGCGGATTCGTGAGCTCCGAATTCAAAGCGACCATTGTCACACGGTGACGCCCGAGCAGATTCAGGTCGCCGCTGTCCTCAACCATACGTTCTCGTGTGATGCAGCCGAGACACCGACCCAGGTCATTTTGGATGGTTATGGCGAACAGTACCTGTACCTGAACGCGCCGGTCGCCAGCATGCTGAAAGCCGGCGTGAACACGGTCATCAGCGAGTACGGTATCCAAAGCGAACTCCGGACTTCGCCTTTCGAAGACGGCGTGAAGTGGCTGACGCGAAAGATCAACGGCGAGACCTGGGGCATTCCGGAGGAGGCCGTCCCGGACCGCATGACGCTCCTTCTGATGATGACGCGATACGGTGCTTATCCACTGTGGAAGGAAAACGATCTCGGCTCGATCGAAGTCGGGAAAAAGGCAGATATCGTTATCCTCAACGGCGACTATCTGGCCGGTCCCGATGAGGAACTGGATCGGCTCACTTCAATAATGACGCTGATCGGCGGCAAGGTTTCCTACGAGGCACCCGAATTGCGCGGCAATACCTTCCGCTTCAACACCGACACCGCCGACTGGACCGTGGAAATGAACACGCCCACGTCAATCTGGCGATGGCAGGAAGCGCCGGTCATCCCGCCGTTCCTGAAAGGAGCGGGTGGCAGGTCGGCAGGCAGATGAACAAGCGTGCCGGACTCGCCGTCATCCTCGCTGCAACTTGTGTTGCGGCGTTGGTGACGGCGACTCCTGTCCGGGCCGAAGACGAGGATCTCGACAGCACGGTCTACATGGTATTCGATCCGGATACCGGTGAATTGATTACCGTCGAGGAGCCATCCGGTAAAAAGAAACCGCACCCTCCGACGAGCGCGGCCGCGGCGCGAGGCGCGCAAGACGCTGTCGCCGACGCGACGGATTCCAGGCCCGTCCCGCTGTTACTCGGCGGCATCCTCGCACTCGGATTGATGGGAGGGGCGATCGCCTGGATACGCAGGCACAGACATCCAGCCTGAAGAACCGTTTTTGAAATGTGACGACTGGTCTGGGCACAGCGATTGATTGAAGCTGAGCCCAGACCAATGTCCGGTTTGCCCCCGAAGGCGACAATCGGCCTGAAAACGTGCTAAATGGCCGCTTTCGACCAGATTCGGATGTCCGCATCATCTGACAGCGCAAAACGCGTCGTCGGGCCCGAGCAGCTTCTCCGGTCCCATTGATTGAGCAACTCTGCTCTCGCGCTCGATTTCCGCAACAATTCTAAACACGCTGAAAACTGCGACTGGTATCGCAGTCTCTGTCAATCGATTGCTCTAAATTTTCCGTTCGAAAGCGCTTTCGACTTGCTGCCATGCTTCTCAAACAACTCCTGCAACAGCCGAGTGCCTCGCCGAATTTGCTGTTTCGCGACCCCTTCAAGGAACCGAACCCGGAACAGTTGGTTCAAGAAGTCATCGGCCTTGCCAATACTGACGTCGACGGCGCGCGGTACATCATTTTTGGGGTCAATACGGCGACGATGGAAAACAACGGTGTCGTCGGCATCGCCGACAGCGCCATGGCAGATTTAAAGAAAGCCCATCGGCTGATCTCGGCGTTGATCAAACCGATACTTCATCTGGCATTCATATTCGATAAATTCAACGGGAAACTCGTGGGTGCCCTTGAAATTGACGGATGCGATGAGGCGCCCTATGTCATCCGGCGGGATTTCTCCAAAAAGCTTGCAGGCGGCCAGTCCTGGATTTGGCAGGGCAGGCAACTTCGAAGTCTCGGTCCCGACGACCTGGAGCAGATTAAAGCCCGCGTGGCGCGCAAACAAACCTGGGCGGTAAAGATCGGTTTCAATGACCAGCCCGATTGTGACGTGCTAAAGGTGGCGATACCTGACACATCGAATCCGCCTTCTCGTCGGGCAAAGCAGAGCATTCAGCGCGCCATAGACTGGAAAGAAAAGGTTGCAGACAGATTCGGCACCGTGGATACACAGATTCACCGACTATTACACGTGCACGAACATGGAATCGATTCTGAATTTGACTCGCGAGACGTAGAGACACTGACCGATCTTCACGGTTCGATCGGATTCGAGCATGCCGAGGCCGATGCCTATTATTATTTCGAAGAACAAGCGGTGAAGCTCAATCTGACTGTTTGTAACAAAGAGGAAGAAGGCCTCGAAGATGTGAGCATAAAACTTACTTTTCCGCGAGCGTCGGATTTTGATATCGCCGATCACTTATATACGGGTCCGGATGACAAACGCACACCGGTTGAGATCGACATGGCGGACTATCCGCAGGTACAGCATCTCAAACAAGGCACGGTAGTGTCCGCTTCGCTCGGGTATCTTGCGCCGAACAGTTCACAGCAAGTGTTTGGTTGCGCGCTGCGGTTGGCAGTGGGGCCCATGATGCGGGGCAAGAAAGTTGGGATCAAATACACGCTCCGCGCGAAAAACAAGCAGTCCCCAGGCCGAGGATATCTTAAGATTAGGTTTGGCGAAGTCTCCGACCAACCAGGTTGACAATGGGGGTTACGCGCGTACATACGGCGTAACGAAACGAAATTAGTGACAGTACGCCATGATCGGACATCCGATTTGACCGGATCACGATCTAAACGAGATCAGGTGAGTCCACTTCTAGCAAAAAGCGGCCAATCGAATCTGTTCAGACGATAACTGCCGGCTTGAGTGTGGCCGAAACAGTCAGACCGAGGCATGCGGCGTGCCGGGCTTGGCTCGCAGTTGTTCCCTGGCGGCGTCCGCGTATTGCTGATCGCGTGGCAACAGCACCGAGGCCGATCGGACTTTGTGTGTCTCGGGATCGACTCCCGGCGGTATCTCGCCGTTCTCCTGCAATGCTTTGATCGCTTTGAACATCTTTCTTCGTGCGAGCATGATGCCACGGTCGGTCGGCGCGAGCTTTTCGCGGGTGCGATCGCAGATCGGTCCCATGCTCTCCTGCAGCGAGCTGTCCTGAATGGCGATGCTTTCTACACCGCTATAGAGTCTTCCCTCTTTCTGCGCCTCACGATCGATCAGGTAATCGTTGCTCTTGTTCGCGAGCGGGATGTAGGTGCCGGGAATATATTTGCAGTGGATTCCTCCGCCATCTTCCATCGCTTTGCGTTCCTCGGCGGTCAGCTCGCGCGAGGCTTTGTAGTCGAAGCTCCACGCCCAGCAGTGTTCGTCGTCAATCGGGATCCAGAAGTGACCGTGCACAGGATGATCGCCCCGCGGCGGCACCATCGTGAAACTGGGCATGAGCCAGGGCGTTATCCGCCAGTAGTACTGGTCATCTTCTGCGTTGCGGCGAGCGCCGACCAGTAAACCACCGGGGTGATCGACCACCTCGAATTTCGGTTGCAAGTCGGCCAGGTTGTATACGTTTCCCTTGGCTCCCTTGAACAGAGGATCGGTATTCAGGCTGCCGCTGTGCAGGAAGGACACGTGACTGGAGTCGATGCCACCCTCCATGGCCTGCAACCAGTTGCATTCCTGGAAGCGTTTGGAGATGAAGCGGTTTTCGGGTGGCAAGGTGCAGAATTCGTATTCGGGCAATGGCGGCTGCTTGTCCGGATCACCCATGTAGGTCCATAGGATGCCGCCTTTCTCGACGAGCGGATACGCTTTGAGCCTGATCTGTTCGGCGAATTTCGGATTTTCTTCCGAGGGTACGTCAACACAGTTGCCGAAGACGTCGAACTTCCAGCCGTGATACGCGCATCGCAATCCGCTTTCTTCGTTGCGACCGAACCAGAGCGAGGCACAACGATGTGCGCAGAACTCGTCGATCAGCCCAAGGCGGTTCTCGGTGTCGCGAAACGCGACCAGCTTCTCGGACAACAATTGCACGCGCACCGGCGGACAATCGGGTTCCGGCAACTCCTCCGCCAGCAGTGCCGGGTGCCAGTAGCAGCGGAACAGGTCACCCATCGGTGTCCCCGGCCCGGTCTGCGTCAACAGGTCATTTTTCTCTTTTGTCAGCAACGGCTTAACCTCGAATTTTTGCTATCATCTGGCGCCGGCGTCGAACCGGCCAGCCGAATATTCTAGAACCTGAGGCCTGTTTTGACGAGAGATAGTTCCCGCAGCAGAAGAATGAGGCCGAGATTCGTCGCCCGATTGGAGTAACCCCGATTTCCGATAAGGTTAACATTCCGCAGCTTCAACAAATGAAGCGCGATGGGAAAAAAATAGTCGGGGCGGTCGTGTGGGATTATCAAATAGCCAGGATCGTCGATCGGGCGGGGGTGGACATCGTATCCGTCGGCGATTCGGTGGGCGTCAATCTCTGGGGACATCCTGATCTCTTCGAGGTGACGATGGACCAGATGGTCACCGTTGCTTTGGCGGCCTCGCGGGGCACGGAGCGCGCTCTGGTGAGTTGCGATTTCCCGTACGGGCCGCTGCAGGAGGGAACTGATGCGGCACTCGACGCCGCGAGGCGGCTTGTCGATGAAGCGAAAGTCGATATGGTCAAGCTCGATGGGGCCGCGGACTATCCCGATGCGGTGACGGCAATAACAGAAGCCGGCATTCCCGTCTGGGCGCAATTCGGTATCACGCCGCAGACGGCGCCGCAATACGGAATCGAATACGCCGCGCTGTCCGAGCCGGGCGCGCAGGTGTCTCCCGATATGAAGGATCGCCTGATCGAGGAAGCGAGGATGCTCGAAGCTGCCGGCGCCGCACTGCTCGATTTCACGAACTCGGGGCCTATCGTCGGGCCGGACGTAGCCGCAGCCGTGTCGATTCCGGTGATCGGCGGTTTCGGTGGTGGCCCGTGGCTCGACGGGCGCGTGCGCATGGCGCATGCCGCCATCGGTTACGCGGCCAAGCACCTCGATCAGGATATCGAGACTTACGCAAACGTCGCGCGCATCACGCTCAAAGCGATGACTGATTACTGCGAAGACGTACGCGCGGCGCGCCAGATCCGGGGTGCTCCGTCCGGGAAGAAATAGAAGAGCAGGACCATGCCAGTAGCGGAAATAGACGGAATCAAAACCAATTACGAGGTCATTGGCAACGGGCCGCCGCTGTTGATGTTCTCCCCGGGCGGATTCGACGCAACGCTCGATAAGTGGACGACACTTGGTGTGTATGCGCGCATCAAGTTACTGGATCATCTGCCTGCAAAGTACCGTTGCATCATATTCGATCGTCGCGAGACCGGGAGCTCGGGTGGTCGCGTCGAAGAAATTACCTGGGATCATTACGT